>NZ_DATDMY010000324.1:0-8138 GCF_036518555.1 Dokdonella sp. | reverse complement strand
GTCCGCGCAAGGGCCGCGCGCGTGCCCGCGCCACGCAGCCACGCGGGCGCGACGAAACCGCGCGCGGCCCAGCCGCAGCGCGAAAAGCGCTCGAGGCCCGCATCGATGCGCGCGAGCGCTTCGCCTTCGTCGAGTGCGGCGAACTCGCCCTCGCCGGCGGTCAACACGCGCCGACGCAGCCGGTCGAGCGCACGACGCGGCGGCGTCGCCTCGTCGAGGTGCACGAGACCGTGCAGCGCGAGCTCGTCGCCGCGCGCGACGCGCGCGTCGATCGCTCGCCGGAACGCGCGGTCGGCGTCGATCGCGCCGCGGCGGTGCCAGTCGGGCACGACGAGCAGCGTGAGCGGCGGCGCGCCCAGCGCGTCGACGAGCGCGAGCAGGCGGTCGCACGCGGGCCAGGTCGCCGGCGCGACGTCATGGATCGCGATGCACAGGCGCGCCATCACGCGGGCTCGGCGATCGTACCGTCGTGGCCGGCGCGCGCGCGCGACGCCTGCACGAGGTCGCGATAGCGCTCGAGCTGGCGCGGCAGGGTCCGCTCCCACAAGTAGTCGCGCGCGACGCGAAGGCGCGCGAGCGCACTCATTGCGGCGCGATCGCGTTCGTAGAGCGCGTGCACCGCTTCGGCGAGCGAGCGCGCGTCCGCGCGCGCGGCGACCACGCCGACCGAGGCGTCGACGAGTTCGTCGATCGCACCGCCGCCGAGCGCGACGACCGGGCGCGCGCACGCCATCGCCTCGACCACGACGAGGCCGAACGTTTCGTGCCGGCCCGCGTGCACGAGCGCGTCGGCGCTCGCGAGCAGGCGCGCGAGGCGGATGCCGTCCTGCTGGTACGGCAGCAGCGTCGCGTGCGGGGCGAGCCGCAGCGCGCGCTCGCCGCCGACCAGCAACAGGTGGTACGGCGCGCCGAGGCGGGCGAATGCGTCGAGCAGCAGCGGCACGTTCTTCTCCGCCGCGAGGCGGCCCGCGAACACGAGCAGGCGCGCATCGGCGGCGAGGCCGAGCTCGGCGCGCAGCGCCGGATCGGCGCGGCATGGGTGGAACACGCGACCGTCGACGCCGAGTGGCTGCAGCGCGACGCGTTCGACGCCGAGGTCGCCGAGGCGCTCGGCGACGAGCCGGCTCGGCGCGAACACGCAGTCGAAGCGTCGATAGAGGTTGCGCAGGTAGGCGCTCGCCACGCGACCGATCGCCGGCGCGACGCGGTCGCCGAGCAGGCGCGCGAGGTCCGAATGCGCGAATGCGGTTGCGGCGACGCCGAGGCGGTCGGCTACGCGCACAGCGATCCACGCGAGGTGGTACGGATCGGCCGCCTCGACGAGGTCCGGGCGCAGGTCGCGCAGCATCGCCGACCAGTCGTGCACGCGCAGCGGGACGCGATAGCCGGCACCGAACGGGACCCGCGGGCTCGCGAGCTCGACCAGGCCCGGTGCGTGCGCGGCGGTGCGCGGGCCCGGCACGAGCAGGGTGTGGCGCACGTCGCGCTGCGTGGCGAGGAACGCGCGCTTGGCGAGCAGGTAACGCTTGACGCCGCCGCTGTGAGGCGCGAAGAACAGGGTCAGATCGACGACGTGCACCGCGCGTCCTACGCCTGCACGCCGGCACGACCGCTTTCGACGTGGAACGCCTGCAGCGTCCGCGCCGCGCTGCGCGGATCGGTGGCGTCGTCGAGCGCGACGAAGTCGCTGCGCCACGCGTCGCGGCCGATGTCGCAGCGCAGGTAGCCGCGCCAGCGGCCGTCGTAGGCGCGCACGTGCGGGTTGAGGTCGAGGTCGCGCACGCGCGCGGCGTGGTCGTCGCCGAGCGAGCTGATCGAGGTGCCGACGAACTCGGTCGCGACGGTCGCGCTGTCCGGATCGGCGAAGTCGGCCTTGAGATCGCAGGCGTGGAACGCGTGCACGTCGCCGCCGAGCGTGACCACGTTCGGTATGCGCCGCTCGGCGACGTGGCCGAGCAGTCGCGAGCGCGCCGCGGGGTAGCCGTCCCAGCCGTCCGTCCAGACGCGAGGTTCGCCGTCGTCGTCGCGCGACACGAACGGCGCGACGAGCGTCTGCTGCGCGATGACGTTCCAATGCGCGTCGCCGCGCTCGAGCCCGTCCTCGAGCCAGCGCTCCTGCGGGGCGCCGAGCACGCTGCGCGACGGCGCGCCGAGTTCGGTACAGGCGGCCGCATCGATCATCTCGCCCCGGTCGGCGCAGGCGTGCGCGGCGCGGTACTGGCGGTCGTCGAGCAGGCTGAGCGTGGCGAGGTCGCCGAATGCGAAGCGGCGGTACATGCGCAAGGTCGCGCGCGTCCGCGCGCGCAGCGGCATGTGTTCGCACCATGCGCGGTACGCCGCGGCGCGGCGCGCGGCGAACGCGTGCGCAGGCTCGCCGTAGGCGGAAACGAGGCCCGCGTAGTCGTTCGAGACTTCGTGGTCGTCCCAGGTCACGAGCCACGGGTAGGCCGCGTGCGCGCGCTGCAGGTCGGCGTCGCGCCGGTAGCAGGCGTGCCGGTTGCGGTAGTCCGCGAGCGTCTCCACGCCGCCGTCGGCTTCGTGGCGGCGCACGCGAGGCCCCCACGAGCCCTCGTAGATGTAGTCGCCGACGTGCACGACGAGGTCGAGGTCGTCGCCGAGCATGTGGCGGTACGCCGCGTAGTAGCCGTGCTCGTAGTGCTGGCACGACGCGAGCGCGAGGCGCAGGCGCGCGACCGGCGCGCCCGCGACGGGCAGGGTGCGCGTGCGCCCGACCGGGCTCGCCGCGTCGCCGCAGCGGAATTGGTACCAGTACCAGCGATCGGGGGCGAGGCCGTCGAGTTCCACGTGCAGCGCGTGCGCCGTACTGGCGCGCGCGACGCCGCGACCGCTGCGCACGACCCGGCGCAGGCGTTCGTCCTCGGCCACGATCCATTCGACCTCGTAGTCCTCGAGCGGCAGGAACGCGGCGTCCGACTGTGCGGTCGCGATGCGCGTCCATAGCACGAAGCCGTCCGCGGCAGGATCGCCCGAGGCGACGCCGAGCGCGAACGGGTACGCGTCGAAGCGCGGCCGCGCGAGCAGGCCGCCGCCGAGACCGAAGCCGGCGACGCCGAGCGTCGCCGCCGCGCGCAAGATGAACTGGCGCCGCGACCAGTCGTCACCGCGCGCTGCGTGGCGCATGCGCCCACCCGGGTCCGTGAAGCCGCCGCGCAGCTTCGCGTCGCACCGTGAAGGTGCGATGGCGCGGGCATTGCGCGTTGGCGTCACGTGCGTGGCAGCCGCGTGTCGCGCGCCGCCGGTTGCAGGAGCGCACGGCGTGGTGCAGAGTCGCTCTCCGACCGGAATTCCGCGCCGCACCCGCACGCGCGCGCTCGACAGATGGGCGACACGCCGCCACCACCGCAGGATCGATCACCGTACGACGACGACCTGACGCTCGTCCAGCGTGCCGCGGTCGATGCCGTCCTCGCGGTGCATCGCGGCCGGCCCGGTGCGTTGCTGCCGATCCTGCACGGCATCCAGGACGCGCTCGGCTGGGTACCCCCGTCGGCGCTACCGACCGTCGCGCGCGCGCTCGAGCTCGGCCGCGCCGAGGTCCACGGCGTCGTGAGCTTCTACCATCATTTCCGCACCGCGCCGCCGGGGCGACACGTCGTGCGCCTGTGTCGCGCGGAGGCGTGCCAGGCGCTCGGCGCGCGCGCGCTCGAAGCGCACGCGCGGCGCACGCTCGGCGTCGACTGGCACGGGACGACCGCGGACGGCGCGATCACGCTCGAGCCGGTGTACTGCCTCGGCAACTGCGGCTGCGGCCCGTCGCTGCTCGTCGATGAGGACGAACTCCACGCACGCGTGACGCCGGCGGCGTTCGATGCGCTCGTCGCGGGGATGCGAGGATGAGCGTGCCGGCGAGCCTGTCGACCGCCACGCCGCCGCTCCGCGTGTACGTGTCGCGCGACGCGAGCTCGCTCGCGCTCGGCGCCGAGGCGACTGCGCGCGCGATCGACACCGTCGCGCGCGGGCGCGGCATTGCGATCGAGCTCGTGCGCACGGGCTCGCGCGGACTGCTCTGGCTCGAACCGCTCGTCGAAGTCGAGGTCGCCGCCGGCGGCACGGCGACGCGCGTCGGCTACGGGCCGGTCGCGGCCGCCGACGTCGCGGGCTTGTTCGACGCCGGGTTGGCCCGTGCCGCCGCGCATCCGCTGCGCGTCGGTGCGATCGAATCGCTCGACTGGTTCGCGCGCCAGGATCGCCTTTGCTTCGCACGTGTCGGCACGACCGATCCACTCAGCGTCGCCGACTACGTCGCGCACGGCGGCTACCGCGGTTTGCGCAACGCGTTGGCGATGGCGCCCGCGGACATCGTGCAGGCGGTGACCGATTCCGGCCTGCGCGGGCGCGGCGGCGCGGCGTTCCCGACCGGGATCAAGTGGAAGACCGTGCTCGATGCAGCCGTGCCGCAACCTTCGGCCCGTGGTCCCCAGGCCGCCAAGTACATCGTCTGCAACGCCGACGAAGGCGATTCGGGTACGTTCTCCGACCGCATGCTCATGGAGGGCGATCCGCTCGGCCTCGTCGAGGGGATGACGATCGCGGCGGTCGCCGTCGGTGCGACGCAGGGCTACATCTACCTGCGCAGCGAGTACCCGCACGCGCGCCGCGCGCTCGAGGCGGCGATCGCCAACGCGCACGCGGCCGGCTGGCTCGGCGCCGACATCCGCGGCAGCGGCCGCCGCTTCGACCTCGAAGTGCGGCTGGGTGCGGGCGCCTACATCTGCGGGGAGGAAACCTCGCTGCTCGAGAGCCTCGAGGGCAGGCGCGGCCAGGTGCGCTTCAAGCCGCCCCTGCCCGCGATCAAGGGCCTGTTCGGGCGACCGACCATCGTCAACAACGTGATCACGTTCGCGTCGGTACCGCTGATCCTCGAGCGCGGCGCCGCGTACTACCGCGATTACGGCATCGGCCGCTCGCGCGGCACCCTGCCGATCCAGCTCGCCGGCAACCTCAAGCGCACGGGACTCGTCGAGAAGGCGTTCGGCGTGACCTTGCGCGAACTCCTGTACGACTACGGCGGCGGGTCGTACTCGGGCCGGCCGATCCGCGCGGTACAGGTCGGCGGCCCGCTCGGCGCGTATCTGCCCGAATCGCAGTTCGACACGCCGCTCGACTACGAGGCGTTCGCCGCGATCGGCGCGATGCTCGGCCATGGCGGCATCGTCGCGTTCGACGACCGCGTGGACATGTTCGAGCAGGCGCGCTACGCGATGGAATTCTGCGCGGCGGAATCCTGCGGCAAGTGCACGCCGTGCCGGATCGGCTCGACGCGCGGCATCGAAGTGCTCGACCGCCTGCGCGCGGGCGTGGATCGCGCCGCGCAGTTCACGCTGCTCGAGGACCTCTGCGAAACGATGCGGCACGGCTCGCTGTGCGCGCTCGGTGGGCTCACGCCGGATCCGGTCGCGAGCGCGCTGAAGCATTTTCGCGAGGACTTCGGATGAATGCGGACCTGCGGCGTCGGACCTCGCCGACGCGCGCGCAGGCGTTGTCTGAATTCATGGAATCGCGGGGCGGACTGCCATGTTGTCCATCGTCGAAACCGATCTCGGCACGCCGACATCGACCTCCACCGACCTCGTCGCGCTGACGATCGACGGCGTCGGGGTGCGCGTGCCCGCCGGCACCTCGGTGCTGCGCGCGGCCGCCGCGGCCGGCATCGACATCCCGAAGCTGTGCGCGACCGAACTGCTCGACGCGTTCGGATCGTGCCGCCTGTGCCTCGTCGAGATCGAAGGCATGAAGGGGTTCCCGGCCTCGTGCACGACGCCGGTCGCGGCCGACATGAAGGTGACGACGCACGGCGCGAAGCTCGAGCGCCTGCGCCGTGGCGTCATGGAGCTGTATCTGTCGGACCATCCGCAGGACGCGCTCGCGCGTGGCCTTGGCAGCGAGATGGAGCGCGTCGCACGGCGGATCGGCGTCGCCGACGTCCGCTACGGGTTCGATGCCGCCAATCACGTCGAAGCGCGCTCGGACGAAGGCGCCAACCCGCTGTTCCGACCCGTCGACGCGTCGAATCCGTACTTCCGCTTCGATCCCGCGCAATGCATCGTCTGTTCGCGCTGCGTACGCGCGTGCGACGAGCAGCAGGGCACGTTCGCGCTGACGGTGCAGGGCCGCGGATTCGCCTCGGCGATCGTCGCGGGCCAGGGCGAACCGTTCATGGACTCGGATTGCGTGTCCTGCGGCGCCTGCGTGCAGGCGTGCCCGACCGGCGCGCTGATGGAGACATCGCTGCTCGAGCACGGCCAGGCGACGCGCAGCGTCGTCACCACCTGCGCGTATTGCGGCGTCGGTTGTTCGTTCCGCGCGGAGCTCGACGGCGAGCAGCTCGTGCGCATGGTGCCGAACAAGGACGGCCATGCGAACCACGGCCACTCGTGCGTGAAGGGCCGCTTCGCGACCGGTTATGCGACGCACCGCGAGCGCATCCTCACGCCGATGCTGCGCGCGAAGATCTCCGATCCGTGGCGCGAGGTCGGCTGGGACGAGGCGATCGCGCATGCGGCGGACGAGCTCCGCCGCATCCAGGCGAAGTACGGCCGCGACTCGATCGGGGGGATCACCTCGTCGCGTTGCACGAACGAGGAGACCTACCTCGTGCAGAAGCTCGTGCGCGCGGCGTTCGGCAGCAACAACGTCGACACCTGCGCGCGCGTGTGCCATTCGCCGACCGGCTACGGCCTCAAGAGCACGCTCGGCGAGTCGGCCGGCACGCAGGACTTCGACTCGGTCATGCACGCCGACGTCATCTTCGTGATCGGCGCGAACCCGACCGATGCCCATCCGGTGTTCGCGTCGCAGATGAAGCGGCGCCTGCGCGGCGGCGCGCGCCTCATCGTCGCCGACCCGCGCCGGATCGATCTCGTGCGCGCGCCGCACGTGCGCGCCGACCATCACCTGCAGCTGCGACCGGGCACGAACGTCGCCCTGCTCGATGCGCTCGCCCATGTCGTCGTCGTCGAGGGCCTCGTCGACGAGGCGTTCGTGCGCGAGCGCTGCGAGGTGGAGTCGTTCGCGCGCTGGCGAGCGTTCGTCGCGGATCCCGCGCACTCGCCCGAGGCGCTCGAGGCGGTCACCGGCGTGCCCGCGGCCGACGTGCGCGCGGCCGCGCGCCTGTACGCGACCGGCGGCAACGCGGCGATCTACTACGGCCTCGGCGTGACCGAGCATTCGCAGGGCTCGACCGCGGTGATGGCGATCGCGAACCTCGCGATGGCGACCGGCAACCTCGGTCGCGTCGGCGTCGGCGTCAATCCGCTGCGCGGGCAGAACAACGTGCAGGGCTCGTGCGACATGGGCTCGTTCCCGCACGAGTTCCCGGGTTACCGCCACGTCTCCGACGACGCCGTGCGCACGACGTTCGAGCAGGCCTGGGGCGTGCGGCTGCAGGCCGAGCCTGGCTTGCGCATCCCGAACATGTTCGAGGCCGCGCTCGACGGCGAGTTCAAGGGGCTCTACATCCAGGGCGAGGACATCGCGCAGTCGGATCCGGACACGCAGCACGTGACCGCCGCGCTCGCGGCAATGGAATGCGTGATCGTGCAGGATCTGTTCCTCAACGAGACCGCCAAGTTCGCGCACGTGTTCCTGCCCGGCTCGACCTTCCTCGAGAAGGACGGCACGTTCACCAACGCCGAGCGCCGCGTGTCGCGCGTGCGCAAGGTGATGGAGCCGCGCAACGGCCATGCCGACTGGGAGGTCACCCAGCTCCTGTCGAACGCGCTCGGCTATCCGATGCACTACGCGCACCCGGCCGAGGTCATGGACGAGATCGCGCGCCTCACCCCGACCTTCGCCGGCATCAGTTTCGCGCGCATCGACGAGCTCGGCAGCATCCAGTGGCCGTGCGACGCGGCGCATCCGGACGGCACGCGGACGATGCACGTCGACGCGTTCGTGCGCGGCAAGGGTCGTTTCATGCTCACCGAGTACGTGCCGACGAGCGAAAAGGTGAGCGCGAAGTACCCGCTCATCCTCACGACCGGGCGCATCCTCAGCCAGTACAACGTCGGCGCGCAGACGCGCCGCACCGCGAACAACCGCTGGCACGCCGAGGACCGGCTCGAGATCCATCCGCACGACGCCGAGCAGCGCGGCATCCGCGACGGCGACTGGGTCGG
>NZ_DATDMY010000323.1:0-2781 GCF_036518555.1 Dokdonella sp. | reverse complement strand
GTGAGGCCGAACACGTGGAAGCGGCGCGCCGGCAGGTCGAACAGCACGAGCTGCTGCCCGCCGATGCTGATCCACGGGAACGCGTAGAACATGCCGAGCAACCAGAACACCGCGGCGATGCGCAGGCGCTGGAAACGGCCGTCGATCTCGCGCGGGTAGACCTTCGGCTGCTTCGCATAGAGCGCGCCGCCGCCGTCGACGACGCGCACGTCGATCTTGCGCGAGCCCGCGTTCATCGCCGGGCCTCGCGCGGCGCGGGCACGCGCAGCAGCAGCGCGGTGAACAGGCTCGCCGACGCGGTGCAGAGCCAGAACATGAAGAACCCGATCGTGTAGCCGAGTTCGCGCGACATCGCCACGCGCGGCCAGGTGATCGTCGCGAGGTCGAGCGGGTCGACGATCGCGAAGAACACCATCGTCGCCACGCCGGCCGCGAAGAACGACGGCCACAGGATCGCACCGAACCAGTGGACGCTTTCGCCGCGCATCGTCACTGCGCTCCGCCCACGGGCGCGGCGGCCGGTGCCGCGGTGGTCGCGGGGTTCTGCGACAGCAGCCAGGCGACCGCGAGCCGCGCACGGTCTTCGCCGAGCACCGACGCCCATGCCGGCATCGTGCCGCTGCGGCCGTCCGTGATCGCGCCGCGCACCGCGGCGAGGTCGCCGCCGCCGTGCAGCCAGATGTCGTCGGTGAGGTTCGGCGCGCCGAGCGCGTGGTTGCCCTTGCCGTCCTTGCCGTGGCACGCGGCGCAGATCGTTTCGAAGCGCGGCTTGCCGAGGTCGGCGAGGCGCGCATCGTGCGGCCGGCCGGACAGGCTCATGACGTAATGGGCCACCTCGTCGACGCCGCCGTCGGGCAGGGTCGCCGCGAGCGGAGGCATCACGCCGCGGCGACCGTGCAGCACGCTCGCGAGCATCGTGTCGCCATCGCTGCCGTACAGCGCGTCGTCGTCGACGAGGTTCGGGTAGCCGACCGCGCCGCGCGCGTCCGAGCCGTGGCACGCGGCGCAGGTGTTCGCGAACACGTTGCGACCCATCTTCACGGCCTTCGGATCCTGCGCGAGCTCGGCGAGCGCACGGCCGCGGAAGCCTGCGTAGAGCGCCTCGAGTTTGGCATTGGTGTCCTTGAGCTCGTCGCTGACGGCGCCGGTCGAGGTCCAGCCGAGCCGGCCCGCGAAATTGCCCATGCCCGGATACAGCACGAGGTAGCCGATCGAGAAGATCACGGTCAGCACGAACAGCCCGAACCACCAGCGCGGCAGCGGGTTGTTGAGTTCCTCGAGGTCGCCGTCCCAGACGTGGCCGGTCGTCGCGCGCGCGTCGCCTTCGCCGCTGCGTCGGCGCGCGGTCGCGAACAGCAGCACGACGAGGCCGACGATGTTGACGACGACGATGACGATGATGAACCAGCTCCAGAACGCGCTCATCGGCGATTCTCCGCATGCAGGGGGTCGGCCGCGTGCTCGAGCGCGAGCGCGGCGGCTTCGTCGAAGGCTTCGCGCCGGCGCGCGCTCCAGGCCCACGCGAACAGCGCGGGGAACAGCACGAGCATCAGCGCGATGAGGATGCCCGAGATCATTTCGCGGCCTCCGGCGCGGGCGCCTGCACGTTGGTGCCGAGCCCCTGCAGGTACGCGACGAGCGCATCCATCTCGGTCTGGCCGGTGACGGTGTCGCGCACGCTCGCGAAGTCGGCGTCGGAGTACGGCGTGCCGAGCAGCTTCAACGCGCGCATCTTCTTCGTGACGAGGTCGGGATCGACGAGTGCCTGCGACAGCCACGGGTAGCCGGGCATGTTCGATTCGGGCACGACGTTGCGCGGGTTCTTGAGGTGCACGCGGTGCCAGTCGTCCGAATAGCGGCCGCCGACGCGCGCGAGGTCGGGACCCGTGCGCTTGGAACCCCACTGGAACGGCCGGTCGTAGACCGACTCGCCCGCGGCCGAATACGGACCGTAGCGCAGGGTCTCGGACGCGAGCGTGCGGATCATCTGCGAGTGGCAGCCGTAGCAGCCCTCGCGCACGTACACGTCGCGACCCGCGAGCCGCAGCGGCGAATACGGTTTCACGCCGGGCGCGGGCTCGACCGCCTGCGCCTGGAACATCAGCGGCACGATCTCGGCGAGGCCGCCGCTGAGGATCGCGAGGATGATCAGCACGGCCATGAGGCCGACGTTCTTTTCGATGAAGGCATGCAGCATGGGGGCGACCTCAGGCGTGGACCGGCAGGGGGACGGCGACGACCGGCACGGCCCGTCGCGGCATGCACGTCTTCCACGCGTTCCAGCACATGATCAGCATGCCGGACAGGAACAGGAGCCCGCCGAGCGCGCGCGTGACGTAGAACGGATAGGTCTGGCGCAGCGATTCGACGAAGGTGTAGGTGAGCGTGCCGTCCGTGTTGGTCGCGCGCCACATGAGGCCCTGCATGACGCCCGCGATCCACATCGCGGCGATGTAGAGCACGACGCCGATCGTCGCGACCCAGAAGTGCACGTCGATCGCGCGCGTCGAGTGCATGCGTTCGGCACCGAACAGCTTCGGCAGCATGCTGTACACCGCGCCGATCGTCACGAACGCGACCCAGCCGAGCGCGCCGGAGTGCACGTGGCCGATCGTCCAGTCCGTGTAGTGCGAGAGCGAGTTGACCGTCTTGATCGACATCATCGGCCCTTCGAAGGTCGACATGCCGTAGAACGACAGCGAGACGATCATGAACTTGAGGATCGGGTCGGTGCGCAGTTTGTGCCACGCGCCCGACAGCGTCATCATGCCGTTGATCATG
>NZ_DATDMY010000322.1:0-4194 GCF_036518555.1 Dokdonella sp. | reverse complement strand
GTCCGAGCGCGAGCGCGTGCCTTCGTAATCGACGCCGAGCCCGCCGCCGACATCCATGTGGGTGATCGGCAGGCCCATGCGCGAGAGTTCGACGAAGTAGCGCACTGCCTCGCGCATGCCGTTGGCGATGTCGCGCACGTTCGACATCTGCGAACCCATGTGGAAGTGCAGCAGCTTGAGCGTGTGCGACAGCTTCGCCGCGGCGAGTTCGTCGAGCAGGGTCAGCAGCTGGCGCGGCGTAAGACCAAACTTCGCCTTGTCGCCGCCGGAGTTCTGCCACTTGCCCGCGCCGAGGCTCTTGAGACGCATGCGCACGCCGAGCAAGGGTTCGACGCCGAGCGCGGTGGCCTCCTCGACCACGTAACGCAGCTCCGACGGCTTCTCGATCACGATGAAGATGTCGAGCCCGAGCTTGCGGCCGATCAGCGCGAGGCGGATGTATTCGCGATCCTTGTAACCGTTGCAGATCACCGTGCTGCCGCGCCGGGCGAGCGCGAGCACGGCCATGAGTTCGGGCTTGGAGCCCGCCTCGAGGCCGAAGCCGGGCGCGGCGTTGGCGGCGAGTTCGCCGGCGACGTTGTTCTGCTGGTTCACCTTGATCGGATAGATCAGCGTGTAACCGCCGTGGTAGTCCCAGTCGGCCATCGCCTTCTCGAACGCGCGCTGCAGGCGCGCACGGCGGTCCTGCAGGATGTCGGCGAAGCGCACGAGCAGCGGCAGGCGCGATCCCTGCACGCAGGCTGCGTCGACGATGCCAGGCAGCGACAGCGCCGGACCGTCGCCGCGACGCGGACGTACGAGCAGGTCGCCGTCGTCGCCGACGTCGAAGTAGCCTTCGCTCCAGTGCGGCACCGCCCACGTGTGGCGTGCGTCGTCCGCGGTCCAGCGCTGCTTGCTCACCCGTTGCTCCATCCGTTCGTGCCAGCGGCATAGTGTAACGAGCTGTCGCAATGCGCGTATGTCGGCGCGCGCGGGAACCGCTACAATCGCGCCCCCGGCGCCCGCCGGGTTCCCGTCCTCGACCCTCCGCAGGAAGCACCATGTCCGCGCCCCAGCAGAACGCCACCGCCCAGAACTGGTTCACCGAGCAGCACGCGCGTTCCGGGTCCTCGTTCGGCCTGCGCATCAAGGAGCGCCTGCACGCGGAGCAGACGCCGTTCCAGTCGATCGAGATCTACGACACGACCGACTGGGGCAAGCTCATGGTCATCGACGGCTGCACGATGGTGTCCACGCGCGACAACTTCCTCTATCACGAGATGATGTCGCACCCGGCGCTGTTCACGCATGCGCGCGCCAAGCGCGTCGTCATCATCGGCGGCGGCGACTGCGGCACCCTGCGCGAGGTGCTGCGTCACGAGGAAGTCGAGCACGCGGTGCAGGTCGAGATCGACGAGCGCGTCACGCGCCTCGCCGAGCAGTACTTCCCTGAATTGTGCGAGTCGAATGCCGATCCGCGCGCGGAGCTGCTGTTCATCGACGGCATCAAGTACATGGCCGAGCAGGAGCCGGAATCGATCGACGTCGTCATCGTCGATTCGACCGACCCGGTCGGCCCGGCCGAGGGCCTGTTCAACGCGGATTTCTATGCGAGCTGCCATCGTGCGCTGCGGCCGAGCGGCATCCTGGTGCAGCAGAGCGAGTCGCCGCTCGTACACCTGGACCTCATCAAGTCGATGCGTACGGCCATGCGCGTCGCCGATTTCCAGGCGGTGAGGACGCTCCTGTTCCCGCAACCGATCTACCCGACCGGCTGGTGGAGCTGCACGATGGCGCGCAAGGGCGCCGACCTCAGCGGGTTCCGCGAACGCGGCGCGGCGACCAAGCAGTTCGCGACGCGCTACTACAACGTCGACGTCCACAAGGCCGCGCTCGCGCTGCCGGAGTTCATGCGCGAGGCGCTCGGCGAGTAGTACCGCTCGCACCTTTTTGCCGGAAGCTCGAGCATGGCCAGGCCGGGCGCCATCGAAGATATCCTGTTCGAGATTGCGCGCACGCTCGATTTCTGCCGCAACGATCCGGCCTTTCCCGCGTCCAGCACGCACACGCGGGGCGCAACCGCGCATATCGAGGCGCGATCCCGGGGCGGCGCGATCGAAATGGATCTGATCGCGTGGAAAGGCGGTTCCCTGGACGTCGTCGGGGGCGACTGGTACGAGATCCCGTCGCTGCTGCTCGAGCTGTCCCGCCTGCTCGAACCCACGTATGGCCCGGTGCGACGCTTCGAGGGCCGATTCAGCCCGGAGAACGTACTGACCCTGCGCGCGAGGGGCGCAGGCGGCGTACTCGGCGAGTGGGCGTTCCAGCTCTCCGCGGAAGCGGCCGCGCAGGCGCGGAAGGAATCGCCCGACCTCGTCGCGCTCGCCGACGACGTGACGGGCATTCCTGCGGGCGCCGTCGAGGCGCTGCGCGACCTCAACGATTTCGTGCGCGATCGGCTGTTCCCGCTGCGGGCCCGCGCCACCATTCCGGTCAAGTTCTGGCGCACGGCCGATCCAGTGGTCCTGTGGAGCGCCGCGCAGCATCTGTACGGCCACCTCCTGGCTCGCCACGAGTACGACGCGACGGCCGTGCCGCCGCTACCGGACGGCTACACGACGATCTGCACGATCTTCCATGCCTTCGACCAGATCGACTGCGAAGGGCTGGAAACCGCGATCGACAACCTCGGCCCCGGCTATCACGATGCTCTCGTCGCACGGCTGCGCCTGGTCGGGCTCGACGCACTCGCGGACGCGTTCACGCAGGCCTGGGCGATGCATCCTTCCGGCGCGGACGCCGACGCCGAGGCGTTCGACGCGATCGCCGAACGCCTGGGCGCGCTGATCGACGCCGAGGCGACGCTGCTGGCGATCCATCGTCATGCCATGGACCACGCCGATGCATTCGAGTCGCACGGCTGAGGCCGCCCCGAGCGTTGGCGAGATCCGATACCGCGCAGCCCCGCTGCGCACCGCGTAGCGGTGACCGCTCCGATGTCCGCGCTGTCCGCGTTCGCGCTCGTCCTCGCCATGCTCGCCTTCGGCCGAGTGCTCGCCTGGCGCCGCGTCGTGCCGGCCGACGCACCGGCCGCGCTCAACCTCGTCGTGCTCTACGTGTGCCTGCCCGCTGCGGTGCTGCTGCATGCACCCCGACTCATGCTCGATCGCGAGCTGCTCGACCTCATCGCGATACCGTGGCTGATCTTCGGTGCGAGCGCGGGGCTGACGATGCTGTTCTCGCGCGCGCTGCGTTTCGACCGCGCGGCAACCGCCGTGCTGCTGCTCCTCGTCGCGCTCGGCAACACCTCGTTCCTCGGCTTCGCGCTCGTTCCCGCACTGGCCGGTGCCGACGCGCTGCGTTACGCGGTCGCGTACGACCAGTTCGGCAGCTTCCTGATCCTCTCCACCGTGGGCCTGATCGTCCTGGGCGTGTACGGCGGTGGCCGCCCGGGCTGGCGCTCGATCACGCGCCGCATCGCCACGTTCCCGCCGTTCATTGCGCTCGTCGTCGCGCTGGTAATGATGCCGAAGGTTTCCCCGCAGATCGTCACGCAGCCGCTCAAACTCCTCGCCGACTGCCTGCTGCCGCTCGTCGCGCTTGCGAGCGGCATGCAGTTGCGCCTGCGCGTGCCGCGCCACCATCTCGGCGTCTTCGCGTACGGACTCGTGGCCAAGCTGCTGCTGATGCCGCTGCTCGCGCTCGGCCTGTGCGCCCTGCTGGGCCTCGACGGCGAGATGCGCGCGGCGGCCGTCTATGAGACGGCGATGCCGCCGATGATCACGGCCGGCGCGCTGCTGTCGCTTGCGGGTCTCGCACCCGAACTCGCCGCGGCGCTGGTCGGCTTCGGCATCGTGCTGTCGATGGCGACGTTGCCGCTGTGGCGGTTCGTGCTCGCGCACCTGGCGTAGCAACGCGGGCAATCTCCGTTTCGGCGCGCGGCGACGGCTCGGATTCACCTACGCTTCTTTACATCCGTGCCGCGGGCCGCGGCGTATCCTCGGCGCTTTCCGGCCAGGGGAATCCTCATGCGTCGCATCGCCCTCGCGCTCGCGGTCGCCGCGTGCACCGCCGCTTCCGCCGTCCACGCCGGCGACCGCATCACGGGTGCGCCGTTCGCGACGCGCTCGGAGGTCATCGCCGCGCACGGGATGGTCGCGACCTCGCACCCGCTCGCAACGCAGATCGGCCTCGACGTGCTCAAGCAGGGCGGCA
>NZ_DATDMY010000321.1:0-4481 GCF_036518555.1 Dokdonella sp. | reverse complement strand
GCGCGCCGATCAGGCGCGGCCCTTGGCGAGCGGCATCTGCGCCTCGCTCCACGCGGCGAGGCCGCCTTCGAGCCAGAACACCTTCGCGAAGCCGGCCTTGCGCAGCCGCTGGGCCGCCTGCGCTGACGCCTGGCCGGTGCGGCAGACGACCGCGACCGGCAGGTCGCGCGCCCTGGCGAGGTCCTTGTGCTCGGGATCGAGCGCGCTCATCGCGACGTGCTTCGCGCCCGGGATGTGCCCCTTCTCGAACTCGGCCTGGGCCGACACGTCGATGAGCAGCGCGTTCTCGCGGTTGATGAGCTGGGTCAGCCCGGCCGGCGTCAGCGCCGCATAGCCGCGCGTGAAGCGCTGCGCTTCCGTCACGAACAGCGCGACGAGCACACCGACGAAGCCGAGGGTCAGGTAGACATGGTTGCCGAGGAACTCGGGCAGGCGGTGCAGGACGTCGGACATCGGTTTCGCTGGCGGGAGCACAGGCGTGCGCGGCCCGCGATTATCCGGCACCCCGTGCGGCGAGGAAAGCGCAATCGGCGCGATGCGGCCGTCAGTCGTGCCGGGCGATGTCCGGCAGGCCGCTCGTGAGCCACCAGTGCTTCGTCGCCTCGTCGTACTTCCAGACCTGGCGGTCGACGACCGAGCGCACGGTCTGCGTGTTCACGTTGGCGAGCTCGATCTGCACGACCTGGCGCACCTCGTCCTCGCCGACCGGAACGATCGGCTGTTCGCTGTACCCGGTGATGCGGACCTGCCTGAAGCGCTCGAGCTCGAGCGGGCTCGGCGGGTGCTCGGCGAGCACCTTGGGGTCGATGAACGACAGTGCCTGGGTCATGTCGCCCCAGCGGATGGTCGCGGCGTAGCTGTGCAGGGTCTGGTCGAGGACGGTCTCTTTCGAGCGCATCTTCTCGGTGGCGCAGGCGGCGAGCGCGGCGGCGACGAGCAGGACGGACGGCAGGCGGTGCATGGCGGTCTCCGCGGCGGGCTGCGCCGATTGTGCAGCAACTGCAGCGCCGCGTCAGCGCCGTGCGATCGCGACGAAGCGCGCCTCGAGGGTCGCGGCGTCGCCGCCGTCCGGCAACGGCACGCGGCCATGCACGCGCATGCGCGCCTTGCCGCGCTCGGCGAGCGCCGCGGCGAACGCGTCGAGCGATTCGCCCGGCGCCGCGGTGGCGATCGCGCGGAAGTCGTGCCATACCGGCGCGAGGTAGCGGATGCTGCTGTCCTGCACGTAGATGTCCGCGTGCAGCGCGCGCGCCTCGAGCGCGAGTTCGAGCAGGCCCCAGCCGGCGAGCGTCATCAGGCTCGCGAGGCTGCCGCCGAAGGCGCAGCCCTTGTCGTTCACGTTCGGCGCGAGCGGCGCGGCGAGTGCGAAGGCTTCGCCGTCGAAGCCTTCGACGGCGAGGCCCATCGCACGGGTGAGCGGGATGCGCTCGAGCGTGCGCTGCAGCCCGTCATTCGCCGTCATCGGGTCACCCGCTGCCGCGCCATCGCCGGGGACGGGTCGAAGCCGCTCGCGAACACCATGTCCGGATCGCGCGCATCGAGCGCGAAGTCGACGACCACGGGGTCGGGCTGGGTCGGGAAGGCCACCGGCGTGGCGTCGGCCAGCGAGCAGAGCCCTTCGTACGCCGGACCGTTCGGGCACGCGTGGCCGTCGAACACTTCATCGACGTACGCCGTGCCTGCATCGGTGGACAGCGCGACCGGACCCGGGCAGGCCGCCGCAAGGATCATGTAGTAGCCGTCCGCGTCCGTCGCGGACGCGCCGCAATGGGCCTGCGTGGAACTCCACATGTCGACGACGGCGCCGGCGATGCCCGCTCCCGAGACCGCGTCGGTCACGCGCCCCGAGATCTGCTGCGTGGACACGAGGCTGAAATCGACGTCCTGCACGGCTTGTCCCTGCAGCATCGCCACCGGCGTGCCGGCGGTCGGGTCGCAGCTGACGCCGGGCACGGGGCAGTCGATGCCGGAAAAGACCTGTGCGAACAATTCCGTGTTGACTGCTTCGAGGAAATAGGTGCCCGGCGCGACGTCGCCGATGACGTAGTCACCGTTGTTGTAATTCGCCGACACCAGTTTCAGCACGGCGCCGCTCGTGTCGTACAGCACGACATGGGCCGAATCCTGCGGCGGCGTCGCGGGCAGCCCGCGCAACTGCACGGTGCCGGCGATCGTGCCGTTCGGCGGAAGCGCGATGTCGATGCCGCTCACGGCATCGACGCCGACGGCCACCTGCCGTGCGCTCGCGAGCTGGCACGACGTGATGTCGAAGACGTAGTCGCTGCAGGCAGCGGCCGGGAACGCCGTATCGCGGTGGTCCACGCTCACGGCCTTGATCCAGTAGTTGCCCGGCGGCACGTGATCGAGGACGTAGGTTCCGTCGGCGGCGCTGACGGCGTCGAGGATCCAAACGGCATCCTCGTAGAGCGCGATGTCGACGTTCGCGAGCCCGGCGCCGGTGACCAGGTCGGTGACGCGTCCGGTGATGTCCGGCAATTCGCGCAGGTCGAACGTCGCCAGCGGAGCGGCGGCATCGAACGCGATCGTCAGCGGCGTTCCCGACGCAAGCTCCTCGTAGCATTCATCGATGCAGTCGACATGGTCGTAGAGCTGCGCCGCGTACGCGAACGAGCGGGCGGCGACCCGATAGGACCCGGGCACCAGCGGGCCCACCCGCGTACGTTGTCCGCTGGGAGCGTATCCGAAGAAGACGAGGTTGCCCGATACGTCGAATACGCGAATCTCGACGTTGTCCGCCGGACCGCCGACCGGGACGTTGGCGAGCACGTCGATCGTCGGCATCGGGCGCAGGATGAAGTCGATGCCCTGGCGCGGCGTGTCGCGCGCCAGGATGACGGGCGCCCCGCCTGACGGGTCGCACGACTGCGGCGGGACGGGGCAATCGACACGATCGTACAGCTGCGAAAGGTGCCCGGGTTCGGTCGCGACGACGTGATACTCGCCGGCCGCGAGCGCGCCGATCTGGTAGCGGCCGGTCGCATCGGCCGCTGCGTAGAACGAGAGACCCAGTGCGTTCGTCGCCATGACGATGGCATTGGGCACGGGCAGGCCCGTTGCCGCGTCGCGCGCGCGGCCGATGATGCGTGCACCCGGCCCGTGCGTGAAGTCGATGCCGGCAGTGGTCGCACCCTCTTCGACGGTGACGGTTTGCGCCAGCGCGAGGTTGCACTCGGACGGGCGGCCGCTGCATTCAACGTTCGGCCACATCATCGTCACGCCGTCGTACGGCGCCGACACGATCGCGTAGTCCCCCGCATCGAGCGGAATCTCGTAGCCGCCCGCGTCGGTGTTGGCGACGGCCAGCAGGAAGCCCGCGCTGTATGCGTAGATGCTGCTCCCGATCGGCTGGCCGGAAAAGTCGCGCACGTGGCCGCTGACCGAACCGCCGGCACCGGCGACCACGGAGAGGCTCCCGCCTGCGCCGAGATTGCGCACGCGCAGCCAGCGCGTCCGCTCCTCCGTGCCCGCGCGCACGCTGACGGCCGCGGCGAGTCCGAAGGTATCGTCGGCCCCTGCCAGCATGCGTCCCGCGTCCTCGGGGCATGCATCGAACACGCCGATCTCGGTGTCGAGCGTCGATGCGTACGTGTCGACGCGCACGACGGTGGATCCGACGTCCACGCGCAACCACAGTTCGGCCTCGGCGCCGAGTTCGCCGTCGAGTTCCTGGCCCGACGCCAGGGCGATCGCGCCGGAGCACGTCCCACCCAGACGAACTGCCGTCGGCGAAAGCGTGCCGCGGCGCGACGGTTGCGGTCGGTGCGGCAGCCGCGGCGCGTGGCCCGTCGACCGCGCCCGATCGAGGTTCCCGAGCAGCAGCGACAGCGCGTGCAGCTTGCGCGCGCCGGGCGAGCCATCGTCCGGCTTCGGCAGCGAGCGCGACAGCTCGTCGAGATCCGCATGCAGGCGGTGCAGCCGCACGTCGACGGAATCGGACCCGTTCGATGCGCGTGCGATGTCTCGCGTCACGCCGTCGATGCGGATCGCCAACGCCTGTGCGGCCGCGACGAGACGGGCATCGTCCGTCGAGGATCTCGCCGGTGTGGAACACACGAGCAGGGCGGCGGCGATGGCGCATGCCGGAAGGAAGATGAATCGCATCGGTAGGTCCCTGGAGATCGAACGGCGCGCACGGGCGACGGCCCGCCGCAAGCGACGCGTATGATGCCCGAATGCCGTGAAAGGTGGCCCAAGAATGCTCACAGCTCCCGTTAGCGGCGTCGGCGAGGACCTCGCGGGCGCGACCCTGCTGATCACCCGCCCGAGCGGCACGGCGCGTGGGTTCGTGTCGCGCGCGCGCGCGCGCGGTGCCCGGCCGTTGTCGTTGCCCGGCCTCGCCTTGCGTGCGGGCGATGCGCCCGGGACTCTGCGTGCGCTGCGCAACGCGCGCGGCGCCGACGTATGGATCTTCACGAGTCCGGCAGCCGTGCGATTCGCCTTCGGTGCAGCACCCGCCTGGC
>NZ_DATDMY010000320.1:0-12610 GCF_036518555.1 Dokdonella sp. | reverse complement strand
CGTTCGCGACGACGGCTTCGACGTCGCCACCCTGCGCGCCGACGCCGGGGACGAGGAACGGCACGTCGCCGACGATCGCGCGCACTTCGCGCAACTGCTGCGGCCAGGTCGCGCCGACGACGAGCAGGCAATTGCCGTTCGCGTTCCATTCCCGCGCCGCCTTCGCGGCGACGTGCTGATACAGCGGTCGGCCGTCGACGACGAGATCCTGCAGGTCGCCGGCGCCCGCGTTCGACGTGCGGCAGAGGACGACGACGCCCTTGTCGGCGCGATCGAGGAACGGTTGGAGCGAGTCGCCACCGAGATACGGGTTCACGGTGACCGCATCGGCGCGGTAGCGGTCGAATGCCTCGATCGCGTAGTTCCGCGCGGTCGAGCCGATGTCGCCGCGTTTCGCGTCGAGGATGACCGGCACGCCCGGATGCGCGGCATGGATGTGCGCGATGAGCCGCAGGAGCGCGTCCTCGGCGCCGAGCGCCGCGAAATGCGCGATCTGCGGCTTGAACGCGCAGGCGAGGTCGGCGGTCGCGTCGACGATCGCGCGGCAGAACCCGAACACCGCGTCGGCGTCGCCCGCGAAGCGCGCCGGGAACTTCGCCGGCTCCGGATCGAGCCCGACGCAGACGAGCGAATCATTGCGCCGCCAGGCCCCCTGCAGCGACTGCATGAACGTCACGTATTTCTCCTTCGGTCGTTTGCGCGAATCGAGAAACAAAACAAGGGCGCAAAGATGAGATTGAAACACGAAGGACACGAAGGACACGAAGAAAGAAAATTCTCTTGCTCTTCCTTCGTGTCCTTCGTGTCCTTCGTGGTTCAGGCTCTTTCGGCGTCGGCCCGGTGTGCTGCGATCAGGCGAGTTTCTTGTAGCGCAGGCGGTGCGGCTGGGCGGCTTCGTCGCCGAGGCGGCGCTTCTTGTCGTCCTCGTACTCGCGGTAGTTGCCCTGGAAGAACTCGACGTGCGAGTCGCCCTCGAACGCGAGGATGTGCGTCGCGATGCGGTCGAGGAACCAGCGGTCGTGCGAGATCACGAACGCGTTGCCCGGGAATTCGAGCAGCGCGTCCTCGAGCGCACGCAGGGTTTCGATGTCGAGGTCGTTCGACGGTTCGTCGAGCAGCAGCACGTTGCCGCCCTGCAACAGGGTCTTGGCGAGATGCAGGCGGCCGCGTTCGCCGCCGGAGAGCGAGCCGACGAGCTTCTGCTGGTCCGGACCCTTGAAGTTGAAGCGGCCGATGTACGCGCGCGACTGGATCTCGATGCCGTTGATGTTGAGGATGTCGGCGCCGCCGGACACCTCCTGGAACACGTTGTGGTTGCCCTCGAGCTTGTCGCGGCTCTGGTCGACGTAGGCGATGTTCACGGTCGGGCCCTTGACGATCTCGCCCTTGTCGGGCTTTTCCTGGCCCGTGATCATCTTGAACAGGGTCGACTTGCCGGCGCCGTTCGGCCCGATGATGCCGACGATGGAGCCGGCGGGCACGACGAAGCTGAGGTCATCGATGAGCAGGCGGTCGCCGAACGATTTGGACACGCCCTTGAACTCGATCACCGAGTTGCCGAGGCGCTCGCCCGGCGGAATGAAGATCTCGTTGGTCTCGTTGCGCTTCTGGTAGTCGACCGACTGCAGCTCCTCGATGCGCGCGAGGCGCGCCTTGCCCTTGCTGCGCCCGCCCTTGGCGTTCTGGCGCGCCCACTCGAGCTCGCGCTGGATCGCCTTCTGGCGCGCCTTCTCCTGGCTCTCTTCCTGCTTGAGGCGCTCGTCCTTCTGCTCCAGCCACGAGGAATAGTTGCCCTTCCACGGGATGCCGCGGCCGCGGTCGAGTTCGAGGATCCATTCGGCCGCGTTGTCGAGGAAGTAGCGGTCATGGGTGACCGCGACGACGGTACCCGGGAAGTCGGCGAGGAAATGTTCGAGCCACTCGACCGATTCGGCATCGAGGTGGTTGGTCGGTTCGTCGAGCAGGAGCATGTCGGGCTTCGAAAGGAGCAGGCGGCACAGCGCAACGCGGCGCTTCTCGCCGCCGGAGAGCTTGCCGACGACCGCGTCCCAGGGCGGCAGGCGCAGCGCGTCGGCGGCGACCTCGAGCTGCCGCTCGAGCGCGTGTGCATCCGAGGCGGCGAGGATGTTCTCGAGGCGCTGCTGCTCGGCGGCGAGCTTGTCGAAGTCCGCGCCTTCCTCGCCGTACGCCGCGTAGATCTCCTCGAGGCGGCGCTGCGCGTCGAGCACCTCGGACACGCCTTCCTCGACTGCTTCGCGCACCGTCTTGTCGGGATGGATCTGCGGCTCCTGCGCGAGGTAGCCGACCTTGATCCCCGGCTGCGGGCGCGCTTCGCCCTGGTAGTCGGTGTCCACGCCGGCCATGATCTTGAGCACCGTCGACTTGCCGGCGCCATTGAGGCCGAGCAGGCCGATCTTGGCGCCCGGGAAGAACGAGAGCGAAATGTCCTTGATGATCTGACGCTTGGGTGGGACGACCTTGCTGACGCCGATCATCGTGTAGATGTATTGCATGCCTGGACTCCGGGCGTGGGCGCACCGGGGCCGCGAGGCGCCACGGGCGTGGAAATCGTTGGGATAGCCGCGCATTATCGCCGATCGGCGGCCCGGCCGTCATGCATCGGGTTCGGACGGCCAAACCGCGCCACGACCCGTTTCGGCCGGCGCCGGCGATAACGCGCTAAAATGCGCGATTCCCGCCCTGCCCAGGTGATGCGCCGATGTTCTCCAAGGATGCCCGTATCGAAGGCTACGACCCCGAACTCGCCGAGGCGATCGCCGCCGAGCGCGGGCGCCAGGAGGATCACGTCGAGCTCATCGCGTCTGAGAACTACGCGAGCCCGCGCGTGCTCGAGGCGCAGGGCTCCGTGCTGACCAACAAGTACGCCGAAGGCTATCCCGGCAAGCGCTACTACGGCGGCTGCGAATACGTCGACGTCGCCGAGACGCTCGCGATCGCGCGCGTCAAGCAGCTGTTCGACGCCGATTATGCGAACGTGCAGCCGCACTCCGGCTCGCAGGCGAACCAGGCGGTCTACTTCGCGCTGCTGAGTCCGGGCGACACGATCCTCGGCATGAGCCTCGCCCATGGCGGCCACCTCACGCATGGCGCGAAGGTCAATCTCAGCGGCAAGATCTTCAACGCGGTGCAGTACGGCATCGACCCGGACAGTGGCCGGGTCGACTACGACGAGATCGAGCGGCTCGCGCTCGAACACAAGCCGAAGATGGTCGTCGCGGGTTTCTCGGCGTATTCGCAGGTGCTCGACTGGGCGCGTTTCCGCGCGATCGCGGACAAGGTCGGTGCGTACCTGTTCGTCGACATGGCGCACGTCGCGGGCCTCGTCGCCGCGGGCGTGTACCCGAGCCCGCTGCCGCATGCGCACGTGGTCACATCGACGACGCACAAGACGCTGCGCGGCCCGCGCGGCGGCATCATCGTCGCGAAGAACGCGTCGGACGATCTCGTCAAGAAGTTGCAGAGCGTCGTCTTCCCGGGCATCCAGGGCGGACCGCTCATGCACGTGATCGCCGCCAAGGCGGTCGCGTTCAAGGAAGCGCTCGAGCCCGCGTTCAAGGACTACCAGCGCCAGGTCGTGAAGAACGCGCAGGCGATGGCGAATGCGTTCATCGCGCGCGGCTACCGGATCGTTTCCGGCGGCACCGAGAACCACCTCATGCTGATCGACCTGATCGGCCGCGAGGTCACCGGCAAGGACGCCGAAGCCGCGCTCGGCGAGGCGCACATCACGGTCAACAAGAACGCGGTGCCGAACGATCCGCGCTCGCCGTTCGTGACATCGGGCCTGCGCATCGGCACGCCTGCAGTGACGACGCGCGGCTACCGCGAGAAGGACTGCGTCGATCTCGCCAACTGGATCTGCGACGTGCTCGACGCGCCCGGCGATGCGGCCGTGATCGCGCGCGTGCGCGAGCAGGTTACCGCGCAGTGCCGCACGTATCCGGTCTACGGCTGAGGAGCGCGCGATGCGATCGCTGCGCATCGGGCTGATCGGCGATCGCGACGACGCGGTGGTCGCGCACCGCGCGATCCCGCGTGCGCTCGCGCTCGCGGGTGCCGCGGCCGCGCAGCCGCTCGACGTCGAATGGCTCGGCACGGAAACGATCGACGGCGTGGCGCGGCTCGCCGCGTTCGACGGCCTGTGGTGCGTGCCGGCGAGTCCCTACCGCGACATGGACGGCGCGTTGCGCGCGATCCGCCACGCACGCGAGGCGCGGCGTCCGTTCCTCGGCACCTGCGGTGGCTTCCAGCATGCCGTCGTCGAGTACGCGCGCAACGTGCTCGGTTGGGCCGATGCCGAGCATGCGGAGACGGCGCCGGACGCCGAACGCGCCGTCGTCGTGCCGCTCAGCTGCGCGCTCGTCGAGGTGCACGAGGCGGTCCATCTCGTCGCGGGCTCGCGCTGCGCGCGCGCGTGGGGCGTCGCGCGCATCGATGCGGGCTACCACTGCCGCTACGGCCTCGCCGCGGGGTTCCGCGCCGCGATCGCGGACGGTCCTCTGCGCGTCGCGGCGGTCGACGCCACCGGCGAGGTGCGCGCGCTCGAGCTCGACGGCCACCCGTTCTTCGTCGCGACCCTGTTCCAGCACGAGCGTGCCGCGCTCGACGGACGCTGCCCGCCGCTCGTGCGCGCGTTCGTCGACGCGGTCGCCGGGCTCGCCATCGGGCGGGCCGCCTGATGCATTGCCCGTTCTGCCAGCACGAAGACACCCGCGTGATCGATTCGCGCGTGTCCGACGACGGCAGCACGATCCGCCGCCGGCGCGAATGCGAGGCGTGCGGCGAGCGCTTCAACACGTTCGAGACGGCGGAAATCAAGCTGCCGAACGTGGTCAAGGGCGACGGGCGCCGCGAGGCGTTCGACGAAGGCAAGCTGCGCACCGGCTTCATGCGCGCGCTGCAGAAGCGCCCGGTCGGCAGCGAGCAGGTCGATGCGGCCGTGCGCGCGGTGGTCGAGAGCCTGCGCCGCAGCGGCGAACGCGAAGTGCCGTCGATGCGCATCGGCGAACTCGTGATGCGCGAACTCAAGACGCTCGATCACGTTGCCTACGTGCGGTTCGCCTCCGTGTACCGCAGCTTCGAGGACGTACAGGCGTTCCGCGAGGAGATCGAGAAACTCGAGCGCGACCTGCCTTCGCTCGAGGGATTGCAGTTGTCGCTGCTCGGCGACGCGAAGCCGGGCAAGGCCAAGGGCTGACGTGTTCTCGGCGCTCGACCACGCGCTGATGGCGCACGCGTTGCGCCTCGCCGCGCACGGCCTCGCGACGACCCAGCCGAACCCGCGCGTCGGATGCGTGATCGCGCGCGGCGACGCCATCGTCGGCGAGGGCTGGCATCGGCGCGCCGGCGAGCCCCACGCCGAGGTCCTCGCGCTGCAGGCCGCGGGTGGGGCCGCGCGCGGGTCGACCGCCTACGTCACGCTGGAACCCTGCGGCCTGCACGGGCGCACGCCACCGTGCGCGGATGCGCTGATCGCCGCGGGCATCGTGCGCGTCGTCGTCGCGGCGCCGGATGCCGCGCAGGACGGCGGCCACGCGCTCGAGCGCCTGCGTGCCGCCGGCATCGTCGTGGAACCGGGACTCATGAGCGAGCCCGCGCGCGAGCTCAATCGCGGCTTCCACGCCCGCGTCGAACGCGGCCGCCCGTGGCTGAGATTGAAGCTCGCCTCGAGCCTCGACGGGCGCACCGCGCTCGCGAGCGGCGAATCGAAGTGGATCACCGGCGACGCCGCGCGCGCCGACGTGCAGCACTGGCGCGCGCGCAGTTCCGCGCTCGTCACCGGCATCGGCACCGTGCTCGCCGACGACCCGCGCTTGACGCCGCGGTCGGAGCGGGTTTCCGCGGATGCGGTCGCGCCGTTGCGCGTCGTGATCGATTCCGCGTTGCGCACGCCGCGCGGCGCGCACGTGCTCGACCGCAGCGCGCCGACGCTGGTGTTCCATGCGGCCGACGCGCGTGCCGACGACGATCGCTTCGCCGGCGTCGAACTCGTCGCGCTCGAGCGCTCCGGAGACGGCCTCGATCTCGGCGCCGTGCTCGCCGAGCTCGCCGCACGCGGCATGAACGAGGTGCAGGTCGAAGCGGGGTCGACGCTGTGCGGCGCCTTCTGGTCGGCGGGGCTCGTCGACGAACTGCTTTTGTACATCGCGCCGGTCCTGCTCGGCGACGATGCGCGCGCGCTGCTCGCGCTCGCATCGATCGAGCGGATGGCCGATCGCGTGCGCCTGCGCGTGCACGAACAGCGCACGATCGGCAGCGATATCCGGCTGCTGCTGCGTCCGGAACGGGAGTAGCGATGTTCACCGGGATCATCCAGGCCGTCGGATCCATCGCGTCGCGCGAGGAACACTCGGGTGGCCTGCGCCTTGCCATCGGCGCCGGCGCGCTCGATCTCGGCGATGTCGCGATCGGGGACAGCATCGCGGTCGCCGGCGTCTGCCTCACCGTCGTGGCGATCGAAGGGACGCGATGGTTCGCCGACCTGTCGGCGGAGACGCTCGCGCGCACGACGCTCGGCGGCCTCGCGGTCGGCGCGCGGGTCAACCTCGAGAAGGCGTTGCGCCTCGCCGACCGGCTCGGCGGCCATCTGGTGTCGGGTCACGTCGACGGCATCGGCACCGTTCTCGCGATCGACGATGAAGGCGCCTCGCAACGCTGGCGTTTCCGCATACCGCGCGCGCTCGCGCGCTACATCGCGGTCAAGGGCTCGATCTGCGTCGACGGCACGAGCCTCACCGTGAACGAAGCCGGCGAGGAGGCGTTCGGCGTGACCTTGATCCCGCACACGCTCGCGGTGACGACATTCGGCGCGCGCGCGGTCGGCGACGCGGTGAACATCGAGGTCGACCTCATGGCGCGGTATGCCGAACGGCTCGCGGGCGTGCCGCCCGACGCCGCCTGACGCCTCGCGCGGCATACGCGGGCGTTTGCGGATTCTTCACGGATTCAAGCTTGACGCCCGCTGTCGCGGGCGACCCACACGACGAGGCGGTACCACGATGTCCTTCGCCACCATCCCCGAACTGCTCGCCGACATCCGACTCGGCCGCATGGTCGTGATCGTCGACGACGAAGACCGCGAGAACGAAGGCGACCTCATCATGGCGGCCGAGAAGGTGCGGCCCGAGGACGTCAACTTCATGGCGCGCGAAGGAAGGGGCCTCATCTGCCTCTCGATGACGCGCGCGCGCTGCCGCCAGCTCGGCCTCAAGCCGATGGTCGACACGAACACCTCGCCGCACCACACGAACTTCACCGTCTCGATCGAGGCCGCCGAAGGCGTTACGACCGGCATCTCGGCCTACGATCGTGCGCATACGATCCGCACTGCGGTGCGGGCCGATGCGGGTCCGCAGCACATCGTGCAGCCGGGTCACGTCTTTCCGCTCGCGGCCGCTCCCGGCGGCGTGCTCGCGCGGGCCGGCCACACCGAAGCCGCGAGCGATCTCGCCGCGCTCGCCGGGCTCGAACCCGCGGGCGTGCTCGTCGAGGTCCTCAGCGACGACGGCACGATGGCGCGCCGGCCCGAGCTCGAGGCGTTCGCGGCGAAACACGGCCTGCGCATCGGCACGATCGCCGACCTCATCCGCTACCGCCTCGAGACCGAGAAGACCGTCGAGCGCGTGCACGAGGCCATGGTCGATACCGAGTTCGGCCGCTTCCGCCTCGTCGCCTGGCGCGACGTGCTCGCGCGCGAACTGCACTTCGCGCTGGTACGCGGCACCATCGACGACGGCGCACCGGTGCTGACGCGCGTGCACGTGCGCAACACCTTGTCGGACGTCCTGCACCTCGAGCGCGATGACCTCGGCCTGACCGTGACCGCCGCGCTGCGCCGGATCGCCGCCGAGGAGCGCGGCGTCGTCGTCGTGCTCGCGGGCGAGGAGGGTGGCGATGCGCTCCTCGAACGCCTGCGCGGCACGGCGGCGGGCGATGCCGGCGCGCGGGCGCAGTGGCGCCGGCTCGGCCTCGGCGCGCAGATCCTTGCCGACCTCGGCGTGCGCCGCCTGCGCGTGCTCGGCACGCCGCGCAAGCTAGTGGGCCTCGCCGGGTTCGGGCTCGAGGTCGAGGGGTATGTGGAGGGGCGGGGCTGAGGGCCGAAAACGCGTCGTGCTGCCGCAGGCCGTAGGGTGGGACGCAGCCGCGCAGCGGCGAGTCCCGCCGCGACGGGGCACTGCGGGAGGCGGTGGGACTCGCGGCGGCGGGTGTCGCTGCCAGCCACGTTTTCACACCGCTGCGTCCCAGCCTACGCGCACGAGGGCACGCGAACGCGCGCAACCACCTCGACGCCCCGTTAAACTCCAGCCCTCAGTCCCAAGCCTTCAGCCCTCGCCCCCATGCCCATCCTCACCGGCGAACTGCGCCCCGTCGCGCAAGCGCGCTACGCGATCATCGCGAGCCGCTGGAACCCGCGCATCGTCGATGCGCTGGTCGACGGCGCGCGCCGCGCGCTGCAGGAGCATGGCGTCGCCGACGACAGGGTCGACCTCGTGCGCGTGCCCGGCGCGTGGGAGATCCCGCAGGCCGCGGCGAGGCTCGCCGGCGGCGGCCGCGTCGCGGCGATCCTCGCGCTCGGCTGCGTCGTGCGCGGCGACACGCGCCACTACGAGCACGTCGCGGACGGCTGCGCCGACGGGCTCATGCGCGTCGCGCTCGAACACCGCCTGCCGGTGTTGAACGGCGTGCTGGCGGTCGAGCGGCATGCCGACGCCGAGGCGCGCGCCGGCGGCGCGCACGGCAACAAGGGCGAGGAAATCGCGCTTGCCGCACTGGAAATGGTCGATCTGTGGAGACAGCTGTGACGAACACCCCGCACCC
Organism: Dokdonella sp.; assembly: GCF_036518555.1. Taxonomy (GTDB): domain Bacteria; phylum Pseudomonadota; class Gammaproteobacteria; order Xanthomonadales; family Rhodanobacteraceae; genus Dokdonella_A. The sequence continues at coordinate 3,772 of NZ_DATDMY010000320.1, read as the reverse complement.
CACCGGCATCGATCCGACCGCGCGGTCGCGCGCGCGCCGCCGCGCGCTCCAGGCGATCTACGCCTGGCAGATGAGCGGCAACCGCATCGACGGCGTGATCGACCAGTTCCGACACGAGCAGGACATGCAGATCGCCGACCTCGAATACTTCGAGGAACTCGTGCGTGGCGTCGTGCGCTCGCACATGGAACTCGATGCGGCGATCGCGCCGTTCCTCGATCGCGAGATCGCGCGCGTCGACCCGATCGAGCGCGCGGTGCTGCGCATCGCCGCGTACGAACTGCGTGACCGCATCGATGTGCCGTATCGCGTCGTCATCAACGAGGCGGTCGAGACGACCAAGCGCTTCGGCGCCGATCATGGCCACACGTACGTCAATGGCGTGCTCGACAAGCTCGCCGCGGCGTGCCGCCCGGCCGAGTACGGCGCGCGCAAGTAGCGCCCGGAGCGCGCGTGGAGTTCGACCTCATCGAGCTGATCCGCACGCGCTGCACGGTCGCCCGCGCCGACGTACGCCTCGGCATCGGCGACGATGCCGCCGTGCTCGCGGTGCCGCCGGGCCACGAGCTCGCGGTCAGCACCGACACGCTCGTCGCGGGCGTGCATTTCCCACCCGGTACGGCGGCGTGCGACCTCGGCTGGAAGGCGCTCGCAGTGAACCTGTCCGATCTCGCTGCGATGGGCGCGACACCCGCATGGTCGCTGCTCGCACTGACCTTGCCCGACGCGACGCGCGAGTTCGTCGACGGCTTCATCGACGGGTACGCCGAGCTCGCGGCGCAACACGGCGTCGCGCTCGTCGGCGGCGACACCACGCGCGGGCCGCTTGCAATCGGCGTGACCGTGCTCGGCTTCGTCGCACCGGGGCGCGCGCTGCGTCGCGACGGCGCGCAGCCGGGCGACGTCGTGTACGTGACCGGCACGCTCGGCGACGCCGCGGCCGGCCTGCGCTGCCTCGATCGCCGCGATGCGCACGCGCATGCGTTGTTCAATGCGCCGCCGGACACGCGCGAGGCGCTGGTCGAGCGGCTGAACCGGCCGACGCCGCGGATCGCCGCGGGCAGCGCGCTGCGCGGCGTCGCGAGCGCGTGCATCGACGTGTCCGACGGCCTGCTGGCCGATCTCGGCCACATCGCCGAACGCAGCGGCGTGGGCATCGAGATCGATGCCGATGCGCTGCCGGCGTCGTCGGCGCTGCTCGCGTTGTTCGAACGCGACGAGCGCCTCGTGCTGCAGGCGACCGGCGGCGACGATTACGAGCTCGCGTTCTGCGTGCCGCCCGCACGCGCGGGCGACGTCCAGCGCGATCTCGCGCGCCTTGGCTGCGGTGCCACGCGCATCGGTCGCGTCATCGCCGGCGAACGCGTGCGCCTGTTCGACCGCGACGGCAGCGAACTCGTGCCGGAGCGCTCCGGCTGGGACCATTTCGGATGAGGCTCGACGCTGCGCAACGCCGCGCGCTGCTCGCGCATCCGGCGGGGTGGATCGCGACCGGTTTCGGCTCGGGCCTCAGCCCGTTCGCCCCGGGAACGGCCGGTTCCGCCGCCGCGTTGCTGCCGTGGATCGCGTTGCGCGAACTTCCATGGACCGCCTACCTCGTCATCGTCGCGATCGCCTTCGCGATCGGCGTTTGGGCGTCGACTGTCGCTGTCTCGCGCCTGCGCATCGACGATCCCGGTGCCGTCGTCTGGGACGAGTTCGTCGGCCAGTGGATCGCGCTGCTGCCGCTCGTCGTCGCTCCGCGTGGATGGCCGTGGATACTGGCCGGCTTCGCGCTGTTCCGCCTGTTCGACGTGTGGAAACCGTGGCCGGTGTCCTGGGCCGATCGACGCATCGCCGGCGGGCTCGGCGTGATGGTCGACGATGCGATCGCCGGTGCGTACGCGGCGATCGCGTTGTCGCTCGCGGCCTGCGCGGGCGCATGACGAAACGGGCCTCGATTGCGGGCGTCTGCGTTCGCCGGCGAATGCAGCCGCCGAGACTCAGGAGCAGGGCACGGGTGGGTCGACGACGCTGCTCGAGCAGGTCACCCGCTTGCGATGCGCGAACGTGCCGCTGTAGTTCGCGAGAAGGCCCGGTTGCGCGTGTGCGTTGATGATGTCGTAGGCCATGAACCCCGCGACAGGCAGGCCCGCCAAGGCGACCGGAGTGCCGGCGCTGGTGCCCATCAACGGTGCCTGATCCGCGTCCGCCGCGAGATAGAGGTCCGCTTGGCCGGATGTCCAGTCGGGGTACGTCGCGCCCAGGTTCTTCGCGAGGTGCGAGCCGAATACGTCCGATGTCGTCGGTGGTGCGCGGTCGACCGGCTGGAAGCCGATTACATTGACCTCGTAGGGTGATGTCAGGTCGGCTTGCGGCGGAGGGACTCCGCAGATGGGGCCGCAGGGGTCGGACACGTCCAATTCTTCGTTGTCGTACAGGGTCCAGCCGATCGTTACCGGCGCTTCGCCGTTCGCAAAAAGATGGGTGAACGGAGCCCGGGGCGTGCCGGCATAGCGCTGCCCGTCGACGTAGTAGCGGCGCGTTGGGAAGGTCAGCACCCAGTCCGTGGCGGCGCCGAGGGCGGGATCGAGCAGTACATCGTTGTGCACGGTTTCGGCCATGAAGACCGCGCTGACGGCGTCGATGCCTTGCGCAAAATCGATCGAGGCGACGCCGCGATCGGTGAACACCGTCGCCGAGGCGACGCCATTGCCCGAATTGGCGCGAGCGAGGTCGTCATAGCCGACGGTGGCGCCGGTATCGACGAACGGCACCTGCGTGAAGTCGGCCAGCGCCTGCGCTTCGTACGAGAAATACGTACCGGACGCGACATTGACGATGCCGACCGATCCGCCGAGCGTGTTCGTCGGCGCGACGAGATCCTGCCCGACGTGCGCGAGATCCAATGCGGCGCACGCCGGTGAACCTTGGTCCGCAAAGCCGGTCTGCACGTGCCTGACGAGCTCGTCGGTCGCGCTGCCGGGAACGATGTCGCCGTCGGCGACGACGTCGATATGACCTTCGCGCGTGCGTGCGATCGTTTGCGGTCCACTGTCCGGCTGGTCGTACGGGGCGACGCCGCCTCCGACGTAGTTCGCGCTACTGAACGCCTGGCCACCGGCAGGAAACGCCGGAAGCGTGCAGCTGCGGTCGTGCGTGACCAGTTTTGCTCCGGCCGTTTCGTCGCCGCTCGCTGCGGTAATGGCGGCGGTCCACCGATCGTGCGGCGAGAGCAGCACGAGGACGTCGAGCACGACGCGGCCGTTGTAGCCCTCGTGGAAGCGGACGCGGGCGGCCTTGCCGAGGTCGGAGGCATTGGTCAGCACGAGGAGCGAGTCCTGCCCCTTGTTGACGGTGTAGTACGGGTAGACGAGCGCCTGGCCGAGACCGTTGGGGTTCAACGTGACCGCGCCGCCGGCGCTCATCCCGCCCGCCAAGGCCAGGCTCATCGTCGTCATCAGCATTCGTCGATGCATTGCACACTCCGTTGAGATCCGGGGCAACTACGATCGGCGTGGGTATCGCCTAGCTCAACCACGCCTGGGTAACGGATCGGTAACGAAGCCCATTGCCGCCATGTGCGTCGAGCGCCCGCGCGACGCAGGTCGACCCCAGTTTGCCGATGCGACGTTGTCCTTCATTCGCACGTCGTCGCGTCGCTCGCCGATGTCGTGCACGACACGGTCGAGCGGTACGGGAACGTGCCGCCGTAGTTGGCGAGTTTCCCGGGCGCGGCGTTCGCGTTGATGATGTTGTAGACCATGAAGCCGGTCGCGGGCAGGCCGTGCAG
>NZ_DATDMY010000319.1:0-7157 GCF_036518555.1 Dokdonella sp. | reverse complement strand
CGACACGCACGTGAGCCGGCTGCGCAAGAAGCTCGAACTCGGCGGCGAGCACGGCTGGCGTCTCGCCGCGATCTACCAGCACGGCTATCGGCTCGAGCAGATCTGAGCCCGCCGCGCCGGCGTCGGCCGGGTCCATGGCATCGAGGGAGATCGCGATGACCACAGCAACGATACGGGAAGGCTCCCGCAAGGCCGATGCGCGCGAGCGGGCGGCACCCGCGTCGACCGCATCGGCGGCGCGCAGCCAACCGAGGGGCAAGGCCACGGCCGACCCGAACAAGCCAGCGGCAGACGGCGCCCGCCGCCCACGCCGCGGCCGGTCCCCGCACGGAGTCCGAGCGCATCGCCGCCGGGTGGGCGACACGGCACGCGCTGTTCGTGCAGAGGGCAGGGCCCGCGCGCGGCGCCGAGGCGGTCCCTGGCTGCCGGGCGACGTCGCTGCGGCGGATCACCGAACTCGCCGCTGCGGCGAAGGTCGAAGTCGGCGTGGTCGCGTACGGCCGCGGCGACAGCGGGGGCAGCGAGGGCGGTGCGTGCACGCGCGTACCCGCGGCTCCGGCGGTCGCGACGCCGGGCTGCACGCGACGGTGGCCGAGGCATGGCGATGAGCGCCCACGCGTACAAGGTGTGCATGCTCGGCGATTTCGGCGTCGGCAAGTCGAGCCTCGTCGCACGTTACGTGCGCGGCACGTTCTCCGACAGGTACCTCACCACCGTCGGCGTCACTGTCGACAGCAAGGAGATCGCATTGCCGGGACGCGATACGCTCACGCTCGTGCTGTGGGACATCGCCGGCGGCAGCATGCTCGACGCGCCGAGCACGAGCTACCTGCGCGGCGCGAGCGCATTGGTGCTCGTCGCCGACGGCACGCGCGAAACGAGCCTGAGCTCGGCGCTGACGCTGCTGATGCAGTCGCGCGACACGCTGCCGGACGCGATCGCCGTGCTGGCGGTCAACAAGCTCGATCTCGGCGAACGCTGGGAAGTCGCGGCGACGACGCTGGCGGAACTGCGCCGCAGCCTGCCCGTGTTCGAGACGAGCGCGTTGTCGGGAGGGGGCGTCGACGACGCATTCGCCGAAGTCGCGCGAAGGCTCGCTTCGTGATCGCCGACGCCAACTGGCCCCCGGCCGTGCAGGCCTACCTGCGGGTGGTGCTCATCGACCGCGCGCATCTGCTCCTGCTCAGCTTCGCGCCGGGCTGGCGCCTGCTCGCCATGCAGGGCGATCCCGCGTTCTACGGCCTCTCGCTCGACACGCCGGGCGGGCTGCGCCCGCTGCGCGACCTGTTCATCGGCCTGCCGCTCGATCGCGACCAGGACATCCCGTTCGTCGAACTCGACAACGGGCGCAGCGCGCACGTCCATCTCGTCGCCGATCGGGACGGATACCACTTGCTCCTGCTCGACGCCGAGGAAGCGCGTTCGCGCGAACGCGCGCAGCAGCAACTCGTGCACGAAGCGATCATCGCAGGGCATGCCCAGTCGAAGGCGATCGGCCGGCTCAAGGACATCCGCGACGAACTCGGCCGACAGCGCAGCAGCCTCGAGGAGGCGAACGCGCTGAAGAATGCGCTGATCGCGACGCTCAGCCACGAATTCCGCACGCCGCTCACGTCGATCTTCGGCTACCTCCACCTGATCGAGCGGCGCGCGATCGCCGACCCGGCCGCGGCGCAGGCGCTGCAGGCGATACGGCGCAGCGCGACCTACCTGTTCGCGCTCGCCGAGAACCTGCTCGAGTACGGTCGCGACGAAGCGGGCGGGGCGCTGCTCAACCCGGTCGAGGTCGACCTGCGCGAGCTGCTCGCCGACATCGAGGAAATGTTCGCGCCGCTCGCCGAAGCCAAGGGCATCCGCTTCGCCGCGACGTTCACCGCCGAGGACGCGACCGCGCCGCGTTTCGACGACGTGAAGCTGCGCCAGATCGTCGTCAACCTGTTGTCGAACGCGGTGCGCTACACCGCGCAGGGCGAGATCTCGCTTGCGTTCGCATGGCGCGAGCGTTGCCTCACCATCGAGGTGCGCGACAGCGGGATCGGCATCGCGCCGGAGTTCGTCGAGCAGGTGTTCAAGCCGTTCAATCGCGGCGCGCAGGCCGGCCGCAACGGCGCCGGGCTCGGCCTCAGCATCGTGCGCAGGCTGGTCGAGCAGATGCACGGCTCGCTCACGCTCGAATCCGCACCGGGCGAGGGCACGCGTTTCCGCATCGAGCTGCCATCGGTCGGCGTCATCCCGGGCGGCTCCGGCGTGCCGACGCTGCGCGGGCGCCGGGCGCTCGTCGTCGACGACGACGCCGACGTCGCGCAGTTGCTCGAGGTGCTGCTGCAGGACCTCGGCTTCGACGTGAGCGTGGTCGGCGACGCCCCCAGCGCGATCGCGCGCGCTACGGACGACCCGCCGGACCTCCTGCTCGTCGACGTCGAGCTGCCCGGGGTTTCCGGCAATGCCGCGGTGTACCGCCTGCGCGCGCAGGGCTACCGTGGCCCGATCGTGTCGCTGTCGGCGAACGCGACCGCGGACGCGCGCGACGCATCGTTGCGCGCGGGCGCGAACCACTATCTCACCAAGCCCCTCAACCTCGAACGCTTCGTCGCAGTGGTGCGTCGCGCGATCGGGGAGTCGAACCAGGAGACGACATGAAGAAGATCGATCGCAGCATGGTCACCACCGCGAACGACCTGCATGGGCACCGCGTCGCGGTCAGCCTCGGCGTCGTGCGCGGCATCACCGTGCGTTCGCGCAGCGTGATCGGCAATATCGGCGCCGCCTTGCAGACGCTCATCGGCGGCAACATCAGCCTGTTCGCCGAGCTGTGCGAACGCGCCCGCAGCGATGCGTTCGAACTCATGCTCGATCATGCCGCGCAGCTCGGCGCGAACGCGGTGATCGGCATGCGTTACGATGCCAACGAGATCGCGCAGGGCGTGACCGAGGTACTCGCGTACGGCACGGCCGTGATGGTCGAGCCGGCGCGCTGACGGGCTGCCCACGCCGCTGCTCGCGTATGATCGTGGCATGACCGCCTTGCTGCGCGATGCGGTCGCGTCCGACCACGACGCGATCGTCGCCCTCAACGCCGACGAGGTCGAACACACGAGCGCGATGGATGGCGCGCGCCTGCGCGAACTCGCCGCGCTCGCGCGCCATCGGCGCGTCGCGCTCGTCGACGGCGAAGTCGCGGCGTTCCTGCTCGCGATGCCGGATCACGTCGACTATCGCAACGACAACTACGCATGGTTCTCGGCGCGTTACGAGCGATTCGCCTACGTCGACCGCGTCGTCGTCGGCGCTCGCTGGCAGGGCGCGGGCATCGGCTCGCTGCTGTACCGCGACCTGTTCGCGTGGGTGCGTGCGCACGGGATCCCGGCCGTCGCCTGCGAGTTCAACCTCGTGCCGCCGAACGAGCCGTCGCGCGCGTTCCACGCGCGCCATGGCTTCGTCGAAGTCGGTCGCCAGTGGCTCGGCGCGAAGCAGGTGTCGATGCAGCTCGCCGCGCTCGATGGACGCTACGGTACCGGCATCGACGCTTCGTCGACGACGATCGCCGGCACGCTCCACGGATGATGCGGCCGGATGCCCGAGTCGACGAGGCGCGCGAGGCGCGCGGCGTCGCGCGGAATGCAGAACTCGATGCGCACGCTCGGCGCGCGCACGAGTTCGCCGATGTCGCCGAGCGTCGGGTTCGCCCCCGCGAGCGGACGGAACTGTTCGATCGCCGGCGCCGAGATCCAGGCCGAATGCGCATAGTCGCCGATGCGCAGGTCGTCGACCGCACAGACGCCGTCCACGACGCGCTGCACGGAGTCCGGCGGTACGTGCACGGTCACGCGGTAGACCGGCAGCAGGCGCATCGCATCACGGATACAGCATGCGCCGCGTCCAGCGGCCGTCGGCGCCTTGCTCGTAGCACTGCCGCTCGTGCAGGCGGAAGTCGGCGCCGTACCACAGCTCGACGCGGTCGGGCACGACGAGGTAGCCACCCCAGTTCGGCGGCCGAGGCACCGGCGCCCCCTCGAAGCGCCGCTCGACTTCGCCGATGCGCGCCTCGAATTCCTCCCGATCGGCGAGCGTGCGCGACTGCGACGACGCCCACGCGCCGACCTGGCTGCCGCGCGGTCGCGTCGCGAAGTACGCGTCCGACTCGTCCGCGGCAAGGCGCTCGACGCGGCCCTCGACGCGCACCTGCACGCCGTTGCGAAGCGTCTTCCAGTGGAAGCAGAGCGCGGCGCGCGGGTGCACGCGCAGCTGCTCGCCCTTGTCGCTCTCGTAGTTGCTGTGGAAGCGGAACCCGCGCTCGTCATGGCCCTTGAGCAGCACGATCCGCGCGGAAACGCGATCGCCGATCGCGGTCGCGAGGGTCATCGCGGTCGGCTCCGGATCGCCGGCCGCCTGGGCCTGCCGCAGCAGGTCGCCGAACGCGACGATCGCCTCCTGATACAGTGGGTCGATCCTGGTGCCTGCGGGTACGTTCATGCGCGCGGATGCTAGCACGCGCGGTCATGCCGCGGACGTCGTCGAGCGCGTTCTCGACGCCTCGCTCGCGCGAGGTTCGCGCGCGCGGCGCCCGCTGCTGGTCGGCATCGCCGGCGTGCAGGGCAGCGGCAAGAGCACGCTCGCGCGTGACCTCGCCGTCGCGGCGCGTCGTCGCGGCGTACGCTGCGAAGTGCTTTCGCTCGACGACTTCTACCACGGACGACGCGAGCGCCTGCGCCTCGCCCGTGTGCGCCATCCATTGTTCGAGACGCGCGGCGTGCCGGGCACGCACGATCTCGCGCTGCTGCGGCGGACGCTCGCGGCGCTGGCCAACGCGAGCGCGCGCCGCCCCGTGCGCGTGCCGCGCTTCGACAAGGGGCGGGACACGCGCGTCGTGCCGTCGCGTTGGCGGCGGGTGACGCAGCGGCCCGCGCTGATCCTGCTGGAGGGATGGTGCGTCGGGGTGCCCGCGCAGGCGGCGAGGGATCTGCGCCGGTCGGCCAACGCGCTCGAGCGCGACGAGGACCGCGAGCGCCGCTGGCGCGGCGCGGTCAACCGCGAACTTGCTCGCGACTACGCGCGCCTCTGGCGCGGGCTCGATCACCTCGTGCTGCTGCAGGCACCGTCGTTCGCGGTCGTCGGCCGCTGGCGCGACCAGCAGGAGCGCGCGCTGCGCGCACGCGGCGCGCCGCGTGCGCTCGACCGCGCGGCGTTGCGGCGATTCCTCATGCATTTCGAACGCCTGAGCCGCCACGCGCTGCGCGCGCTGCCGCACGCCGCGGACATCCGCATCGTGCTCGACCGGAACCGGCGCGTGCGTGCGATCGCCGGTGCGTGACGCGAGGCGGATCGCGCGCGTAGGCGGGCGTCGCCTACAATCGTGGCATGGCCATCCTCGTCACCGGCAGCGCCGGTCACCTCGGTGAGGCGCTGGTGCGCACGCTGCGCGCGCAGGGTCGCGCCGTCATCGGCATCGATCGCGTCGCATCGCCGTACACCGATCGCATCGGCTCGATCGTCGATCCCGCGTTCGTCGCGCAGGCGATGGCCGGCATCCGCGCCGTGCTGCACGCGGCCACCTTGCACAAGCCCCACGTCGTGACGCATTCGCGCCAGGCGTTCGTGGACACCAACGTCGGCGGCACGCTCAACCTGCTCGAAGCCGCGGCCGCGAACGGCGTCGGTGCATTCGTGTTCACGAGCACGACGAGCGCCTACGGCGATGCGCTCGTGCCCGCGCAGGGCGCGCCCGCGGCCTGGATCGACGAGGATGTGGTGCCGCGCGCGAAGAACATCTACGGCGCGACCAAGCTCGCGGCCGAAGACCTGTGCCGCCTGTTCGCGCGCAATCACGCCTTGCCGTGCATCGTACTGCGCACCGCGCGGTTCTTTCCCGAGGCGGACGACGACGAGCGCCGGCGCAATGCGTTCGCGGACGCGAACCTCAAGGCGAACGAGTTCCTCTATCGGCGTGCGGACGTGCAGGACCTCGTCGACGCGCACCTGCTCGCGCTCGACCACGCCGCGCGGATCGGGTTCGGCCGCTATGTGCTCAGTGCGACGACACCGTTCCTGCCGGAGGATCTCGCCGAACTGCGCGTCGACGCCGCGGCGGTCGTGCGCCGCCGCGTACCGGGGTGGGAGGACGCCTACTCGCGCCTCGGCTGGCGCATGCACGCGCGCATCGAGCGCGTTTACGTCAACGCGCGTGCGCGTGCCGATCTCGGCTGGCGTCCGCGCCACGATTTCGCGTACGTGCTCGCGCGAATCGTCGCGGGCGAGGACCCGCGCAGCCCGCTCGCGCAAGCGATCGGCAGCAAGGGCTACCACGCGGGCGCGTACGCGGGCGGGCTCTATCCAGTCGCGGACTGAGCGCTTCGTGCCGTCCACGCGGCGCTGCGTGCGACAATCGGGCACATGTCGAACCCCGTCGGTCCCCGCCGCATCGTCTGCCTCACCGAAGAGCCGACCGAAGTGCTGTATGCGCTCGGCGAGCAGGATCGCATCGTCGGCATCTCGGGCTTCACGGTGCGGCCGCCGCGTGCGCGGCGCGAGAAGCCGAAGGTGTCCGCTTTCACGAGCGCGAAGATCGGCGAGATCCTCGCGCTCGAACCGGATTTCGTCGTCGGCTTCTCCGACATCCAGGCCGACATCGCGCGCGAGCTCGTCGCGGCCGGCATCGAAGTCTGGATCAGCAATCACCGCAGCGTCGCCGGCATCCTCGACTACATCCGCCGCCTCGGTGCGCTGGTCGGCGCGCAGCAGCGCGCCGATGCCTACGCGCGGGAGGCCGAGGCGCATCTCGCGGCGGTGGAACGTTCCGCCGCGGCGTTGCCGAGGCGGCCGCGCGTCTACTTCGAGGAGTGGGACGAACCCCCGATCACGGGCATCCGCTGGGTCGCGGAGCTGGTCCGCGTCGCCGGCGGCGAGGACGTGTTCCCCGAGCGCGCCGTGAGGCCGCTCGCCCGCGACCGCATCCTCGCCGACCCGGGCGACGTGGTGCGGCGCGCGCCCGACATCGTGTTCGGCTCGTGGTGTGGCAAGAAATTCCGCCCCGAACGCGTCGCCGCCCGGCCGGGCTGGTCGGCCATGCCCGCAGTGCGCGACGGCGAGCTGCACGAGATCAAGTCCCCGATCATCCTGCAGCCCGGCCCCGCGGCGCTGTTCGACGGCCTCGACGCCCT
>NZ_DATDMY010000318.1:0-2917 GCF_036518555.1 Dokdonella sp. | reverse complement strand
GCTGCTCGCGCAACCCGTGCGACTACGCATCGACGCGCATTCCGCCGAGCGCGCATTCGTCGTGCCGGGCGTCGCTCCGGCCGCGGCGCGCGCCGCGCTCGCCCGCCCGGACCTCGAGCTGCGTTGGCTCGCGCCGACCTTTCCGTCGCTGGAGCAGCCACTCGCGGGCGGCGCGGTGCCGATCGCGAGCCTGTTGCGCGAAGCCGACGCGAACCTCGCGGAAGGGGCGACCCTGCATGTCGTCGTGCCGAGTACGCTCGCCGGCCTCGACGGCGAGCGCCCCCGCCTCGCACACGCCCTCGACTGGCGCGTCGTCGACGCTCGCCCTGCTGCGGCAGCCGCGGCCCACGCGCCGCCGATCCGGCTCGCGGTGCGCTATTCGGACGAGGACGCCGCCTCGTTGCGCTACCTGCGGGCGGCCGTCGCAGCATGGAACGCGCGCGAACCCGGTCGCTACGCGCTCGACGCCGCGCCCGCCGCACGCGGCGTTCCGACGGATGCGCCGTGGCTCGCCTGGCTCGCGTCGTCGCGGCCGTCCGATCTCGACGCATGGATCGAGCGTGGTGGCGTCGCGCTCCTCGCGCATGACGTGGCCGGCGGCGAACCGGTCTGGCGCGATGCGGACGGCCGCGTGCTCGCTCGTTCGCGCGTGCTCGGCGCGGGCCGCATCGTAGCGCTGCCGGACGCGTTGTCACCGTCGCGCGTGCCCGCGGTCCTCGACGCGCGTTTCGCCGATCGCCTGCTCGACGCGCTGCGCGGCGCGCAACGCCCGCTCGACCGTGCCGACGCCGCCACCTACATGCCGGCGCAGGCCGGGCCTGACGGGCCGATCGGACCGGCGCCGCCGGCCGGTCCGGCCGATCCGCTCGACGCATGGCTTGCCGCGCTCGCGGCACTGCTGTTCGCGTGCGAACGCGTGCTCGCGACGCACGAGCCGCGACGGGCGATCGCGTGAGCGTCGATCCACGCATCGCTCGACCGTGGCGCGCCGCGATCGTGCGGCGCGCGGCGATCGTGCTCGCGCTCTCGCTGCCGCCGTTGCTCGCGTCGGTGCTGGCATGGTTGCGCCTCGCCGGCACGCGACCCGCGCTCGCATTCGCCGCGTGCGCGTGCGCCGCGCTCGCCATCGTGCTGTGGCGCGCCGTGCGTGGCGTCGACGCTCACTGGCTCGCGCGCACGCTCGACGCGCGGGAGCCGGCGATGGACGACAGTGCCGCGCTGCTGTTCCGCGAGCCTTCCGCGTCCGCGCCGCTCGCGGCGCTCCAGCGCGCGCGCCTGCTGCAGCGACTCGACCGCGTCGCGCCCGACCTGCGTCCTGCCTGGCCGTGGCGCGCGCTCGGTGCGAGCACCGCGCTCGCAGCACTCGTGCTCGTCGGCGCGTTCCTCGCCTCGCCTTCGCGCCGCGACGAGGTCGCGCGGGCGGGCCCGGACGCAGCGGGTACGCGCACCGGCGCGACGCGCATGACGGGCGTGGAGCTCGCGATCTCGCCGCCGGCCTATACGCGCCTGGCCGAGCGCCACGAGGCGACGCTCGACGCGAGGGCGCCACAGGACTCGACCTTGGGCTGGCGACTGCGCTTCGCGCCGCAACCCGCGACGGCCTCGCTCGCGCTCCACGACGGCCGCCGTGTCGAGCTTCGACGCGACGGCGACGACTGGCGCGGCGAAACGGTGCTCGCCGCGTCGATGCTGTACCGCGTCGTGCTCGACGGCGCCGCGCCGCTCGCCGACGATCGCCTGCATCGCATCGACGCGATCGCCGATGCGGCGCCGGAGATCCGCGTGCTCTCGCCGGATCGCACCCTCACGCTCGCCGACGCGGCGCAGCCCACGTGGCCGCTCGCGTTCGAAGTGAGCGACGACTACGGCATCGCGCGCGCCGAACTCGTCGTCACCCACGCGCAGGGCAGCGGCGAGAACATCGCGTTCAAGGAGCAGGCGATCGAGCTGGCCGGAGAGGCCGCGGGAGCTTCCCTCACCCCACCGTCCGCTGCGCAGACCGTCCCCTCCTCTCCCGCGATGCGGGAGAGGGACGGTGGTGGGCCGCTCGTAGCGATGCGATACACCCATACGGTAGATCTGGCGGCGCTCGGTTTCTCGAAGGGCGACGACGTCATCGCGAAGATCGTCGTCACCGACGACCGCGCGCCGAAGCCGAACGTCTCGCGCGGACCCGGCCTGATCCTGCGCTGGCCCGTGGATCCCTCGAAGGACAGCGCCGGCCTCGACGGCGTCGTGCAGCGGACGATGCCGGCCTACTTCCGCAGCCAGCGCCAGATCATCATCGATACCGAGGCGCTGCTCGCCCAGCGCGCGCAGCTCGACGACGCGAAGTTCCTCGCGCGCTCGGATGCGATCGGTGTCGACCAGAAGCTGTTGCGACTGCGCTATGGCCAGTTCCTCGGCGAGGAATCGGAAAGCCATGCGGAACACGCGCCCGAAGGCGCGAGCGTCGGTGCCGACACGCAGGCGGGCGCGCTCGCAGCCGTCCACGAGGCGCAGGAGCACGCATCGCCGGGTGCGGAGGCGCGGTTCGGCGACGCGGGCGACATCGTCGCCGAATACGGCCACGTGCATGACATCGCCGAGGCTGCGACCCTGCTCGACCCCGACACGCGCGCGACGCTGAAGGCCGCGCTCGGCGAGATGTGGCAGGCGGAGCTGCACCTGCGCCAGGGCGCGCCCGCGCAGGCGTTGCCGTACGAGCAGCGCGCGCTCGACTACATCAAGCGCGTGCAGCAGGCGACGCGCATCTACCTCGCGCGCGTCGGCCTCGAGCTGCCCGTGCCCGACGAGGCGCGCCGGCTCAGCGGCGAGCGCAAGGACCTCGCCGACCGGAACGGCTCGCTGTCGCGCGCCGCAGTCGCGGATGCGGCGCTCGTCGCGCTGTGGCAGGACCTCGATCGCGGCGGCACGG
>NZ_DATDMY010000317.1:0-7485 GCF_036518555.1 Dokdonella sp. | reverse complement strand
GCCAGATCGCTCGTCCGTCCACCCGGAAAATCCCTCGCTGCGCGGAAACGTGATCGTGTGCCCGGAATCGGCCGTGCGCAAGTCGCCCTTCGTCGAAGGAGTGGCGGCGAGCGGCGCATCGGGACCGCCAGGCGGCACCCGGCGCGGCCCGTTTCCGGTGCAGGGTCACATTTTTCCGGGCGCGGCTCGGGATAATGACGATCGAACGCGCCCCCTGACGCGCTGCTCACCCGGCCCCGCAGACCATGAAACCCCGCAAGCACCTCGTCGTGGCCGGTGCCGCCGCCGCCGACGTGTCGGAAATCGGCACCTTCATCCGCGTGGTCCAGCCGCAGCTCGACCACGCCTGGGGCTTCGCCAAGGACGACGACGAGATCGACTTCGTGCTCGCCGACCTCGGCGATTTCGGCGGTCGCTGCGCACGCGTGCGCGCGCTCGACGAGGGCAAGCATTTCGCGGTGATCGCGAATGCGGGCGACGATGCACTCGGCGCCGACCTCGTGCTGCACCGCCCGTTCAGTGCGAAAGCCATCGTCGGCCTGCTCAACCACGTCGGCCGCGCGGCACCGCCCGAGCCGCGCCGCCTGATCGACTTCAGCGCGGTCGAGCGGCATATCGTGCCGCAGGCACGCAAGCCGGCGCGCCGCGACGACGATGCGGCCGCGGACACGCCGGAGTCGACGCGCGCGTCGTTCATCGACGTGCAGCGCGAGCGCCGCTGCACCGACCTCGAGGCGCTGGTCACGCGCGGCGCGGTGCTCGTGCAGCGTCACGGCATCCCGCCCCTGCTCATCGATCCCGTCACCGACACGTTCCACACGAGCGCGCGCCTGGCCGAACTCGAGCCGTACTTCCTCGACCCGCTCGCCGGGCACGAGCGCAAGCGCGTCGGTGGCGCCCAGCTCGCCGAGTTGCGCAAGCAGTACCCCGGCCGGCCGCTCGTGCGCCTGCGCTGGCTGCACGCGTTCCTGCGCTCGAACGGCTGGCTCGCCGCGCACCTCGATCCGAGCGCGAGCTACAAGCTCAAGAGCTGGTTGCCGCTCGACAACGACTACCGCAAGCAGCACCGCATCGCGCTCACGCTCATGCGCCAGGCCGCGCCGCTGCACGAGATCGCGAAGGCCGCGAAGGCGAAGATGGCCGACGTGTTCGACGTCGTGAACGCGTACGACGCGCTCGGCCTCATCGAGACGCGCCGCCTCGGCAGCTGGGACCCGGGCGCGCAGGCGGTCGGCAAGCGCAAGCGTTCGACGCGCAAGACGCAGCGGCTTCTCGCGGCGACCGTGTTCACGCGCTGACCCCGCGCCGGCGCAGTCCCCCGGACACGGTTCCTTCAGCCGCGCGCAAGGCCGACCTGCTACCTTTCGGGCTCCCCCACCGCGGAGCCCGACATGCATATCGCGCTGCAGCCCCTGATCGCGTTGATCGCCGGCATCCTCATCCTGATCCGGCCGCGCCTGCTCAACTACGTCGTCGCGCTCTACCTCATCATCATCGGCTTGATCGGCCTGTTCCCGAACCTGCGGCTGTGACGCCGTGACCGGCATCGCGTCCTGCGCGTGGCCGCGCGGGCACCTGCACGACGAGCGGTCCGGCCTCTTCATCGGGGCCGGCCCGGTTGCGTTCGCGCGCTCGCTCGACGCCGCACGCGAGGCCGCGGCGCCGCGGCTGCTATAACTGCACGATGCGCATGTCATCCCTCCGCCGCCCCGCGTTCCTGCCCTGCCTCGTGCTGCTGCTCGCGACCGCGGCCGCGCACGCGGGCCGCGTCACGGTCGAACTCGACGGCGTCGACGGCCCGCTGCGCGACGCCGTGCTCGCCGGGCTCGAACTCGGGCAGTACGCGTCGCGCGACGTGACCGCGGCGCAGGCACGGCGCCTGTACGAGCACGCCGACGCGCAGATCCGCTCGGTGCTCGAACCCTACGGCTACTACACCGTCGCGGTCGACGGCGAGCTGCGCGAGAACGGCGACGCCTACGTCGCGGTGCTGCACGTGAAGCCGGGCGAACCGGTGAAGGTCGCGACCGTCGACGTGCGCATCGACGGCGATGCCGACGGCCAGCGCGAGGTGCGCAAGGCGCTCGCCGCGTTCGCGCCCGCGCAGGGCGCGCCGCTCGACCACGCCGCGTACGAGAAGAGCAAGGCGACGATCCAGGCCGCGTTGTTCGCGAGCGGCTACCTCGACGCCGAACTGGTGACGCACCAGGTCGAGGTCACGCGCGCGGCGAACACGGCCGACATCCATCTCGCCTGGAAGGTCGGCACGCGCTACCGCCTCGGCACGACGACGTTCGAGGGCGCGCAGTTCCCGAGCGAGTTCCTCGAACGCTACATCCCGTGGGTGAAGGGCGACTTCTACACCCAGGACCAGGTGCTCGCGCTGCAGCAGCGCCTCATCGACGCCGACTACTTCGCGATCGTGCAGGTCGAGCCCGACGTCGAGCATGCGGCGGACGGCACGGTGCCGATCAAGGTCATGCTCGGACCGGCGAAGCGCACGATCTACACCGGCGGCGTGTTCATCGGCACAGACACCGGCCCCGGCGTGCGCGGCGGCGTCGAGCGGCGCTGGATCAATGCGCGCGGGCACAAGGCCAAGGTCGAGGCGATCGTCGCGACGCGCCTCAAGACCGCGTCGGCGCAGTACCAGATTCCGCTCGCAGGTCCGGACAACCACACGCTCGCATTCGGCGCGACGTTCCGCGACGAGGATACCGATACGAGCACGGCGCGCACGTTCGGCCTCGCCGCGACCGACTCGCGCGTGTGGCGCGGCTGGACGCGCACGCTCGGGCTCAAGTTCCTCACCGGCGACTTCAAGGTCGCGAACATCGAAGGCGACACGACCCTGCTCTATCCGGAAGCGTCGCTCACGCGCAAGAAGGCCGACGATCCCGCGTTCGTGCGCGACGGCTGGTCGCTCACGTTCGCCGCGCGTGCGGGCCAGAAGGGCCTCGTTTCGGACACGAGCTTCGCGCAGGCGAGCGCCGACGCGAAATGGATCCACGGACTCGGCGAACGCGGGCGCTTCATCGCGCGCGGATCGCTCGGCGCGACCCACGTCGGCGACTTCGACAAGCTGCCGCCTGAACTGCGCTTCTTCGCCGGCGGCGATCGCTCGATCCGCGGCTACGGCTTCCAGACGATCGGCCCGCCGCTGCCCGACGCGCTCGTGCCCGTCGCGCAGGCGTACTGCGACGCGCATCCGAAGAGCGATTGCCAGGATTTCGTGATCGGCGGCAAGAACCTCGCGGTCGCGAGCGCGGAGTACGAGTACTACTTCAAGCCGAACTGGGGCATCGCGACCTTCATCGACACCGGCGACGCGTTCTCGAGCTTCGACAGCTACCGCCAGAAGATCGGCGTCGGCGTCGGCGCGCGCTGGCGTTCGCCGGTCGGCATGGTGCGCGTCGACCTCGGCGTGCCCGTGCGCGACGACCAGAACCACGGCGTCGAACTGCACATCGTGATCGGACCGGATCTATGACGCAGCGGACTACACCGACGGACGGTCCTGCACGAGGCTTCGCCTGGACTCGCCTGCTCGTACGCGTCGGCATCGCGCTCGCGGCACTGCTCGTGCTCGTCGGCGTGCTGTCGTTCTGGCTGCTGCGCACCGAGTCGGGCCTGCATTTCGTGCTCGCGCGCGCGATCGGCGCCACCGAGGGCAAGCTCACGATCGCGCGCTCGGGCGGCAGCCTCGCGGGACCCGCGACGATCGAGGACCTGCGCTACCGCGACACCGCGGCGGGCGTCGACGTGCACGCGCAGCGTGCGGTGATCGCATTCTCGCCGCTCGAGCTGCTCGCGGCTCGCCTCCATCTCACGAAGCTCCAGCTCGACGGGCTCGACGTCGCGCTCACGAGCGTGCCGCCTGCGGCCGAACCGCCGCAGCCCGCAGGCGACGTCTCGCTCGCGGCGCCGCTCGACATCGTGCTCGACCGCCTCGTGCTCGCGCACGCGGCCATCAGCAGCGACGGCACGCCGCTGCTCGCGATCGACACGCTCGACGTCGTCGGCCGCTGGACGCACCAGGGGATCAAGCTCGACTCGATCGCGCTGCGCTCGCCCGACGGCCAGGTCGACCTGCACGGCACGATCGCCGCACTGCCGGGCTACCCCGGCAACGGTGCGCTCGAGTTCCGCTGGAAGGTCGCCGACGTGGCGTACGCGGGCACCTTGAGCGCGAACGGCGACGGCAAGGTCGCACGCCTCGCCGTCGCACTGACCGAACCGACCGCCGCGAACGTCGACGCCGAACTCACGCAGGCGAAGGACTGGCCGTGGACCGCGAAGGTCGCGGTGCCGCGCTTCGACCCGAAGCGCGTGCAGAAGGACTCGTCGCTCGCCGCGCTCGAACTCTCGCTGCAGGGCAGCGGCGACGTTCACGGCGGCACGATCAGCGGTGACGTCGCCGCGAACGATCATCGCGTGCGCATCGAACCCTTGCGCTACGCGCTCGGCGACGCGCGCTTCGTGATCGAGGCGCTGACCGTGCGCAGCCCCGAAGCAGCCGGCACGCTCGAAGCGAACGGCACCGTGCAGCTCGACGCGAAGCCGGTCGCGGCGACGCTCGCGCTGCGCTGGAGCGACGTCGTGCTGCCGGCCGACCTCGCGGGCCAGGTGCTCGCGACCCACGGCCAGCTCGATGCGAACGGCAGCGCGGAGCGCTTCCACGCCGCGGGCAAGCTGTCGATCGGCCCGCCGGGCCAGCTCGCGGACCTCGCGCTCGATCTCGACGGCACGCCCGAGGCGATCACGTTGAAGCAACTCGCGTTGCAGCAGCCGAAAGGCGGGCTCGACGCACAGGGCACGATCACGCTGAAGCCCACGCTCGCCTGGCAGATCGATGCGAAAGCGAACAGGCTCGATCCGGGCGCGTTCGCGGCCGCGTGGCCGGGCGCGCTCGATTTCGATCTCGCGACGAAGGGCGCGCTGACCGACCGCGGCCCCGACGCGACGATCAAGCTCGACCGCCTCGGCGGCACGTTGCGCAAGCGCGCGCTGTCCGGCCATGCGGACCTCGCGCTCAAGCCCGACTACGTCGTCGACGGCACACTCGACGTCGCATCCGGCAACAGCCGCGTCGCCGTCGTCGGCCGCGGCGGCAACCAGACCGACGCGACGATCCGGCTCGCGATCGCATCGCTCGGCGACTGGCTGCCGGACGCGGCCGGACGCCTCGACGGCGAGTTCCGCGTGCAGGGGCGCTGGCCGAAGCTCGCCGTGAACGGTCGCGCGCACGGTGCGAAGCTCGCCTCGGGCGGCAGCACGATCGACGCACTCGACATCGCCACGGACATCGCGAGCCTCGACCCGCCGCAGGGCACGCTGTCGATCAAGGCCAGCCGCGTCGCGAGCGGCGCGCTCGCGTTCGACGGCGTCGACATCGACGGCAGCGGCGGTCGCGACGCGCACCGGCTCGCTCTCGACGCGCGCGGGTCGCCGCTCGGCCTCCGCCTCGCGCTGTCGGGCAGCGCGAACGAACAGGGTCGGTGGAAAGGCAGCCTCGAGACGCTCGACGTCGCGATCAGGGACGCGCCGCCGCTCGCGCTCGAACGAGCGGCCGCGATGAGCTGGGACGGCAAGCAGTTCACCGCGTCCGACGCCTGCCTCGCAGGTGGCGGGGCGACCCTGTGCATCGGCGGCGACGGCAGTGCCGACGGCGCGCTCGCCGCGCGCTATCGCATCGAGCGCCTGCCGCTCGCGCTCGTGATGAAGCTCGCTTCGCCCGATGCACCCGTGCGCGTCGAAGGCCTCATCGGCGGCCACGGCGACGTGCGCCGCAGCGCCGCGGGCGCGCTCGACGGCACCGCGTCGCTCGCCTCCGAGCGCGGCAGCGTCGCCTATCCCGACAATGCGAACCAGCCGCTGCTCGCATACACCGGCCTCGCGCTCGACGCGACCTTGTCGCCACAGTCGACGCACGCGACCCTGCGCGCATCGCTCGACCACGACGGCCGCCTCGACGGCGACGTGACCGTGAGCGGGCCGCCCGGATCGGCGCAGGCGCTCGGCGGCCATCTCGACGTCGCGCTCAACAGCCTCGCGTTCGTCGAACTGCTGACGCCCGAAGTCGCGAACGCGAAAGGCCGGCTCGCCGCGAACTACACGTTCGCGGGCACGACCGCGGCGCCACGGCTCAACGGTGCGCTCACGCTGAAGGGCCTCGCCGCGGAACTGCCGTCCGCGGGACTCACGTTGCACGACGGCGAGATCACCGCGCGCGCGACCGACGCCGACCACTTCGCGCTCGACGGCACGCTGAGGTCCGGCGACGGCGCCTTGACCCTGTCCGGCACGGGCGGCATCGGCGCGAATGCGCCGCTGCACGCGACGATCAAGGGCGACAACTTCCTCGCCGCGGACATTCCCGCCGCGAAGGTCGTGATCTCGCCCGACCTCGTGATCGAGCGCACGAGCGAGAACCTCAGCGTCGGCGGCAGCGTGACGATCCCGAAGACCGCCGTCGACCTCGCCAAGCTGCCGGGTGGCGGCACCGCGAAAACCTCGCCCGACGTCGTCGTCGTCGACGCCGAGCAACCCGCGCCGGGCCAGCCACTGCCGGTCGTCGTCGGCGTGGAGATCCACCTCGGCGACGACGTCAAGCTCGCGGGGCTCGGCCTCGACGGCAACATCCGCGGCCAGCTGCGCATCGACCAGCGCCCTGGCAAACTCGCGACCGGTACCGGCACGCTGAACGTCGGCGGCACGTATCGCGCGTACGGCCAGGACCTCAAGATCGAAAGCGGTCGCCTGCTGTTCGCGGGCACCGCGCTCGACAACCCCGGCCTCGACATCCGCGCCGCGCGCACGGTCCTCGGCGCCTCGGGCGGACAGAGCGACGACACGATCGTCGCCGGCCTGCAGGTGCGCGGCACCGCGCAGGTGCCCGTGCTCACGGTGTACTCGCAACCCGCGATGGAACAGTCCGAGGCGCTGTCCTACCTCATCACCGGCAAGCCGCTGTCGGGCCTCAAGAGCGGCGAAGGCGACATGCTCGGCACCGCCGCGCGCGCGCTCGGCAGCGCGACCGGCGACCTGCTCGCGAAGGGCATCGGCGCGCGCATGGGCGTCGAGGCCGGCGTGTCCGACAACGCCGCGGTCGGCGGCGCCGCGTTCACCGTCGGCAAGTACCTCTCGCCCAAGCTCTATCTCAGCTACGGCGTCGGCCTGTTCACGCCGGGCGAAGTCGTCAGCCTCAAGTACATCTTCAGCAAGCGCTGGAACTTCGAGGCGCAGAACGCGACGAGCGGCAACCGCGCCGGCATCAACTACCGCTGGGAGCGCTGAGCATGCGCCGCGAGGACGAGGTCGCGCGCATCCGCGAGCGCCTGCTGCGCTTCGGTTTCCCGCGCATGCGCATGCTTCTGCTCGTGCTGCTCACCGGCGGCAGCGGCCTGCTCGCCTCGTGGCTGCTGCTGCGCGCGGGCCTCGTCTCGATGCCGCTGCGCTACCTGCTCGCGCTGTGCATCGCCTACG
>NZ_DATDMY010000316.1:0-2716 GCF_036518555.1 Dokdonella sp. | reverse complement strand
CGCGGGCGTCGGCGTGCCGCAGATCTCCGCGGTCGGCATGGTCGCGAAGGCGCTCGAAGACAGCGGCGTCGGCCTCATCGCGGACGGGGGCATCCGTTACTCGGGCGACATCGCGAAGGCGATCGCGGCCGGTGCGGATTGCGTGATGATCGGCGGCATGTTCGCGGGCACCGAGGAGGCGCCGGGCGAAGTCGAGCTGTACCAGGGCCGTTCGTACAAGAGCTACCGCGGCATGGGTTCGCTCGGTGCGATGGAGAAAGGATCGAAGGACCGCTACTTCCAGGACGAAGCGGACGCCGACAAGCTCGTGCCCGAAGGCATCGAAGGGCGCGTGCCGTACCGGGGCCCGCTGCGCAACATCGTGCACCAGCTCGCGGGCGGCCTGCGCGCATCGATGGGCTACGTCGGTTGCGCGACGATCGAGGCGATGCGCACCCAGCCGCAGTTCGTGCGCATCACGAGCGCGGGCGTGCGCGAGTCGCACGTGCACGACGTGACGATCACCAAGGAAGCGCCCAACTACCGCCTGGATTGAACGTGCACGCCACGCCGATGCTCCTCGCCGCGTTGCTCGCCACGCCGTGCAGCGCTGCCAGCGGCGAACCACCGACGCAGTTGCGCATCGAGCTCGACGGCAAGCCGTACGTGACCACTGCCGGTGCTTCGGTCGAGGTCGAAGTCGGCGGGCGCAAGGCGACCTTGCGCATCGACGAGCTGCCGTGGCGGCATTTCATGCAGGGCTCGCTGCAGTTCGACTACCCGCGCCACTTCCCGTGGGAATCCGACCCGGCGCCGCCGCGCAGCTGGACGCTCGACGGCAACGACGCCGTGATCATGGTGTTCGAAAACGCCGGCCCGAAGCGCAAGCCGGAAGACGTCGCCGCCGGCATCGAGAATTCGATCGCGCCGGGCGTCCGGCCGCAGCGTGCGAAAGCGGTGCTCAGGACCACGAAGTCCGGCACGCTGACCGGCGTCGCGTCGACGCTGACGATCGCCGGCAATCCGATCGCCAACGAAGTCTTCGCGCTCGACGGGGACGACGCTTCCTGGCTGCTCGTGCTGCAGGATTCACTCGATGGGCACGGCGACCACAGTTCCGAGTACATCGAGATGCGCACGCGCCTCTCCGCAACCCTGGAGTTCTGATCCTTGGACCGCATCCATCGCGACCGCATCCTCATCCTCGACTTCGGCGCCCAGTACACCCAGCTGATCGCGCGACGCGTGCGCGAGCTCGGCGTCTACTGCGAGATCTGGGCCTGGGACCACGACCCGGCCGAGATCGCCGCCTGGGGCGCGAAGGGCATCATCCTCTCCGGCGGGCCCGAGTCGACCACGCTCGAAGGCGCGCCGAAGGCGCCGCAGGCCGCATACGACAGCGGTTTGCCGATCCTCGGCATCTGCTACGGGATGCAGACGATGGCCGCGCAACTCGGCGGCGCGACCGAAGCGGCCGACGCGCGCGAGTTCGGCCATGCGCGCGTCGAGATCGTCGCCGACGACGCGCTGCTCGCAGGTTTGACCGACCACGCGCCCGCGCGCGCGCTCGACGTCTGGATGAGCCACGGCGACCACGTCGCCGCCGCACCGCCCGGGTTCGTCGTCACCGCGAAGACCGACCGCATCCCGGTCGCGGCGATGGCGAACGAGGCGAAGCGCTGGTATGGCGTGCAGTTCCATCCGGAAGTCACGCACACCAAGCAGGGCAGTGCGCTGCTGAAGCGCTTCGTGGCCGACATCTGCGGCTGCGAAACGCTGTGGACCGCGGCGAACATCATCGAGGATCAGGTCGCGCGCGTGCGCGCGCAAGTCGGCGACGACCGCGTGCTGCTCGGCCTGTCCGGCGGCGTGGATTCGTCCGTCGTCGCCGCGCTGCTGCATCGCGCGATCGGTGACCGGCTCACCTGCGTGTTCGTCGACACCGGACTGCTGCGCTGGCAGGAAGGCGACCAGGTCATGGCGACGATGGCCGAGCACATGGGCGTGCGCGTGGTCCGCGTGAATGCGGCGGATCGCTTCTTCGCCGCGCTCGCGGGCGTCGAGGACCCCGAGGCGAAGCGCAAGATCATCGGCCGCCTGTTCATCGAGGTGTTCGACGAGGAATCGCACAAGCTCGACGGGGTCAAGTGGCTCGCCCAGGGCACGATCTATCCCGACGTGATCGAGTCGGCCGGCAGCAAGACCGGCAAGGCGCACGTGATCAAGTCGCACCACAACGTCGGTGGCTTGCCCGAGCAGATGAAGCTCGGCCTGGTCGAACCGCTGCGCGAGCTGTTCAAGGACGAAGTGCGCCGCATCGGCGTCGAACTCGGCCTGCCGCGCGCGATGGTCTACCGCCATCCGTTCCCCGGCCCCGGGCTCGGCGTGCGCATCCTCGGCGAAGTCAGGCGCGAGTACGCGGACATCCTCGCGCGCGCGGACGCGATCTTCATCGAGGAACTGCGCAAGGCCGACCTCTACGACCGCACGAGCCAGGCGTTCGCGGTGTTCCTGCCGGTGAAGTCGGTCGGCGTCGTTGGCGACGCGCGAGCGTACGAGTGGGTCATCGCGTTGCGCGCGGTCGAGACGATCGACTTCATGACCGCCCACTGGGCGCACCTGCCGTACGACTTCCTCGACCACGTGTCGCGGCGGATCATCAACGAGATCCCGCACGTGTCGCGCGTCGTCTACGACATCAGCGGCAAGCCGCCCGCGACGATCGAGTGGGAGTGAC
>NZ_DATDMY010000315.1:0-2503 GCF_036518555.1 Dokdonella sp. | reverse complement strand
TCGCGACCGCGCCCGCCGGGCGCCGTTCGGTTGCGAGCTGGCGCTGCTGCTCGCGTGCGAGCGGCTGCGCGTTGTTGCGCTGGATCGCCTGCACGCGCGCAGCGGTCGCGACCGGCTGCGGAGGCGGCGCGGTGCGCGCGATCACGCGGCGGTCGATCGCGGCGGCTTGCGGCACCGCGCGCGCGCGCTGGGCGTTGGCGGCGACGAAACTCGCCTGCGTCGGCGCGATCGCGAGACGGCTGGCGACCTGCGCGTTGCGCAACTGCGCCGGGTTCACCTGCACGCGCGCATCGGCGACCGAGCGCGCGCCGACGAACGCGTCGCGCGACACCGCAGTGACCGCCTGGACGTTGTTGCGATACGCGTACTCCGCGTTCACGATCGGCCGGCCGGCTGCGTAGTTGTTGTACACGTTCGTGATGTAGGTGTTGTTGATCACGGTCGTGTTGCGCACGTTGACCTGGTTGAAATAGTCGCGCGACGCGCGATACCACGGCACGTAGACGTCGCGCGGGCCGAGCGGGAACCAGCCGACCGGGCCGCCGCCACCGACGGAGATGCTCGCGCCCCAGCCGTGGCCGCCGACGAAGGCGACGAGCGCGGGCGCGTACACCGCGCGCACGTGGCGCGGGCCCGGGCACCAGCCCCAGCGGTCGCGCGCATAGACCCAGCGACCGTAGTGGAACGGTGCGAAGCCCCACGATGCGTTGTCGATCCAGGTCCAGCCCCACGGGTCGACCCACGACCAGTGGCCGTAGCGGTACGGCGCCCATCCGACCGACACCGACGTCGGGTACCAGATGCTGCCGTACTCGCGATCGTCGCTCCACGAACCGGCGTCGTCGAGGTCGGCGTAGCCGATCATGTCGTCGGCGACGTAGCGGCTCGACACCGAGCGCTGGTAGCGCTGGTTGCGCGACGCGATCCAGTTGTCGAAATCGTCGGCGCGAGGCAGGTCGAGCACTTCGTAGTCGCGCAGCGCGGAGTCGTTGAACCGATACGCGTTGCCCGCCCGGACGCTGTAGCTCGCGTTGTTCTCGCCGTAGACGTCGCCGCTGCCGTCGAACACGGTCACCATGGTCGAATCGCCCTGCGGCGCGATGTCGATGCGGTACTCGCCCGGCTCGCTGACGACGAATGCGAGCGTCGGCGTGTCGACCTCGTAACTCTGGCCGCGATCGAGGCGGCGCACGCGCAGGTTCAGCACGCCTTCGGTCAGTTCGACCTGGGCGATCTCGTCGTCGAGGTTGAGCAGGTTGAACGTCGTGCGCTCGTCCACGCGCATGACGGCCGCGCCGATCTCGAACTCGGCGCGCGAATCGCGATCGGTGTAGATCCTGTCGCCGGTGCCGAGCGGGCGGTTCAGCGACGCCTCGACCCAGCGATCATCGCCGGCCGCCTGGAAGCTCACTTCACCGCGCAGGAACCCGACGCGTGCAACGCGCTCGGGCGGATCCGCCAGCGCTGCGCTCGCAAACGCGCCGAGCACGGTTGCCAGCGCGGCGGCGCACCACGCACGTGGAAAGAAATGCTTCATGTACATCGATGGTCTCCATGGAGCCTACGCCGACCTTGGTCGCGGTGGGACCGTTCCCCCAGTACATCGGCCGCCCGAGGTCGACAGGCCGGGCACAGTATCCGCGCACCGACGCTGAATGCCGACTTTCCGCCAGCGCGTGCATACGTTTTCATTGCATTTGCTTGCATGCCGCGGCAGCACCCGGCCGGCAGCGCCCGACGACCGGTCGACGCCCGGCTTGTCGGCGCGCACTCGCGCCGCTACCCTTCGCCGGCGTCGGGGCGCATGCGCCCGGCGGGTTGCATCACGCGGGTGTAGCTCAATGGTAGAGCTGTAGCTTCCCAAGCTACTGACGAGGGTTCGATTCCCTTCACCCGCTCCATCCGATCGCGGCCGGGGCCACGGGGCGCCGGCGAGCAGGCTATGACGCCGTGGCCGGCCCCCTGCCGGCACCGACCCGCGCCGTCCGAGGTGTCCCGCACGTGTCCCGTCCAGACGGCTCGCCCATCGACGCGTCGCCGGCCCCCGACCTCGTCAGCCTGGGTTGGCGGGAATGGGTGGCGTTGCCGGCTCTCGGCATCGGCGCGATCAAGGCGAAGCTCGACAGCGGCGCGCGCTCGTCGTCGCTGCACGTCGAGGGCATCGAGACCTTCCGCGAGGGTGGCGTGCTGCGCGTGAGATTTCTGGTGCGCGTGCGCCGCAGGTCGCAGCGGCGCGTGGCGTGCGCGGCGACGGTGCAGGACCGACGGCACGTGACCGATTCGGGCGGGCACCGCAGCGAGCGCTGGTTCATCACCACCCAGATCGAGATCGCCGGTCGACGCATCGACATGGAAATGAACCTGACGGATCGCGGCGCGATGCTGTTCCCGTTGTTGCTCGGCCGGTCGACGATCGGCGGGCACTTCCGCATCGACCCGGCCCTCTCCTACACCTGCCCGCGGCCGACGCGGGCGCCGTTCGGCCCCTCACCGCCGCTGCCTG
>NZ_DATDMY010000314.1:0-2647 GCF_036518555.1 Dokdonella sp. | reverse complement strand
TCGAGCATGTTGACGGTCTTGCCGACGCCGGCGCCGCCGAACAGGCCGACCTTGCCGCCCTTGGCGAACGGGCAGACGAGGTCGATGACCTTGATGCCGGTCTCGAGCAGGTCGCTCGCCGCGGCCTGCTCGTCGTACGACGGCGCCGCGCGATGGATTTCCCATTGTTCCTTCTCGCCGATCGGACCGGCCTCGTCGATCGGATTGCCGAGCACGTCCATGATGCGGCCGAGCGTCGCCTTGCCGACCGGCACCTTGATGCCCGCGCCGGTGTTGATCGCGACCAAGCCGCGCTTGAGGCCGTCGGTCGATCCGAGCGCGATCGTGCGCACGACACCGTCGCCGAGCTGCTGCTGCACCTCGAGCGTGATCGGCGAGGCAGTGCCCTCGACCTTGAGCGCGTCGTACACCTTCGGCACGGACTCGCGCGGGAATTCGACGTCGACGACGGCGCCGATGATCTGTACGACTTTGCCCTGGCTCATGGAATTGCTCCGAGTGACTCTTTCAAATCTGTCTTAGCGCGGCCGAGGCCGCGCTGTTGGTGAGGAGTGCGGCCATGGATGGTCGCTTCCTGATGCTCGCGATCGCGGACGATCGCACTCAAACCGCTGCAGCGCCGCCGACGATCTCGGAAATTTCCTGCGTGATCGCCGCCTGGCGCGCCTTGTTGTAGACGAGCGTGAGCGAACCGATCGCCTTGGTCGCGTTGTCCGACGCGCTCTTCATCGCGACCATGCGCGCGGCGTGCTCGCTGGCGAGGTTCTCGAGCACCGACTGGTACACGAGCGACTCGATGTAGCGCGTCAGCACGTGCTCGAGCACGGTGGCCGCGTCGGGTTCGTAGATGTAGTCCCACGCATGCGTGGTCTGCAGCTCCGGAGACGGCGGCAGCGGCAGCAGCGTGTCGACCGTCGCCTTCTGCGTCATGGTGTTGACGAAGTCGTTGTAGGCGAGGTGGAGGCGGTCGATGCGACCCTCGGTGTAGGCGTCGAGCACGACCTTGATCACGCCGATCAGCTGGGCGACCTGCGGCTTCTCGCCGAGGTGCGTGACCGAGCCGAGCATGTTGACCTTGAGGCGACGGAAGAACTGCGTCGCCTTCTGGCCGATGCAGACGACGTCGACCTCGACGCCCTTGTCCTGCCAGCCGCGGATCTCGCCCAGCAGCTTGCGGAACATGTTCGAGTTGAGGCCGCCGCACAGGCCGCGATCGGTGGACACGATCACGTAGCCGACGCGCTTGACGTCCTTGCGCGCGACCAGGAACGGGTGCTGGAACTCGACGTTCGCGTGCGCGATGTGGCCGATCACCTGGCGCATGAGGCGCGCGTACGGACGCGAGGCCTTCATGAGGTCCTGCGCCTTGCGGATCTTCGAGGCCGAGACCATCTCGAGCGCGCGCGTGACCTTGCGCGTGTTCGCGACACTCTTGATCTTCGTGCGGATTTCTCTAGCGCCTGCCATGTTGTTCGCTCGCTACGCCTGCTCGACGGGATGGGGGATTGAGGATGCGGGACCGGTGGAAGCGGGAGCGTCGGCCGGCTTTCGCCTTCCCGACCCCGAATCTCCGATCCCGGCCGCCTTACCAGCTACCCGTCTTCTTGAACTCTTCCAGGCCCTTCTTGAACGCGGCCTCGATGTCGTTGTTCCAGTCGCCCGTCTCGACGATCTTCTTCATGAGGTCGCCGTAGTTGCTGTGGAAGTGCGCGTGCAGCGCCGCCTCGAACGGCAGCACCTTGTTCAGCGGCAGGTCGTCGAGGAAGCCCTTCTCGGCCGCGTACACCGACAGCGCGAGTTCGGCGATCGACAGCGGCGCATACTGCTTCTGCTTCATGAGCTCGGTGACGCGCTGGCCGCGCTCGAGCTGCGCACGCGTCGCCGCGTCGAGGTCGGAGGCGAACTGCGCGAACGCGGCGAGTTCGCGGAACTGCGCCAGCGCGAGCTTCACGCCGCCCGACAACTTCTTGACGATCTTGGTCTGCGCCGCGCCACCCACGCGCGACACCGAGATGCCCGCGTTCACGGCCGGGCGGATGCCCGCGTTGAACAGGTCGGTCTCGAGGAAGATCTGGCCGTCGGTGATCGAGATCACGTTGGTCGGGACGAACGCGGAGACGTCGCCCGCCTGCGTCTCGATGATCGGCAGCGCGGTGAGCGAGCCGGTCTTGCCCTTGACCGCGCCGTTGGTGTGCTTCTCGACGTATTCCTCGTTGACGCGCGCGGCGCGCTCGAGCAGGCGGCTGTGCAGGTAGAACACGTCGCCCGGGTACGCTTCGCGGCCCGGCGGGCGCTTCAGCAGCAGCGAGATCTGGCGATACGCCCACGCCTGCTTGGTGAGGTCGTCGTAGATGATGAGCGCGTCTTCGCCGTTGTCGCGGAAGAACTCGCCCATCGAACAGCCGGAGTACGGCGCGATGTACTGCATCGCAGCCGATTCGGACGCGGACGCCACGACGATGATCGTGTGCTTGAGCGCGTCATGCTCCTCGAGCTTGCGCACGACGTTGGCGATCGACGACTGCTTCTGGCCGATCGCGACGTAGATGCATTTGATGCCCGAATTCTTCTGGTTGATGATCGCGTCGACGGCGAGCGCGGTCTTGCCGGTCTGGCGGTCGCCGATGATCAGCTCGCGCTGGCCGCG
>NZ_DATDMY010000313.1:0-20617 GCF_036518555.1 Dokdonella sp. | reverse complement strand
CCGCCGTTGGTGCCGAGCTGCTTGATCGCGACCATCGGCGCGACCGGCCCGAGCGGGATGTGCTGCTCCTTCAGTTCGACCGTCGCGTCGACGGGCGCGACCGTCGGGCCGCGCTCGAGCGTCGCGGGCACGCCCTGCGACGTGAGCAGCACCGACCAGGCGAGGCACAGCGGCAACATGAAGCGAACCGTCGCGCGCGTGAGGTCGACCCAGTAGTTGCCGAGGTCGCGCTCCGCCGGGACCGCCCGTGCCGGCAGGCTCTGCGCATCAACGCGCGCGGCCTGTGCGTCGCGCCCGCCGAACAGGCCGCGCAGGGTCGCGACCACCATCGCGAGTCCCATCATCGGCGTGATCACCTGCAGGCCGACGATGCCGATCATCTGCGACAGGTAGGACAGCTGTGCCTGCCCGGAATAATGCTGCTGATTGGTGTTGGTGAGGAACGACACCATCGTGTGCAGCGCGAGATCCCAGCGCATGTTCGGCGCGCCGTCGGGGTTGAGCGGCAGCCACGCCTGCGTCATGAACTGCAGCCAGACCAGCACGCCGAGAACGACGTTGCTGACGACGAACGCGCGCGCGTAGCCCTTCCACGACATGCCTCGGCGCGGATCGGTGCCGAGCGCGCGGTAGAGCAGGCGTTCGACCGGGACGAATACGACGTCGAGGTGCGACGCCTCTCCGCGCATCACGCGCGCGAGATAGAGGCCGAGCGGCCAGCCGAGGGCGACCGCCGCGGCGAAGACGAGAACGATTTCGAGCATGGCAATGGGACCTTGTCGCCGAATGTCGTGGTACTACGTCGCGTCGCTCAGAAGTCCTCGGGGCGCAGCACGACGTAGAGCAGGTAGATGAAGGTCAGGACGACCAGCACGCTGCAGACGAGCACCAACCAACCGGACATGTTCGCGTCCTCCTCAGAACGACGCCTGCAAGGCGGCTTCGGCGCGCGAATCCGCGACGTCGTCGCCGAAGATCGCCTTCGCGTCGCTGTCGGTCGCATGTCCGGACAGGCGCAGCTCGAACGGCGCGTGGAACGCCCAGATCGCGTTGACCTGCGCATGCGTGTAGCCACTGCGGGCGACGACGGCGCGGCTCAGGAAGTAGTGCGACACCATCGCCTCGAGGCGGAACTGGTCGTTCAGCGGGAAGCGCGCGCCGACCTGGGTGTAGAGGCCGCTGCGGTCGTAGCCGAGCGCCTCGTTCGACCAGCCGGCCGACAGCCAGTACTTGTTGCGGTACGTCAGCGTGCCGTTGAGTTCCGTCCAATTGACGTCGACGGCCGTGCCGGGATACTGGTAGCGCAGCACGTTGACGTCGACGGCCCAGTCGTCGGCCAGCGACGTGCTCCAGCCGAGCGTGAGATCCAATTCGGTGCTCGCGTCGAGTTCGGGCGCGAACTTGACGCTCGAACCCCACACGGACGCGTAGAAGCCGGTGTCGCCGGACACCTTGAATCCGGCCTGTGCGGCGGGATCGCCGTCGGACTGCGTAATGCCCCGCCAGACGTAGTCGGTCGTCAGCGTGGCGTTGCCGTTGAACGTCACGGCCCGCGCCGTCGATGCCGTGCCGAACGAGGCAGCGACCGCGAGCGGGAGCACGAAGCCACGGCGACGCCGCGGCGAATGGAATCGGGACATGACGATGCAGGACCTTCACGAGGCCGGATCGGCCACCGCGAAAGTCTGGATCGCATGCGCGTAAAGCCTCCATGCCGCGCATGCGCCGCACGCGTAAATTCCGCATAAAACCTGCGCGATCGCGGGCTGGGCCGACCGCCGTTCCTCGTGTCACTGGCCGCGCGTCACGCAGCGCGCACCGCCGGATCGGGTCGGATCGTTCGCCGGGGCCGTCAGGCGCGCCGCGCACTCATCGTGCGCGAGTATCCGTGGCCATGCGGTCGCCGAGTGCGCTGCGGTAGGCCGCCTCATCGAAACCCGTGATGCGCAGGTTCCGCGTGACGAGCACGGGCACGCTGTTCGCATGCAGGCGGGCGTACAGTGCGCGCGCCGGCGGCGACACGTCGAGGTCGTAGACGACGTGCTCGACCTTCATCGCATCGAGCAACGCGCGCGCCTGCCGGCAGTACGGACACGTCGTCGTCGCGAACAGCACGACCGGCTCGCCCGCGTCGCGCACGATCGCCGAATAGTCGCCCGCTTGCAGCGCGGGCTGCGCGACGACGCCGCGCACGACGGACACGCCGAGCCAGCCGCATGCGGCGGCGACGGCGACGAGCGCGAGC
Organism: Dokdonella sp.; assembly: GCF_036518555.1. Lineage (GTDB taxonomy): Bacteria > Pseudomonadota > Gammaproteobacteria > Xanthomonadales > Rhodanobacteraceae > Dokdonella_A. Next base: position 18,372 of record NZ_DATDMY010000313.1, on the reverse strand, counting down.
GTCGAGGCGACGCCGCGCATTACACGCAGGGATGCTTTCATCGCGTCACTCCGCATCGCCGGCCACCGTCCTTCGCGACCGTCGACGCACGTGGTGCGGTAGCGGAACGGGCGACGTCCCTGTCACCCGCGGGGAACGGCTAGAGGCCGTAGATCGCGCAGCAGACGCTCGCGGGCAGCCAGTTCAGGCACCCGAGGTAGTGGTCCGTGTTCGCCGGATCGATCATGCACACATGGCCGCCGCCGCCACCACCGCCGGGCGGCAACGCCCACGCGGAGGCCGCGGACAGGCCGAGGACGAGACCGAACAACACCGTACGCACGCGCATCGCGCCAAGTTGCTTCTTCATGCAAAGCTCCTTTGTTGACAAAGGGACCGCGTCATTGCGGCCCGTCGTCGCAGAACGCTGCGGCGCGCGGGATTGAGACACGCGTGGGGCGACGTGCGCCGCAGCGCCCAGGCGGCGTGCGTGCCGAGGGCAGCGTGCGCGTGGAGGACGCTCAATAGTGGATTGCGACGATCCAGCCGTTCGCGTCCGGTGCGGGCCGCGCGGGCAGCGAACACGCGACGCCAACGGCGATGCGTTCGGCCGACCACAGTGCCGCGAACGCGTCGAGCACGTCGTCGGGGGCAGCGAGGCGGCGCGGGACGGCGGCCAGCACCGCGCGCACCCGCGCCTCGTCGAACGCGCGCCCGAGCAGCGCGAGCCGCTGCTCGCGGCCGTCCGCGGTCTTCTTGCCCGCGGCGAGGCCCCTGCCACCGTCGAGCGCCGCGAACGAGACTTCCGGATGGATCTCGAACACGCGTGCGCGCGCCGCGCCGTCATGGCGCAGCAGGTCGTCCCACGCACGGATCTTCGGCAGGATGCCGAACGCCTGCGCGCTGAGGCCACGGCCGTCGTCGAAGTGGCGATGAAGCTGCAACGCCTCGGCGTACGTCGTCGCGCCGAGCACACCGCGAACGGGAGCGGAAAATACGCTGGACGCGCGCGGCCGGCCGAGGAACGCGCGCGCGGCCGCGTCGGATGCGCGCCTGCCCCTGTCGGGCAGTCCGATCGGAACGTCGACCGCGATCACGGCCGCATCCGCGTGCGCGGCGACGAGTTCGTGCGGCTGCGCGTGCACGGCGAAGGCGAAGCCGTCGCTCGATCTGGAGACGGCGAGCCAGCCCGCCTTCGAACCGTCGACGCCGACGCAGCGCATGCGTGCCGCCGACCCGCGTCGATCAGTCGCGCGCGTGCGCGAGGGCGTAATCGATCGCCGCGCACACCGCGGCCGCCTGCGCCGCATTGCATTGCTCGGGCGTCGCGCGCGGGCTGTCCGGATACACCTCGGTCGTCGTCGTGTACGGTGCGTTCGTGACGCCCGCGCAGAGGCCGAGCTGCTTAAACGGGTAGTTGATGACGCCGGGCGCGACGACGGGCGAACCGATGATTTCGCCCTTGGCGTCCGCGGGCGCGATGTGCGTGACCTTCGCGACCGCGGCGATCAACGCCTGCTGGAATGGAGTCTGCGGGTTGTCGCTGTCGCCGACGACATAGAAGCCATCCGGCACCTCCCCCGGCTCGAACGGCATGCCGTCGCGTGCGGCGAGCGCGGGCCGGAACTCCGACTCGTCGCTGTCGGTCGTCTCGTGCAGGTCGACGTGCACGAGTACGCTGTCGCGAAGCGGTGCGACGAGCCGCAGCAGCGCAGCCGACTCGGCGGCCGGGCTGCTTTCGCGGAACGAACGGTTCGGATCGAGCGCGAGCGGATTCCAGCGGTGGATGCGCTCGTACGCCCACGGACTCACGCACGGAACGACGAGCAGGTTCACGAGGCCCGCGTAGTCCTGCGCACGGCGTTCCAGGAAGCGCAGCGCACCGTGCACGCCACTCGTCTCGTAACCGTGCACGCCGCCGGTGACGAGCACGATCGGCAGCGCGTGGTTCCAGTCGCGGCTGCGCACCGCGAACAGTTCGAACTGCTCCGGCGGATAGTCGAGCTGGCCGTACGGCGCGACGTCGAAGCGGTCGCGCAGCCGATCGATCGCGCGCGCGACTTCGTCGACGTAGCTGCGCCGACGCACCTGGCGCGCGAGCCACGTCGCGCGCTCGGCGTCGCCCCAGGCGTGGCCGGGCATGCCGATCGGATAGGTTGCAGGGGACGAAGCGGATGACGACATGACGGTTCCCGCGGTCGAGGCAATCCGCGGACTGTAGCACCGCGCGGCGGCGTCGATGTCCCCGCGGCTGCGGGGTTCGCGGGCTCCGGCGACGTCGCATCCCGCGATGCGCGAGACCCGCGCCGCCCGCGGCCGACGACGCAGGCAGCTTGCCATGCGCGGTTCGAGTCCGCTCGCCGTGCGGGCTGCGCTCGACGCGGAGCGGTCGAACGGACGTGCCTCCCACGCACTCGACGCGACGCGAGCCCGCGGGGACGGCGTCGAACGACCGCGCGCGTCGTACGCGCGTTGCACCGGCGGCCGATTGCAGCGCGGCCACACTCGGCTCGCACGCTCGCGCTCAGGGACAGGCGAGTCCCGCGGGCAACGTCACGCGGATGATCTCCATCGATCCGCTGCCGTAGCCGGGCGTGGCCGCGGCCCAGTCGAGCGTGCCGTGGTTGCAGTCGCTGAAACGCACGCTCACGCTGCCCCACGGCGTGTTCTGCACGCGCGCCGGGTCGAAGTCCGCGCCGAAGCGTCCTCCCGGGCCGTCGATCGTCGACATCGGGATGGTCGCGCGCGCGCCGTAGATCGGCCCGACGCCGCCGATCCAGGCCTGCCCGCCCGTCGGAGCGAAGGTGTAGATCTCCGCGACGAGCCGGCCGCCCGGCAGCACTTCGAGCCCGAGGCCGAGCTGTCCGGTCACGCCTGCGTCGACCCAGGTGCCGGTGAACCCGTTCGTGATCGGCACGTCGCCCGACGCGGCGGCCGCGGGGATCAGCGCGATGAACGTGCCGCCCTCGATCGCGCCGTCGTCGACGGTCGCGAGCACGCCGAGATCGGCGCCGCTGTCGTGGTCGAAACGCCGCACGCGGTTGCCGCTGAGCACGAGGATCGATCCGTCGTCGCCGAGCGCGAGCCCGGTCGGAGCACCGAGGCCCGTGACGGCCTTGCCGACGAAGGCGCCCGTGTTCGCATCGAAGCGATAGACCTCGCCGCTGCCCTCGCCGCCGACGAGGATCGTCGCACCGTCGTCGACGATCCCGCGCGTGCGCCGCAGCCCTTGTGCGCGCGGTGGCACGAACGCGGCGAGGACTTCGCCGCTCGCGGGGTTCACGCGGGCGACGCTCGCGGTCGAATAGCCGGGCACGTACAGCAGGCCGGCCGCACTCATCATGAGCCCGTTGTCGGCGCCGAGCAGTCCGCTGTCGCCGGGTAGGACGGTGCCGACGACCTGTCCGCTCGCGCGATCGAGCTCGAACACGCGGCTCGTGCCGTAACTTGCGACGTAGACGCGCCCGTCGGCACCGAACGCGATGCCGGTCGGGTCGATCTCGGGGGTGAACTCGGCGAACACGTCGACGAACGCGTAGTCGGCGTCGTGCCGGTAGCGTTGGACCTGGCCGTTGACCTCGCTGACGACGTAGATGAGGTCGTCCTTCGGGTTGAGCCGCACCGCCTGCGCGCCCTTGATCCGGCCCGCGACGTCGAGCTGGCGCAGGAAGGCGCCGTTGCAACCGTCGAAGATCGCGACGTTGTTGGAGAAGTAGCCGCTCACGAACAGGTGGCGCGCGCACGCCTGTGCTGCGGCCGGGGCGGCGGTGGCGAGCGCGAGGATCGCGAACACGAAGCGGGCGGGCATGGCGGCTACTCCTCGAGGGCGATGCATCGACGATGCCCTGCAGCGTCACCGCCGTCCTTCGCGAAAGCTTCGGTGCATCTCCCTTTTTTCTCCCTGCGAGTGGAATCAGCGCGATGCGATCCGCCGCGAATTCCGTTCGCTCCGGCGGAATCGCAGGCCGGGTGCGCAGGCGCCCCGCTATCGTCGCGGTCTCCCAACGCCAAGCGGAACCGCGCCATGAACGAACTCGCATCGCTCGCCGCCATTGCCGTGGCCCTCGCGATCGGCGCCGCGAGCCCGGGGCCGAGCTTCCTGCTCGTCGCGCGTGCCGCCGTATCCGACGGGCGCCGCGCCGGCCTCGCGGCCGCGTGCGGCATGGGACTCGGCGCCCTCGCGTTCGCGCTGCTCGCGCTGTTCGGGCTCGCCGCGGCGTTCGCCGCGGTTCCTTCGCTGTATTCGCTGTTCAAGCTCGCGGGCGGTCTCTACCTGCTGCACCTGGGCATCGGCATCTGGCGCGGTGCGGCGACGCCGCTGCGCGAAACGGCCGCGACGACGCCTCCGCGACGCCTGCGGGGACCGTTCGCGCTCGGCTTCGTGACCCAGCTCAGCAATCCGAAGACTGCGATCGTCTATGGCGGCGTCTTCGCCGCGTTGTTCCCGCAGGAACCGACGCGCGCGTTCGAGGCCGCCGTGCTCGCGTGCGTCGCGCTCGTCGAAGCGGGCTGGTACACGATCGTCGCGCTCGCATTGTCGGTCGCGAGCACGCGCACGGCGTACCTGCGCCACAAGGCGCGCATCGACCGCGCCGCCGGCCTCTTCCTCGGCGGACTCGGCATCCGCCTCGCGACATCGGCGTCGCCCTGACCCGTCCGCGCGCGTTGCCCGTGCGACGCCTAGCGGGCGCGCTCGCGCAGCATCGTCGTCTTGCCCGCGCCGTTAGGCCCGAGGAAGCCTTGGATGCTGCCTTCGGGGACATCGAGACCGATGCCGTCGAGGACGAGATCGTCGCGAGGGCGGCGTACCAGCGGGTGAGTGTGCAGGCAGGATAGGGCGGCAATCGCAGGGGGGCGCTCGTTCCGGCACAACGCGCGCGGCGTGCGCTTCTCGACGCTCGCTCGGCTCTGCGCGGTGCTCGAATGTCAGCCGGGCGAGCTCATCGCCTACGACCCCGACCCGTCGGACCTGCAGGCCACCGACAGCGGCGACGACCGAGCACCGGCCCCTTCACAGGAACGGGCGATTGAACGCACATTCAGTGCGCGGCGCGCATCGTGCCGGGGTCGTTCGTGCAAGGGAGGCCCGATGAACGAATACGATGCCGTCGATCCCTCGCGGCGGGATGCGCTCGCGCTCGGGCGCGACCTGCTCCTCGCGGGTGCCGCGGCCCGCTGGGCGGGCCCTACGTCCGCCCATGCCGCGACCACGCGCGATCCGCAAGCGCCGGTGCTGGCGAAGCTCACGCTGCGCGTGAACGGCGAGGCGAGGCCGCTCGTACTCGATACGCGCACGACCCTGCTCGACGCGTTGCGCGAGCACCTGCACCTCACCGGCACCAAGAAGGGCTGCGACCACGGCCAGTGCGGCGCATGCACGGTGATCGTCGGCGGCCGGCGCATCAACGCGTGCCTGAGCCTCGCCGTCATGCACGACGGCGACGACATCACGACGATCGAGGGCCTCGGCACGCCCGGCCACCTCCATCCGATGCAGGCCGCATTCGTCCGCCACGACGCCTATCAGTGCGGCTACTGCACGACCGGGCAGATCTGCTCGTCGGTCGCGATGCTCGAGGAGCTGCGCCGGGGGATCCCGAGCCACGCAGGCGGCGACGTCGCCGCAGCGCCGACGGCCACGCCGGATGAACTGCGCGAGCGGATGAGCGGCAACATTTGCCGCTGCGGCGCATACTCGAACATCATCGACGCGATCGCGGAAGTCGCGGGGACGCGTCCATGAGAGCGTTCACGTACGAGCGCGCGACGTCGACGGCGCAGGCCGCCGAGCGCGCCGCGAGCGTATCCGGAGCGAAGTTCATCGCGGGCGGCACCAACCTGCTCGACCTCATGAAGATCGAGATCGAGACGCCGACGCACCTCATCGACGTCAACGGCCTCGATCTCGCCAGGATCGAACCGACGCCCGATGGCGGCCTGCGCATCGGGGCGCTCGTGCGCAACACCGACCTCGCGGCGGACGCGCGCGTGCGCCGCGACTATCCGGTGCTCGCGCGTGCGCTGCTCGCCGACGCATCGCCGCAACTGCGCAACCGCGCGACGACCGCCGGCAACCTGCTGCAACGCACCCGCTGCCCGTACTTCTACGACTCGGACCAGCCGTGCAACAAGCGCGTGCCCGGCAGCGGTTGCGCGGCGCTCGCGGGCTATCGGCGCATGCATGCGATCGTGGGCACCAGCGACGCCTGCATCGCGGCGCACCCGAGCGACATGGCGGTCGCGCTGCGCGTGCTCGATGCGACGGTGGAGACCATCCGCGCCGACGGCTCGACGCGAAGCTTCCCGCTCGCCGACCTGCACCGCCTGCCCGGCTCGACCCCGCATCTGGAAACCACGCTCGATGCGGGCGAGCTCGTGACGGCGGTCGTGCTGCCGCCGCCGGCCGGCGGGGTACACGTCTATCGCAAGGTGCGCGATCGCGCGTCCTATGCGTTCGCACTCGTCTCGGTCGCGCTCGTGCGCCAGGCGGACGGCAGCGGGCGCGTCGCGCTCGGCGGCGTCGCGCCGAAACCCTGGCGGAGTGAAGAGGCCGAGCACGCGCTCGCATCGGACCCGACTGCGGTCGTCGACGCGCTGCTTGAAGGCGCTCGGACGTCGCCGGACAACGCCTTCAAGGTCGCACTCGCGCGGCGTGCGCTCGATGCGGCCATCGCCGACGCGCGGAGCGTGCGATGAAGTTCGACACGCCGGCGACGACGAATCCGATCGATCGCCTCGCCGTGGTGGGCCAGCCGGTCGATCGCATCGACGGCCCGCTGAAGGCGACGGGCACCGCGCGCTACGCCTACGAACACAACGATGCGGTCGCGCATCCGGCCTACGGATACGTCGTCGGCGCGGGCATCGCGAAAGGCACGATCCGCTCGATGGACCTTGCCGAGGCAACGGCAGCGCCCGGCGTGATCGCGATCGTCACCGCCGACAACGCGGGACCGCTCGGCAAGGGTGACAGGAACACCGCGCGCCTGCTCGGCGGGCCGAGGATCGAGCATTACCACCAGGCGATCGCACTCGTCGTCGCCGAGTCGTTCGAACAGGCACGCGCCGCCGCGCGACGGATCCGCGTCGACTACGCGCGCGAGGCAGGCGCGTTCGATCTCGCGCACGCAAAAGGGTCGGCCGCGAAGCCCCGCAGCGGCAAGCCCGACACCGCCGTCGGAGATTTCGACGGCGCGTTCGCGGCCGCACCCGTCAAGCTCGACGAGGAATACACGACACCCGACCAGTCGCACGCGATGATGGAACCGCATGCGTCGACCGCACTCTGGGACGGCGACAGGCTCGTCATCTGGACATCCAACCAGATGGTCGCGTGGGCCGTCTCCGACATCGCGAAGACGCTCGGCATCGCGAAGGAGAAGGTGCACCTGATGTCGCCGTTCATCGGCGGTGGTTTCGGCGGCAAGTTGTTCGTGCGCGCGGACGCGATCCTCGCGGCGCTCGGTGCGCGCGCGGCGAAGCGGCCGGTCAAGGTCGCCCTGCCGCGCCCCCTGATGTTCAACAACACGGTGCACCGGCCCGCGACGATCCAGCGCATCCGCATCGGCGCGACGCACGCGGGTCGGATCACCGCGATCGCGCACGAAAGCTGGTCGGGAGACCTTCCCGGCGGCAAGCCCGAGACCGCGGTCGACCAGACCCGGCTCCTGTACGCGGGCGCCAACCGCATGACCGCCCTGCGCCTCGCGGTGCTCGACCTCGCCGAGGCGAATGCGATGCGCGCGCCGGGCGAGGCGCCGGGCATGATGGCGCTCGAGATCGCGATCGACGAGATGGCGGAGAAACTCGGCATCGATCCGGTGCAGTTCCGCATCGCCAACGACACGCAGGTCGATCCCGAACATCCCGAACGCCCGTTCTCGCGACGCCGGCTCATCGATTGCCTGCAGACCGGCGCACGCAGGTTCGGTTGGGACGCGCGCAAGGCGCGCCCGGCGAGCACGCGCGACGGACGCTGGCTCGTCGGCCTGGGCGTCGCCGCGGCGTTCCGCAACAACCTCGTGGCGAAATCGGGCGCGCGCGTGCGGCTCGGCAGGGACGGCACGATCGCGGTCGAGACCGACATGACCGACATCGGCACCGGCAGCTATACGATCATCGCGCAGACGGCGGCCGAAATGATGGGCGTGCCGCTGCACCAGGTGGTCGTTCGCCTCGGCGACTCCGACTACCCGGTCTCGTCGGGCTCGGGTGGCCAATGGGGCGGCAACAGTTCCACCGCGGGCGTGTACGCCGCGTGCATGAAACTGCGCGAATCCGTCCTCGCGAAACTCGGCCTTCCCGGCGATGCCGAGTTCGTCGACGGACAGGTGCGAGCCGGCACCCGTCGCGCGTCGCTCGCGGAGGCCGCGCGCAACGGCGAACTCGTCGCCGAGGACAGCATGGAGTACGGCGATCTCGCGAAGCGCTACCAGCAGTCGACCTTCGGTGCGCACTTCGTCGAGGTGCGCGTCGACGCGGCGACCGGCGAAACGCGCGTGAAGCGCATGCTCGCGGTATGCGCGGCGGGGCGCATCCTCAACCCGAAGACCGCGCGCAGCCAGGTCATCGGCGCGATGACGATGGGCGTCGGCGCCGCCTTGTCGGAACACCTCGTCGTGGACCGCGCCGCGGGCTTCTTCGTCAACCATGACCTCGCCGGCTACGAGGTCCCCGTGCATGCGGACATCCCGCATCTCGACGTCGTCTTTCTCGACGAGACCGACCCGATGTCCTCGCCGATGAAGGCGAAGGGTGTCGCCGAACTCGGCATCTGCGGCGTCGCGGCTGCGATCGCCAACGCGATCCACCACGCGACCGGCGTGCGCGTGCGCGACTATCCGGTCACGCTCGACAAGCTGATCGATCGTCTACCGCCGCTGGGCCGAGCCTAGTGCGTCAAAGCGAAAAGACTGGAACACGAAGCACACAGAGTACACCGAGGAAAGCATTCTGAAGCTGATCTCTTCGTGTGCTCTGTGTGCTTCGTGTTTCAAGCTTCGCTGTCCCGCAAAATTGATTCGCGAGACGCCTGCGCGAATACTCGCGCAGCCGCTTTCTCCGTGTGCTCCGTGTGCTCGGTGCTTCAGTCCTTGCGCTTTGCGACGCGGCGTCCACTCACCGACGGCAGCGTCTGCCGCACGCGGTCGAAATCCGCCCACGGATCGCGCTTGCGCCGCGCAATCTTCGCGAGGGCCGTGCGGATCGTATAGTCGCCGCCGCCGCGCAGTCGCGCGAGTTCGCTCCATTCGATCGGCAGCGCGACCGGCGCGCCGTCGCGCGCGCGCAGCGAGTAGGAGCCGACCGAGGTCGCGCCGCGCGCATTGCGCAGCCAGTCGACGAAGATGCGGCGCTCGCGCTTCTGCTCGCCCGCGACGCTCACGAAGGTTTCCGGCCGCTCGCCCGCGAGCGTGTCGGCGACCTGCTCCGCGAAGCGCTTCGCATCCGCCCACGCCACGGCCGGCGCGAGTGGAACGACGATGTGCAGACCCTTGCCGCCGGACGTGCGCAGGAACGATTCGAGGCCGATCGCGGCGAGCGCGTCGCGCAGGGTCCGCGCGGCCTTCTTCACGTCGGGCCAGGCGACCGACGGATGCGGATCCAGGTCGAAGATGATGCGATCGGCATGCTCGAGGTCCGATGCCCGCGCACCCCACGGATGGAACTCGAGCACGTTCATCTGTACCAGCTGCAGCACGCCCGTCGCGTCATCGACCGCGAGATAGCGATCGCTGCCCCCGCCCTTCTCCCTCACCTCGACCGATCGCACGTGATCGCCCCAGCCGCGGCCGGTGTGCTTCTGGAAGAAGCACGCCCCGCCGACGCCGTCCGGACAGCGCAGCACCGACAGCGGCCGATCGCCGATGTCGGCGAGCAGGAGCGGCGCGACGGCCGCGTAATAGGCGGCGACGTCCGCCTTCGTGATGCCGGAGCCGGGGAACACCTCGCGATCCGGGTGGGTGAGGCGCACCGCCCCGGCAGGCGCCGACGCGCGCTTCGCCGCACCGTTCGGCGGGCGTGGCGCTTCGGCGTGTACCGCGCGCGATGCGTTTCGCTTCGGGCGCGCCGCGCCGCGCTTCCTGCTGCGTGCGTCCTCGGCGAGGTCATCGAGCGACTTGTCTTCGCGCACAGTCTTCAGCGCCGGCTGGCGCAGGAGTCCCTGGCCGCCGAGGCCCTGGTGATAGACCTCGACGACGAGCGCCGGCTCCACCCAGGTCGCGCCCGCACGATCGGCGCGAGTCATCTTCGACACGTCGACTGCAGGCGCATCGACGCGCGTGCCGGCCAGGTCCTTGCGCAGCGTGCGCAGTTGCTCGTCGCTGAAGCCGGTGCCGACGCGACCGACGTAGTCGAGCCCCTTCGCGCCCGGACGCGCGAGCAACAGCGCGCCGATGCCGCTGCGGCTGCCCTTGGGCTCGGTGAAACCGATCACGACGAACTCGTCCGACGGGCGCACCTTGGTCTTGACCCAGTCGCCGTTGCGCGCGCCGCGGTACGGGCTCGCGACGCGCTTGCTGACGATGCCTTCGAGGCCGGCCCGTACCGCTTGGGCATAGACCTGCGGCCCGTGCCCGACCTGGTGCGCCGAATAGCGCAACACGCCGTCGCGGTGCGGATCGAGCAAGGCCTCGAGCAGCGCCTTTCGATCCTGCAGCGGCAGCTCGCGCAGCGAACGGCCGTCGAGATACGGGAGGTCGAACAGCATGTACGCGATCGGCGCCTTTCGTTGCGCCGACAGTCGTCCTTGCAACGCATTGAAGTCGTCGCGTCCATCGCGCAGCGCGACCATCTCGCCGTCGAGCTGCGCGCTCTTCACCTCGAGCGATCGCAGGGCGTCGACGAGTTCGGGCAGCTTGCGTGTCCACTCGATGCCGTTGCGCGACCACAGTCGCACGCGGCGGCCCTTGATCGTCGCGACGATGCGGTATCCGTCCCACTTCGCTTCATGCAGCCAGGCGTCGCCGTCGGGTGCCTTCGGCACCGGCTTGCAGAGTTCGGGGGCGAACGGGCCGTCGTCCAGCGGCTCGGCGGCGCCGCGCCGGGCACCCTCATCGTTCCCGTCGCGCGCGCGCGGGGCCGGCTTCGGTTCGTTCCAGACCTTCCTTCGTTCGCGCGGCGCGAGCGGCCGGTCCGAGCGCGGATCGACGAAGTCGTCCGCCTCGCGCTCGCCCGCGTACGCGTCGCGGTGCTTGATGAGCAGCCATTGCGGCTTTGCGCCGTCCTTGCGCGTGCGCACGAGCACCCAGGAGCCGCGCAGCACGTCGCCGTGCAAGGTGAACTTGAGCTCCCCCTTCTCGAGCCCGTCGCGCACGCTGCCGTCGGGCTCCCAGGTGCCGTGGTCGAACACGTCGACGTGGCCGGCGCCGTAATTGCCTTGTGGGATATCGCCCTCGAAGTCCGCGTAGGACAGTGGATGATCCTCGACCTGCACGGCCATGCGCTTGACCTTCGGATCGAAGCTCGGTCCCTTCGGCACGGCCCAGCTCTTGAGCGTACCCGCGTACTCGAGGCGGAAGTCGTAGTGGCGCCGACTCGCATGGTGCAACTGGACGACGAAGATACCGCGTCCGCGACCGCCGCCGCCCGACGGCTCGGGCGTCGAGCGGAAGTTGCGCTTGCGCTTGTACTCGGCGAGAGCCATGGCCGCCTCCGTTGGAGCCGAAGTATCGACGTGCGGACCTGAATACCGTCCGTCGCGTCGCGGCATCAGGCGCGCTTCCTCGCCCCCTTCTTCTTGGCGGCCGGCTTCCGTTTCGCGGCCCGCTTCGCCGGTGCCTTCTTCTTCGCCGCAGGTGCGCGTCGTCCCTCGGCGAGGCTCTGCTTGAGCAGGGAGACGAAGTCGACGACGTTGGTGGATGCCGGCTCGGGCGCCTCGTCCTCGGGTTCGACATCGACCGTGTGCTTGCTCTTGAGGCGCTTCGCGATCACCTTTTCGAGGCGTTCGCGGAACTCGTCCTTGAAGTCGGCCGGCTTCCATTCGCCCGACAACGTCTCGACGAGCTTCTCCGCCATCGCGAGTTCGCTGCGCGTCACGCGCTTGGCGGTCGCGGGGAAGTCGTACTCGCTCAGCGGCACCACTTCCGACGGATAGCGCAGCAGGTTCAGCAGCAGCGCCTTGCCGCGCGGCAGCACCGCGCAGAGGTATTCGCGCGTCCGGATCACGACGCGGCCGATGCCGATCCGGCCGGTCTTCTCGAGTGTCTGGCGCAGCAGTACGTAGCCCTTTTCGGCACGCTTGCCCGGCACGAGATAGTACGGCTTCTCGAAGTACTCCGGTCCGATCGCGTCGGCTTCGACGAAGGTCTCGAGATCCACCGACTCGTGGCTCTCCGGCGCGGCGCCCTTGATGTCCTCGGGCTCGAGCACGACGTAGCTGCCCTTGCGGTACTCGAACGCCTTCACGACGTCCTTCCATGGTACTTCATGGCCGGTATCGGCGTTGACGCGCTCGTAGCGGATCGGCTTGTTGTCGCGCGAATCGAGCATGCGGAAATGCAGGTCGGTCGACCGTTCGCCGCTCACGACGGCGACGGGAATGTTGAGCAGGCCGAACGAGAGCGTGCCGTTCCAGATCGGGCGAGCCATGGCGTTCCTCCGCAGGGCGATGACGGCAGCGTAGGCATGCGCGCGCGATGCCGCAATGAAACGCGGATACCGACGTTGGCGCGGGTTCAGTCGGCCGACGCACACACGCTGCGCGGCACTGGCGCAACGCCGAACATGCCGCGATCCCGCAAACCGCCGTCGCTGTGCCGCGCGGAAGAGGTCAGCGCATGCATGTCGCGCGTGCGACCTGTGGCGACCCGCGACACAGACGGTGTTGGTGAAGCGACGCGGCGACCGTCGTGATTGGACGGGCTTCCGGCTCATGCAGCGTCACGGCGAATGCGTCGAACCCGACCAGCGCCGGTGGGCGCTCGCGACCGTCCACCCCGCGTACGTACTGCGCGCGCGCATCGGCGCGCGCGGCGAGGAAGCGTTCGCGCGCTTCCGCGCCGATCTCATGAAGCGGCGCGATCCACCCGGCGCCTGGCACACCTGGAGGCACGCATGCAAAGCAAGACACTGCGCTTCACCAAGGGCTTTCGCCTCGCGATGCGCAACCGCCGTGGCCAGGCCGCGCAGATGACGATCCCGCGCGGCGACGCCACGCGGCGGGCCATGAGCTTCAGGCAGGACGCACGCGGAACGCGAGGCTGATGCGAGGACCGACCCTCGACGTCGTCTTCGGGATGCCGTGCAGGTAGTGCAGCTGCGAGGCGTAGTTCATCACGAGCAGGCTGCCCGGCTGCAGCTCGATCCTGCGGGACGTGCGCGGCGGGTGGCGAGTCGCGATCGTCATGTGCCGCGGCGCACCGAGCGACAGCAATGCGATCGGCTCGCCCGGAACGAGTTCGGCGAGGCGATCATGGTGCATCGCGACGCTGTCGCCACCATCGCGATAGAGGTTGAGGCCGACGCTCGTGAACGGCGCCTCGACGACGCGCGCGACGGCCGCGAGCGCAGCGTGGATCGCCGCGGGCACGTCGTCGCCGGCGAGCGCGTAGTGCGCGAGCAGGCGCGGCACGGCGACGTCGCGCTCGTACATCATGCGCCGATCCGAGCGCCATGGCACGCCCGCGCGCAACGCATCGAACCACGCATCGGCGATGGCGGCATCGCAGACCTGCGGCCAATAGTCGATGCGCGCGACCGGATGGTCGACGAGCGCAACGCCGGCATCGAGCAGGGACATCTGGTGCATCGGGCGCAGATGGGGGCGAGGCCGCAGCGCCGCAATCCCGGCAGGCCGCTATTCATTCGCGCGGTGGTGTACTCGCACCTTCAGTCCGACGGAACCCGCGATGGATGCCGACGAGAAATCGTGTGCGAACCCGTGGTGCAGCTGCGCGGTACCGAGCCACGACGAATTCTGTTCCCCCGCCTGCGCCGAGCAGTCGAGCCAGGGCGTGAGGCCCCCGTGCAACTGCGTGCACCAGGCCTGCGGTGGCACCGTGCACGAATCGCTCGCGGAAGGATGACGCGGCGAAGAACGGCGCGCGCGGAGCGCGACGTCGATGCTGACGTCCTGCATCGACCGCGCGGGCAGCGCCCTCGGTCGTCGTCGCCGCATGGTCCTGGCGCGCGCGAAGAAGCGCTGCGCACATTGCGGCCTGCATCCACGACGTACGCGGCACGCGCAGCGGGCGCCACCCGCAAGCGTCGACGCGCAAGCCGTGCGACCCGCTACTCCGCGCCGATCGTGCGCTTCCGCTGGAAGGTCGCGCGCTCGCCCTCGGGAAGGCGGCAGTTGCGCGACAGCGTCTTCGTCTCCTCGACGCGCGTGGCGGTCACGTCCTGCACGTTGACGACGACGCCGAGCGTATCGCCGAGGGGCTCGAGCGCCCGGCACACCGCATCGATCGTCGCCATCGTGCGTCGCCCCCTGCCGGCGACCATCACGACGAAGTCGTCGCCGTCGAGCCAGAAGGCCGAGCGCACGCCGGCCAGCTTCATCGCCGTCTCGCGCGCGCGTTCGTGATCGATCTGCCGCATCGGATCGGCGATCCGCGCCCAGCGCAGGACGGCCGCAGCGCGTTCGGCGAGCGCGGGAACGAATGGCACGAGCGCGGCCGTCGCGACGAGCACAGCCACCAGCGCGACGACGATCCAGCGCATCGCCCGGCGTCGCCGCGACGGCGCCCGCCGCCGGTCGGCTGCGGCCCGCGCGGGATTCGTGCGCGCGACCGCCGTCGACGCCGGCGGCAGGAGCCAGGATCGAGCGACGGTGCCGTCGACGAGCGCGAGGTCGCGATGGCGCCGGGCGACGCGCATCGCGGCATGGCTGAACTCACCGCAGGTGACGAAGATCGCGCCCGTCGCACGTTCCGATCGCATGGCTTCGGCGAGCCGTTCGACGTCGGCCGGGGGCACCTGGTAGGCGTTCCAACGCTTGCAGTGCGCGATCACGAACCGGCCGTCGTCACGGCGCAACGCAAGGTCGATGCCGCCATCGTGCATGCGCGCGGCGAGCGGCGCGCCGGCACGCTCGACCGACCAGCCTTCGGCGCGGAAGTGCTCCGCCAGCAAGCCTTCGAACCTTGCCGGCGTCATGCGCGCCAGCGCGTCGTGCCATGCCTCGCGTCGGCTACCGAACAGCATGCCGCGCGTTCGCCTCGACCTGACCGGGTACACCAGTAGGCAACAAACCGGCCGCGCCGGCAAGCCGCGCGCGACGGTGGCCGCGACCGGCGGCCGCGTCGGGTCGCGCACTCCGGGCGCAGCGCGCCATCGGCTGCCGGCCGACGCGAACTGCGGCAGGCTGCCCGCGTCCACGGGAGTGAACGATCATGTCCGCGCGCTTCATCAAGATCTCGCTTGCCTATCTCGTGCTGGGTGCGAGCCTCGGCATCTACATGGGCCTGTCGCAGGACTTCACGCTCATGCCCGTGCATGCGCACATCCTGCTCGCAGGCTGGCTCACGCTCGCGATGGCGGGCGTGATCTACCGCCTGCACCCCGAGGCGGCCGGCACGCGCCTCGCGCAGGCGCATTTCTGGCTGCACAACCTCGGTCTGCCGGTGTTCATGGCCGGTCTCGCGCTCATGTTGTCGGGGCGTGCGAACCTGCCTCCGGTGATCGGCACCGGCGCGATCGCGCTGCTCGTCGGCTTCGTCTGCCTGGCGCTCAACCTCTGGCGCCGGATCTAGCGACCGCACGCGGATCACCGCTCGGCGCGAGCCGCCTGCGCATGGACATCGTCCTGGTCGCGGTTACGGACGCGGCGTGCGGGCGGCGCCGCCGGCTCGCTCGGGCACGGCGGCGAGTCAGCGACCGAACAGCTTGCGCGCGTTGTCGACGCGGATCTTGGCCTGCTCCTCGTCGCTGAGGCCGAGCCGATGAAGCGCGTCGAGCGTCTTGCCGAGCGTGAGCTGCGGATAATCGGAACCGAGCAGCACGTGGTCGATGCCGACGTTGCGCAGGGTCCAGACGAACTCGGCTTCGATCGGCGAATCGGCAGCGAGCACCACCGTCGCCGAAATGTCGAAGTAAATGTTGTCGAAGAAGAACCTGTCCGCGGTGCGCGCAAGCGCGAGCATGTTCCAGAAACGGAAGTTCATGCCGCCGATGTGCGCGAAGATGAACTTCGTCTTCGGCGCCTGGAGCGCGAGGTTGAACAGCCGTTCGCTGTCGCCGGGCAGGATGTTCGCGTTGTCGAACAGCACGACCATGCCGAGCTCGCCCGCCTTGCGCACGAGCGCGAGCACGCGCGGATCGGCGGCATCGAACTTCTGGGTGTGCGGATGCAGCTTGAGCACCTTGACACCGCGCGCCGCGACGCGCGCGATCTCGTCGAGCGCGGCCTGGCCATCGTAAGGATGCACGGTCGCGACGGGCAGCATTTCCGGGTGCCGGTGCGCGAGCGCGATGTGCGCGTCGTCGGCCTTGCGGATCGCCGACGGATCGCCCGCGAGCGCCTGGTTCGGCCCGCCGAACCACATACCGGCGAAACCCGCGAGCTTGATGTTCGCGGCGGCGACGTCGGCCTCGTAGGCGCGCAGCGACGCCTCGGCGTCGTGAAGATGGACGTGGGTGTCGAACACGGTTTCGTCCGCGTGCGCGACGCAGGCGCAGAAGAGCAGGGACAGCAGGAGGATTCGCACGGACATCGGCACGCTCCATCGACGGATCGACAAGGATAGCGGTCTGCGCCACGGCGAGCGACGTCAGGACGTCCTGCGCGCGTCGTCGACGGGCGCTGCGTCTGCACCCGCGTCGATGCGCTCACGTCGACGGTGCGCGCCTTTGATAGCCGCGGCCCCGTTCCTGCGCCTACCTCGTCGAACCCGCACGGCCGACGCACGTGCGCCTGCGATGACCGACGAGGAACGAACATGAAGAACCTGCTTTGCTGGACCGCGCTGGCCCTGCTGCCGTGCGCCGGAGTCGCCTTCGCGCAGACCGCGCAGCTGCCCGATTTCACGTACCAGGGTCGCCTGAGCCAGAACGGCCAGCCCGCCAATGGCGCGTTCGACCTGCAGTTCCGCCTGTTCGACGCCCCCACCGGCGGCAATGCGATCGGCGCGCCGGTCAACGAAGCGCAATTCCCGGTCACCGACGGATTGTTCACCGTGAGTCTCGCCTTTCCCGGCGCGTTCAGCGGCACGCAGTCGTGGCTCGAAGTCAGCGTGAACGGCCAGGTGCTCGACCCGCGCCAGGCGGTCTCGACGACGCCGGTCGCGCAATTCGCGCTCGACGGCAACCCGGGGCCGGTCGGACCGCAAGGTGACCCGGGGCCGCAAGGAGTGCCCGGGCCGCAGGGTGATACCGGGCCGCAAGGCGCGACGGGGCCGCAAGGTGCGACCGGGCCGCAGGGCGCGACAGGTCCGCAGGGAGCGACGGGTCCGCAGGGCCCCGCAGGACCGTCGCTGCTGCCGCAGCGCGTTTCGCAGGACGTGACCTGTCCGGCGAACAACGGATGCACCTGGACGGCGACCTGGTCCAGCAGCTTGTTTTCGGGCGGCATCGTCAATGCAGCGGGCGCGAGCACCGCCACGACGATCACGGAGAACGGCGCCCTCTCCACCACCCAGTGGCGCTACACGATCGCCAATCCGAGCCCGATCCCGGTCACCGTGACGCTGAGCTTCTTCTACGTGCCGAGCGCGAACGCGCCTCTCGGACCCGATGCTGCCGCAGCAGCGTTCGACCACGGGGTGATGACGCCTCTGCACTAGGGCGAGGATCCATACGGTCGCGCGCCTTCGTCATTCCCGCGCAAGCGGGAATCCGAAGCGTGCTCGACCTCTATGGACATCGTAGCGAGGTGGATCCGCGCGTACGCAGGGACGACGACGCATTCGGCGATTCCGGGAGGACGCCCGCACACGGCCGCCGTTCCGCATTGCGGGGAAAGCGGGCAACGACGACCTCCTCCAGACCTGACCCGACGGAGCAGGCGCACCCAGCCTCAGCGTGTGCGCGCGCCGCCGGACGGAGAGCGGCGCGCAACCGCCGTCGCGCGTTTCGCGGGCGCACGCGGCACGCGCGCGACGCGCTTCGAAGCAGCCGCCCGCAAGCGGTCGAGGAACGGCCGCTCGCGACAACCGCGCTCCATCGCCCACAACGCATCCCATGCGCCGGGTCCCGCCAGGGCGAGCAGCTCGCGCGAGGCCCGTGCCATCGGCTCCAGCGCGGCACGCACCTTCGCGACCTCCCGCCGCCCCGCCGCGGTGAGGCGCACGACCGTGCGGCGCCGATCCAGCGGATCGCTGGTCTGCTCCACGAGAGACAATCCCGACAGTTCCCTGATCCAGACGATCACGAGCGGGTGCGACTGGCGCAAACGACCGGCGAGCTCGGTGACGCCGAGCGGGCCCTGCTCGTCGAGGGCGATGAGTGTCGACAGCGTGC
>NZ_DATDMY010000312.1:0-32207 GCF_036518555.1 Dokdonella sp. | reverse complement strand
TGCTGGCGCTCGTCCTCGATCGTGACGACCTGCACCGGGATGTGGCGCGTCGCCGAATCCTGCTTGAGCCGGCTCAGCACGGTCCAGCCGAGCACGTCGGGCAGGAAGATGTCGAGCGAGATCGCGGTCGGCAGGTACTTGCGCGCGAGCGCGATCGCCTCGATGCCGCGCATCGCGACGATACCCTTGAAGCCGTTCTCGCGCGCGAGGTCGAGCAGCACCTTCGCATAGTGCGGGTCGTCCTCGACGATGAGCAGGACCGGTTCGCCGGCGACGATCTGCGAACGGTCGTCGTCGATCTCCTCGGCACGCGGCGCCGGCAGCTGTGGCGGCGGCGGCACGAGGGCCGAGGGCCGCCTTGCAGCGACGCCTTCGATCGTGACCGCAGGGCCGACGTAGCGCAGCGGCAGGTAGAGCGTGAAGGTGCTGCCCTCGCCGACGGCGCTGCGCAACTGGATCTCGCCGCCGAGCAGGCTCGCGAGCTCGCGGCTGATCGCGAGGCCGAGGCCGGTGCCTCCGTACTTGCGCGACGTACCGGCATCCGCCTGCTGGAACGCCTCGAAGATGATGCGCTGCTTCTCGGGCGCGATGCCGATGCCGGAGTCGCGTACCGCGAACTCCACCACCACGGGGACCGTGCTGAGGACCGCATGGTCGGCACTCCACCCCGAATGCGCGACGCGCACGTCGCACGAGACGGTGCCGTGGTCGGTGAACTTGAATGCGTTCGACAGCAGATTCTTCAACACCTGCAGCAGGCGCTTCGGATCGGTCACCATGCTGGTGCCGAGCGCGGCGTCGAAATGGGTGACGAACCGCAGCTTCCGGCGCTCGGCCTCGTGGGCGAAGTTTCGTTCGATCATGTCGCGCAGCTGCGCGAAGGCGAGCTCCTCGGTGTCGACCGTGACCGTGCCGGATTCGATCTTCGACAGGTTGAGGATGTCGCTGATGAGATTGAGCAGGTCGGTGCCGGCGGCATGGATCGTGTTCGCGAACTCGACCTGCTTGCCGGTGAGGTTGCCCTCCACGTTGTCGGCGAGCTGCTGGCCGAGAATGAGGATGCTGTTGAGCGGCGTGCGCAACTCGTGCGACATGTTGGCGAGGAACTCGGACTTGTAACGCGACGCGAGCGCGAGTTCGGCGGCCTTCTCCTCCAGCGCACGGCGCGCCTGCTCGATCTCGCGGTTCTTGCGCTCCACTTCGGCGTTCTGCTGCGCGAGCAGCTTCGCCTTCAACGCGAGTTCGTCGTTGGTCTGCTGCAGTTCCTTCTGCTGCGCCTGCAACTCGCCCGCGAGCTGTTGCGACTGCGACAGCAGGCCCTCGGTGCGCATCGTCGCCTCGATCGTGTTGAGCACGATGCCGATGCTGCCGGTCAGCTGCTCGAGGAAGGCGAGATGGGACGGCTTGAACTCGGCCAGGCTGGCGAGCTCGATGACCGCCTTCACCTCGTTCTCGAACAACACCGGGATCACGATCACGCTGCGCGGTGCGGCCTCGACCAGTCCCGACGCGATGCGGATGCGTTCGTCGGCGATCTCGTTCAACAACAGGCTGCGACGCAGTTGCGCGCATTGGCCGACGAGCCCCTGGCCGAGCCGGTAGCGCCGTGGCACTCCGCCCGGCGGGTCGTCGGCATAACCGTAGATCTGCTGCAGGTGCAACCCGTCGCCGTCGTCCTGCATCACGTACATGACGCCCTGGTGTGCGTCGACCAGCGGCACGAGTTCGGACAGCAGGGTGCGCACGACTTCGAGCAGGTCGCGTTGCCCCTGCATCATGCCGCTGAAGCGCGCCAGGTTCGTCTTCAGCCAGTCCTGCTCGGTGTTGCGCTCGGTCGTCGCGCGCAGGTTGCCGATCATCGCGTTGATGTTGTCCTTGAGGTCGGCCACCTCCCCGCGCGCCTCCACCTGGATCGAACGCGTGAGGTTGCCCTGCGTCACCGCGGTCGCGACCTCGGCGATCGCGCGCACCTGGTTGGTCAGGTTCTCCGCGAGCAGGTTCACGTTCGCGGTGAGGTCCTTCCAGGTCCCGGCCGTGCCCGGCACCTTGGCCTGGCCGCCGAGGCGTCCCTCGACACCGACCTCGCGCGCGACCGTGGTCACCTGTTCCGCGAAGATCGCGAGCGTGTCGGTCATGCTGTTGATCGTCTCGGCGAGCGCGGCGACCTCGCCCTTCGCCTCCACCGTGAGTTTCTGGCCGAGGTCGCCGTTCGCGACCGCGGTCACGACCTTGACGATGCCGCGCACCTGGTTGGTGAGGTTCGCGGCCATCACGTTGACGTTGTCGGTGAGGTCCTTCCATGTTCCGGCCACGCCGGGCACGGTCGCCTGCCCGCCGAGCTTGCCTTCCGTGCCGACCTCGCGCGCGACGCGCGTGACCTCGGCGGCGAAGCCGTTGAGCTGGTCGACCATCGTGTTGATCGTGTTCTTCAGCTCGAGGATCTCGCCTTGCGCGTTGACGGCGATCTTGCGCGACAAGTCGCCGCGCGCGACCGCAGTCGCGACTTCGGCGATGTTGCGCACCTGCGTCGTGAGGTTCGACGCCATCGAATTGACGTTGTCGGTGAGGTCCTTCCACGTACCCGCGACGCCGGGCACCGTCGCCTGCCCGCCGAGCTTGCCCTCGGTGCCGACCTCGCGCGCGACGCGCGTGACCTCCGCGGCGAAGCCGTTGAGCTGGTCGACCATCGTGTTGATCGTGTTCTTCAGCTCGAGGATCTCGCCGCGAACGTCGACCGCGATCTTGCGCGAAAGGTCGCCGCGCGCGACCGCTGTCGTGACCTCCGCGATGTTGCGCACCTGCGTCGTGAGGTTGGACGCCATCGAATTGACGTTGTCGGTGAGGTCCTTCCACACGCCGGACACGCCCTCGACCTGCGCCTGCCCGCCGAGGTTGCCTTCCGTGCCGACCTCGCGCGCGACGCGGGTCACCTCCGCGGCGAAGCCGTTGAGCTGATCGACCATCGTGTTCATGGTGTTCTTCAGCTCGAGGATCTCGCCCTTCACGTCGACGACGATCTTGCGCGAGAGGTCGCCGAGCGCGACCGCGGTGGTCACCTCGGCGATGTTGCGCACCTGCACGGTCAGGTTCGTCGCCATCGCGTTGACCGAGTCGGTGAGGTCCTTCCACGTCCCCGCGACGCCGGGTACGATCGCCTGACCGCCGAGATTGCCGTCGGTACCGACCTCGCGCGCGACGCGCGTGACCTCCGCGGCGAAGCCGTTGAGCTGGTCGACCATCGTGTTGATCGTCACCTTGAGCTCGAGGATCTCGCCGCGCACGTCGACCGTGATCTTGCGCGAGAGGTCGCCGCGCGCGACCGCCGTGGTCACCTCGGCGATGTTGCGCACCTGCGCCGTGAGGTTCGACGCCATCGAATTGACGTTGTCGGTGAGGTCCTTCCAGGTGCCCGCGACACCGGGCACCTGTGCCTGGCCGCCGAGCTTGCCTTCGGTGCCGACCTCGCGCGCGACGCGCGTCACTTCCGACGCGAACGAGCGCAGCTGCTCGATCATCGTGTTCAGCGTCTCCTTGAGGTCGAGCATCTCGCCGCGCACGTCGACGGTGATCTTGCGCGAGAGGTCGCCGTTCGCGATCGCGGTCGCGACCTCGGCGATGTTGCGCACCTGTCCGGTGAGGTTCGACGCCATCGAATTGACGTTGTCGGTGAGGTCCTTCCAGGTGCCCGCGACGCCCGGCACCTGCGCCTGGCCGCCGAGCTTGCCTTCCGTGCCGACCTCGCGCGCGACGCGCGTGACCTCCGCGGCGAAGCCGTTGAGCTGGTCGACCATCGTGTTGATCGTGTCCTTCAGCTCGAGGATCTCGCCCTTCACGTCGACCGTGATCTTGCGCGAGAGGTCGCCGCGCGCGACCGCGGTCGTCACCTCGGCGATGTTGCGCACCTGCGAGGTGAGGTTGGTCGCCATCGCGTTGACCGAGTCGGTCAGGTCCTTCCACGTGCCCGCGACGCCGGGCACGATCGCCTGGCCGCCGAGCTTGCCGTCGGTGCCGACTTCGCGCGCGACGCGCGTGACTTCGGACGCGAAGCCGCGCAGCTGGTCGACCATCGTGTTGATCGCCTCCTTGAGCTGGAGGATTTCGCCACGCACGTCGACGGTGATCTTGCGCGACAGGTCGCCGCTCGCGACGGCGATCGTGACCTCGGCGATGTTGCGCACCTGGGCGGTCAGGTTCGACGCCATCTGGTTGACCGAATCGGTGAGGTCCTTCCAGACGCCGTACACGCCCTTCACCTGCGCCTGGCCGCCGAGGCGACCCGCGGTGCCGACCTCGAGCGCGACGCGCGTCACCTCCGCGCTGAACACGCTCAGCTGCTCGATCATCGTGTTGACGATGGTGGCCGAACGCAGGAACTCGCCCTCGAGCGCGCGCCCGTCGACCTGAAGGTCGATCAGGCGCGTGAGGTCGCCGCGCGCCACGCCGGAGATCGCGAGCGTCATGCGCTCGGTCGGCCACAGCAGATCGTCGATGAGCGTGTTGACGGAGCGCTCCATCGCCTGCCACGCGCCGCGCCGGCTCGCGCCGACGACGCGCTCGCTCGTGCGGCCGCGCTTGCCGACCGCCTCGCCGACGCGTTCGAGTTCGTCCGCCATGCGCCGGTTGTTCATGACGATGTCGTTGAGCGCGTCGGCGAGCTTGCCTTCGATGCCCGACCAGTCGCCCGGCATCGTCACGCCGAAGTTGCCGTCGCGCACGGCCTGCATCACGCGCAGCAGCTCGCGCAACATGTCTTCGGAAGCTTCCGTCTTGCGCGTCGAACCCGCCGCGCCGTCCTGCGCGACCGGCTCGGCCGCGACCGCGGCAGCCGCCTTGCGTCGAGTCGCCATGCGAACCCCCTGGTGCCCTTCGTCGAATGCGCCCGCGGCGGCATGCCTCGCGCGAGGCGCGCCGGCGGACGATCACTAGCTTACCGATTCATCGCGTCGCAGACATCGCGATAAAAATTTCGCGCAGCGCGTAAAAATTTCCCGCGATGGGCGCGCGCGAGACGAAGCACGCGGCAGATCGCACGCCGTCGCGCGTGCCATTGCCTGCGCCGAGCGTCGATCCCCTGGCTGGCACGACGCGTGCTTGGCCCATGCCGGGGACGGCTGCATCCGTCCGACGGAGAGAGACGACCATGGGGATCTGGATGACGACGGCGCAAGGACTGCCCGGCGAGGGTGAAGCCGTCCAGTTCACGATCGGCGCGCGCCGCGTGCCTTTGCGCGGCCGTTACCGCGACGGCGAGTTCGCGACGCGCTGGTGGCGCTACCCCGCCTCGGCCGTGCACCGGTGGCAGGTGCTCGACCGCTCCGTCGACTTCGCGGCGCATGCGGTGGCCGCAACCACATTCGATGAGCGCATGGCCGCGGCCATGTGAGCCACCCCTTTGGAGCAACCGAGGTTCCCCTTCCCTCCCCCGATGCCCCGGCCCGCCCTTCCCGCGCGCGCCCCGCATCCGAGCCTCGGTCCTTTCGAGACTGCCCCCGGGCAGTCTTTTTTTGCGAACGGAACGTGAATCGCGCGCACGCGAGTGCACGTCGCCGCGACGGAGAATGCGGTATGGTCGCGCGATGTCGCGAGGGGCAGTGCGACGCGCCGCATCGGCTTGCAGAGGATCATCGATGGATCGCCTGAACGACGCCGCGCGCGTCCTCGTGGTCGACGACAACGAAGCGTTCCGCGCCATCGTCGCCGAGGTCGCGCAGCTCGAGGGCTGCCACCTCACGAACGCGGCGACCCTCGCCGACGCGCGTCGCTGCGTCGAGGAAGCGCGCTTCGACCTGCTGCTGGTCGACCTGTCTCTGCCCGACGGCAACGGGCTCGATCTCGTCGACGAGATCGACCTCGCCGAGCATGGCCGCATCGCTATCGCCACGGGCTTCCCGTCGATCGAGAGCGCGGTGCGCGCGGTGCGCAAGCCGGTGGTCGAATACCTCGTCAAGCCCGTCCCGTTCGACGCGCTCGCGAGGCTGATGCGCGATGCATGCGAACGTGCCGCGGCACGGCCGCCGCGCGCGGCCGCCGCGGTCGCCGGGATGGTCGGGCAGAGCGCGCCGATGCGCGCGTTGTTCGACCAGATCCGGCGCGTCGCGCCGCTCGACGTCGGCGTGTTCGTGCACGGCGAAAGCGGAACCGGCAAGGAGCTCGTCGCACGCGCGCTGCACGAACTCAGTGCACGGAGCGGTCGCTTCATCGCCGTGAATTGCGGCGCGATCGCGCCGGACCTGCTCAGCAGCCAGTTGTTCGGCCACGAGCGCGGCTCATTCACGGGTGCCGCCCAGGCGCACGCGGGGTTCTTCGAGCAGGCCCAGGGCGGCACGCTGTTCCTCGACGAAGTGACCGAGATGCCGCTGGCGCTGCAGGTCTACCTGCTGCGCGTGATCGAGACGCGCACGCTCACGCGCGTCGGCGGAGCGCGCGAGGTGCCCGTCGACGTGCGCATCGTCGCCGCCTCGAATCGCGACCCGCAACTGGCGGTCGCGAACGGCCACCTGCGCGCCGACCTGTACTATCGGCTCAGCGAGTTCCCGCTGACGATCCCGCCGCTGCGCGCGCGGCGCGACGACATCCCGATGCTCGCGCGCCACTTCCTGGACCGCCTCAACCAGCGCTACGGCACCGCGCGCGCATTCGACGCGGACGGCCTGCGCCGGCTCGCTGAACGCGCCTGGCCCGGCAACGTGCGCGAGCTGCGCCACGCCGTGCAGCGCGCGTACATCCTCGCCGACCACGACATCGTCGCGATCGCCGAGGACGCCGCGCCGCGCGCGATCGCCGAGAGCGACGGCTCGATCCGCTTCTCGGTCGGCATGAGCTTCGACGACATCGAGCGGGAGATGCTGTTGAAGACGCTCGCCGCGAGCAGCAACAACAAGCGCCGCGCCGCGCGCGCGCTGGGCATCACGACGAAGACGATCTACAACCGCCTGTTGCGCTATCGCGAGCAGGGCCTCATCGGCGACGAGCTCGTCGGCAGCGGCCCGGACGACGACAAGGCCGACTGAACCGCGCGCGGGCGCACCTAAGGGACCGCCGCCGCCAGCGGCAGCACGAGGCGCAGCCCGCATGCCTCGTCGGTGAACGGCTCGAAGTCGGCGCGGCCGCCGATGCGCCGCACGGTATCGTGGATCTGCGCGAATCCGAGCCGGCGCTCGTTGTCCTCGTCGCCGAACGGCGCGAACGCACGCTCCGCGACACGACCTGGCGGCATCACCGGCGCGACGAGCAGGACGAGCGATGCGCCGCGGCCGGATGGCCGGGCGAAGCCATTGCTGGTCTCGATCGTGAGCACGCCATCGCCGGGCTCGTGCCCACACAGATGCGCGAGCGCATCGCGGAGGAACGCGCGGTCGCACAGCACCCTCGCGTCGGCGGCGGCGGGCTTGACCACGATGCGTCCGGGCGTGCGCATGCGCGCTTCTTCGAGCAGCGCGTGCACGTCGCAGACTTCGGGTCGCGCGCTCGCGGCCGACGCGTTCGCCATTGCTTCGAGCAGGACGCGCTGGCGCTCGATCGCCTCCACGGCGCGCGTGAGCAGCTGCCGAGCCTTGTCGCGGTCGTCGACCCGCGTCGCCAGTTCGACGCTCGCGAGCGCGATCGCGAGCTGGTTGTTGAGATCGTGCGCGAACTGGCCCACGAGCTGGCCCAGTGTCTCGACGCGCGGCGCGTTCTTCGTCGGTGCGGCGGATTCCATGGCGTGCCTCGCTGTGGACGGGCGGTGCCTGCGCCGTCCGGAGCAGGCCGTCGGGGAGACCGTCCCGGTGGCGGACGCGTGCGGCCCCAGCGTGGCTTCAGGACGCATGCATGTCGATCGTGCAGTAGCGCGTCACGGTGCCGCCGGCGTCGTCGCACGATCGATGATAGACCATCGCGCCCGCGGGAACGTCCACCTCGCCGATCGCCTCGCAGGTCGACGCCCGGACGCACGCGAGCCCGGGCACGTCGCGGAAGGCGAGCATCGCGGCCACCTCGGCCGGGCTCTCGGCCGAACAGCGCCAGAGCTGCCCGCACACGCCCATGCGCACCTCGTCATGCGCATTGCGACCGCGCACGACGTCGTAGCAGCGGCGCGAAGCGAACGACGGGCGATACGCGTGCGCGAGGGCCGCATCGTAGTGCGCTGCCTTCAACACGGCCGCGCGCTCGTCGGCATCGAGCCCGACGCGGTCGAGCGCGGCGAAGTCACCCTGCACGACGACGAGGTCGCATCCGGCGTGGACGGCACGGCCGTACGCGATGCGCGGAGCGCGACGCGTGCCGACGTAGCTGATCGACTGCGCGCCGATGCGCGCGCTGCCGACGACGTGCACGGTCTCCTCGGCGAGTGCGTGCTCGACGACGACGCCGCGCACGCCGAGTTCGAGCACGGGAATGGCCTCGATCGCCTCGATGCAGGCATCGATGTCGTACAGCGTCTCGCCCGCCTGCGCCGGCTCGGCGTCGCCGCAATGGATGCGCACCGGGCCGCTGCGCAACAGGCGCTTGGCGGCGATGCACGCATCCATGACGGAGAACGCCGAGTAGCCGCGCAGCACGCTCGAAGCCAGCATGCGCGCGAGCGCGTACGACCAGGTCTGCGGCACCACCGCGTCCGCGGACACCGGTGGATGCGTCGCCGCGCGCGTGGCGACGAAGGCGTACGGTACGACGCCCCCGTAAAGGTCGAGCTCGGAGCGGATGCCCAGTCGCGCCGCTTCGGCGAGCGTGAGGGTGTGATCGGGCACGAAGTAGATGCGCTGACGGTCGTCGCGCGGCGCCCCGCCGTATTCGTACTGCAGCAGTCGCGCGATGCGCTCGGCGGTATGACCGAGGCATGCCGTCCCGGAATCGTACTCCGGTTCGTTGCGCATGACAGCCTCGACACGGCCCGCTCCGCGGAACTGCAGTTCTTCGATGCTCATCGTGGTGACCTTCCGGCATGAGAGCTGCGAGCATCGAAGCAGGCACCATGCCAAGCGATGCCGTGGCGTCGCAGCGCGCGTTCGCGACGAGGCAGTGTGAAATGATTTCACGCCGTGCGAACGGTTTTCCAGCGCGCTCGCAGGTCCGCGCGACCGCGCAAGGTTTCGCCACGTACCTTCGGGGCAGGCCGTGAATGGCGGAGCGCGTCAGGCGCGCACGGCGCCGGCTCGGGGAACGAGCCGCAGGCGCGGATGCGGGCCGGAGCCGATCAGCCCTCGGCGACGATGCGGTCGCGCCCCTGCTGCTTGGCGAGGTAGAGGCGCCGGTCCACCGTCTCGATGAACGACATGAGCCCGCGCTCGTCGCGCGGCACCTCCGTGCCGACGCCGAGGCTGATCGTGACGCATTCCCCGATCGCCGACGCCGCGTGCGGGATGCGCGCGCGGGTGATCGCGTCACGACAGCGCGTGGCGATCTTCCGCGCGGATTCCGCCCGGGTTTCGGGAAGCACGAGCGCGAACTCCTCGCCGCCGAAGCGCGCGAGGAAATTCCGACCACCCTGCGTCGCGCCGAACAGCAGGTCCGCCACCTGCTTCAGGCACGCGTCTCCCTGCAGATGGCCGTAGTGGTCGTTGTATTGCTTGAAGAAGTCGATGTCCATCATGACCAGCGAAAGCGGCTGCGCATTCGATTTCGCCTCGGCCCATTCGCGCTCGACCACTTCGTCGAAGCGTCGCCGGTTCGCGAGCCCCGTGAGCGCATCCTTGAACGAGAGGTCCTGCAGCTCGGCCTGCAGTCCGAGCAACCGCTCTTCGGTGCGCTTGCGCTCGCTGATGTCGAACATGAAGCCGACGAGAGCCTCGACGGTACCCGCGGCGTCGCGCACGACGTGCACGACGTCACGGATCCAGACGTAATCGCCGGCCGGCGTCAGGGCGCGGTAGTCGGCTTCGTGGTCGACGCCCGCCTGCGATTGCGCCACGCAGTACTGGACGACGCGATCGCGATCGTCCGGATGGATGCGCTCGGCCCAGTCCTGCACGGTGACCCAGCTCGCGGGAGCCCACCCGAGCAGGGCCTCGATCTGCGGCCCGATGTAGGCGAAGCGCATCGTGCTCCAGTCGATCTTCCACGGGATCGCGCGCGTCGATTCGAGCAGGGTCCGGTAAACGTCCGGATCGACGCCCGCCGTCGGTGGATTCCTCTCGTTCGCCATCGCTGCTGCTCCCGGGGCCGTCGCGACACGCTGCGCCGGTCGTCCGCGCGACTCCTCGCGATCGACGTCCGCCGCCTGCCGCCCCCATGCTACCGTCCACCCTGCCTGAATGACGTCCCGTGGCGAGCGTCACAGTCCGCGGTGCCGATGTGCGACAGATTGGCACCGCGACCGTGAGGATCGGGGCGAAACGCAGTGACCGCAAGTGAGGACGATTCGATGACCGCCAAGTTCGACTCGCGCGACTGGAACGCGGCCTTGGCCCGCCTCAGGGGCCCGGGGTCGGCGACGGCGGTCGTGGGGCCGGTCGAACGCGACGAGTTCAAGCTCAAGGTGATCGAAGCGCGCGTGAAGCTCAAGCTCATGCGCGATCGCACCGATGCCCTCAAGGCGGCTCTCGAGCGCTTCCGGACCCAGCGCGAGTCGAAGAGCGCCTGAGGCGCAGCGCAACGCCCGTCGCCGAACGATAGCGCCGCGGGCGTACGCGCGGCTTTCTTCACGGCACGGCGATGGACGACGCCGCCCTTCGCGCGCGCAGCCTTCGTCGCGCAGTCCGATCGCACCCACTTGCCGGGCCGGCCGGTCCCGGCCGTCGCCCGTGTCGCGTCCGCGCTGGACTCAGGCAAACGGGTCGCGCAGGACGATGTTCGCGTCGCGGTCGGGGCCGGTGGAGACGATCGCGAGCGGGCAGCCCGCCAGCTCCTCGAGTGCGCGCTGGTACGCGCGCGCCGCCGGTGGCAGCCTTTCCCATTCGGTGATGCCGTGGGTCGATTCCTGCCAACCCGGGAATTCCAGATAGACCGGCGTGCATTCTTCCCAGCCGGCGGCGTCGAGCGGCGCGTACTCCGTGCGCTTGCCACGGTATTCGTAGGCGATGCAGATCTTGAGCTTGTCCATCCCGTCGAGGATGTCGAGCTTGGTGATGCATAGGCCGCTGATGCCGTTGATCGCGACGGCGCGCTTGAGCGCGACGATGTCCATCCAGCCGCACCGCCGCGGACGACCCGTCGACGCGCCGTACTCCTGGCCACGGTCGCGGATGCCCTGGCCGATCGCGTCATCGAGTTCGGTCGGGAACGGACCGCCGCCGACCCGCGTCGCATACGCCTTGGCGATACCGAGCACGTAGTCGATGGAGTCGGCGCCGACGCCGGCACCGGCGAGCGCGCCACCGATCGTCGTGTTCGACGACGTGACGTACGGATAGGTGCCGTGGTCGATGTCGAGCAGCGCACCCTGCGCGCCCTCGAACAGCACCTTGCGGCCCTGCTTGCGCAAGTCGTGCAGCACGCCGGCGACGTCGGACTTCATCGGCTCGACGTACTCGCCGAACGCGAGTGCCTCGTCGAGCGTCTTCTGGTAATCGACCGCATCGACGCCGAGGTACCTCGTCAGCACGAAATTGTGGTAATCGAGCGCGGTACGCAGCAGTTCGCCGAGCTGCTGCGGATAGTGCAGATCGGCGACGCGGATGCCGCGCCGCGCGACCTTGTCCTCGTAGGCGGGGCCGATGCCGCGCCCGGTGGTGCCGATCGCCTTGCCGCCGGCAGCCTTCTCGCGCGCCTGGTCGAGCGCGATGTGGTACGGCATGATCAGCGGCGTCGCCGGGCTGATCTTCAGGCGTGAACGCACTTCGACGCCGTTGCCCTCGAGCTCGGCGATCTCCTTCTGCAGCGCCGCCGGCGACAGCACGACGCCGTTGCCGATCAGGCACAGCGCGCCGTCGCGCAGGATGCCCGACGGGATCAGGTGCAGCACCGTCTTCTTGCCGTTGATGACGAGCGTGTGTCCCGCATTGTGGCCGCCCTGGAAGCGCACGACCGCGCCGATGTCCTGCGTGAGCAGGTCGACGATCTTGCCCTTGCCTTCGTCGCCCCATTGCGCGCCGAGAATGACGACTGACTTGCCCATGCGAACGTTCCTGCTACGAGAGTGAGTGGCACGACGCGCGCGACCGGACGCCGATCCCCGGCGGAACCCGTGGGCGGGCATTCGCGGAGGGTATCGAGACGGCACGACGCAGGCGATGCCGGACCGGGCCGGGTCGCCGTGCTGAGCCGGGAATTGTAGTGCGTGTCGCGGCCGAGCACACGCGTGCCCGCGACGGCGGTCAGTGGACGATCCGGAGGAGGATCAGCCCGAGCACGACCATGCCGCCGCCGTACAGACGCAGGCGACGCGGTTCGATCTGCTGCAGCTGTTCGGCCATGCGCTTCCAGGCGTCCGGCGCAGCGAACAGGAACAGCCCCTCGAGCACGAGCACCAGGCAGAGCGCGCTCGCGAGGGCGTCGCCCACGCGCTACTTGCTTTCCTGCAGGTAGTGCAGGAACTCGGACTTCGAGTCGAGCACGAGCGTGCCACCCGGACCGACGAGCGCCTGCTTGTACGCCTCCAGGCTGCGGTAGAACGCGTAGAACTCGGGATCGCGACCGTAGGCGCCCGCGTAGATCTGCGCCGCCGCGGCGTCGCCCTCGCCGCGCGTCTTCTGCGCGTCGCGATACGCCTCGGCGGTGATCACCTGGACCTGCCGTGCGGCGTCGGCCCTGATCCCGCGCGCAGCTTCCTCGCCTTCGGCGCGCAGCTGGCTGGCGACCTTCTTGCGCTCCGAACGCATGCGTTCGTAGACCGAGCCGATCACCGTGCCATCCTCGGGAAGGTCGATGCGCTTGATGCGCAGGTCGAGCACGTCGATGCCGAGGCCCTGCGTCTTGCCGTTCGCGTCCGCGACGAGGTGCTGCGTCACGTCGGCGCGGCCTCCTGAAACGAGTTCCTGCAGCGTGCGCGAATTGACCGCGGTACGCAGGCCTTCCTTGACGATCGGCACGACCAGCCGCTGCGCGTTGTTCTCGTCGCCGGCGACCGCGACGAAGAACTTCGCCGGGTCGGCGATGCGCCACTTGACGAAGAAGTCGATGTTGACGTCCTTCTTTTCCGACGTGAGATAGCGCTCGGGTGCCGAGTCGAGCGAAAGCACGCGCTTGTCGAACTTCTGCACCTGCTGCACGAGCGGAATGCGAAAATGCAGGCCGGGATCGTAGCCGGTGCGGGCGATGCGGCCGAACTGCAGTAGGATCGCGGTCTGCCCTTCCTTGACGACGAACATCGAATTCGCCGCGACGAGCAGCGCCACGAGCAACGCGACGACCGGTACGGTACGCATCAGTGGCCTCCCTTGCCCGCGTCGGGCGTGATGACGGTCGCCGCGGGCACGCGCGCGTCGGGCGCTCCGGGCAGGTTGAGGATGTTCTTGCCGGACGACAGGTCGATCACCCTCGGCGTGTTGCCGACGACCTGTTCGATCGTCTCGAGGTAGAGGCGCTTGCGCGTGACCTCGGGCGCCGCCTTGTACTGCGACTCGACGAGATTGAAGCGCTGCGCGTCGCCCTCGGCGCGTGCGACGACCTTGCTCTTGTAGCCTTCCGCTTCCGCCCGCACCGCGGCGGCGTCGCCGCGCGCCTCGGGCACCACGCGGCTCGCATCGGCCTTCGCTTCCTCTTCCGCACGCTGCTTGTCCTGCAGCGCGCGATTGGCGTCGTCGAACGCGTCCTTGACGTCCTGCGGCGGACGCACGTTCTGGAAGTTGAGTTCGCTGATCGACAGGCCGGCCTTGTACTGGTCGAGGTTCGCCTGCAGCAGCTGCTTGGCCTGTACCATGAGCTCGCTGCGTTGACCGGACAGGATCGTGTCCATGTCGCTGCTGCCGATCACCGTGCGTACCGCGCTCTCCGCAGCCTGGCCGAGGGTGCCGTCCGGTTCGCGCACGCCGAACAGGAACAGCTGCGGATCGCTGATCCGGTACTGCACGTTGAAGTCGACGAGCACGATGTTCTCGTCCTTGGTCAGCATCCGCACCTGGTCGTTCGTCTGCAGCGTCTTGCCGACCGGCACCGACACGACGCTCTCGACCGGTCGCGGAAACTTGAAGTTGATACCCGGCGTCATCAGGCGCGAGAAACGGCCGAATCGCAGCACGACGCCGGTGTCGCTCGCATTGACGCGCACCATGCTGTCCCAAGCGCACCAGGCGATGAGCGCACCGACCAATGCGACCGCGAAACCGCCGCCGCCGCCACCGAACAGGCGATTGAAGAAGTCCCGCACGCGGCGTGCCACGGCGTCGAAATCGGGCGATGGCCGGTTTCCGCCGCCGTCCTTCCACGGATCGCGTTGCTTGCCGCTCCCGGGTTCATTCCATGCCATTGCCCAACACCTCGCTGACAGCAATCTTGCCGACACCGTTGTTCGTCGAAGGGTGCGGCCGGCGATGGCCGCTTTCCGGACGCGTGCCCATCGCAGCCGCGGCGCATGAGTACCGCTCCGAGGCGGCGATCACCGATGATCGCGCGGGCGGCGATCGGACGAGCGCGCCATGAGCGATCGCGCAAGCCCGATCATGTCGTCGCCCGATTGTAGGTAGGGGCATCCGCTGCGGCAAGCAAACGGGCGCGCAGCCAGTCGCCGTCGCCGCCGGGCAGTCCGAACAGCGGTTCGACCAGCGCGCGCGGCGCATCGATGCGGATGAGCCAGCCGTGCTCGTCGACGCGCTCGTCCGCGACGAGGCCTTGCTCGTGCAGGCGCGCACGCAGGCGACCGGCGTCGCTCGGCAGCAGCAACTCGGCGCGCACGCGCTCGTCGCCGAGGCGACCGCCGATCGCACGCAGCAGGCCGTCGATGCCCGCGCCGCTGACCGCCGACACCCACGCACGCGGCAATTCGCCGCCGTCGAGGTAGTCCACCCGCCCGGCATTTGCCGATGCGGCCCCCGGTACCGCCGTCGTCGACCGCACGCCGTGCTCGATGTCCGCGTGGGCGTCGGCTCCGGCGTCGAGCAGATCGATCTTGTTGTAGACGAGGATCTGCGGCAGCCCATCCGCGCCGATCTCCTTGAGCACGCGCTCGACGTCGAGGATGCGCTCGTCGCGTTCCGGGTCGGACGCGTCGACGACGTGCAGGAGCAGGTCCGCTTCGCGCGCTTCGGCGAGCGTCGAACGGAAAGCCGCGACGAGGTCGTGCGGCAGATCGCGGATGAAGCCGACCGTGTCGGCGAGCACGACCGGCCCGCAGTCGAGCCCGTCGAGCCGGCGCAGGGTCGGATCGAGCGTCGCGAAGAGCTGGTCCGCGGCATACACGGCCGAACCCGTGAGCGCGTTGAACAAGGTCGACTTGCCGGCATTCGTGTAGCCGACGAGCGCGACCACGGGCAGCTCGTTGCGCTCGCGCGAGCGGCGCGCGGTCGCGCGCTGCGTCTCGACCTTCTCCATGCGCTTCTGCAACTGCTTCACGCGTTCGGCGAGCAAGCGGCGATCGAGTTCGAGCTGGGTTTCACCGGGACCACGCAGGCCGATCGCACCGCCGCGCTGGCGCTCGAGGTGGGTCCAGCCGCGCACGAGGCGCGTCGACATGTGCTTGAGCTGGGCGAGCTCGACCTGAAGCTTGCCTTCGTGCGAGCGCGCGCGCTGCGCGAAGATGTCGAGGATGAGGCCGGTGCGGTCCACCACGCGGCACTCGGTGAGCTTCTCGAGATTGCGCTCCTGCACCGGGCTCAACGCATGGTTGACGAGGATGATGTCGGCGTCGAGCGCGAGCTTGTGGTCGCGCAGCTCCTGCGCCTTGCCGGTACCGACGAAGTAGCGCGGATTGGGCCGTTCGACGCGCGCGGTCAGGGTGCCGACGACCGTCGCCCCGGCGGAGCGTGCGAGCTCGGCGAACTCATCGAGCGCGAGCGGATCGGCGCGACCGGGAGCTTGCGGCTGCAGCAGCAGCGCGCGCTCGCCTTTTCTGGATCGTTCGAACAGGGGAGTGACCTCGAGGTCTGGGGTGGGTGCCCCGGTGGTGCGCCCGGCGCATGCGAGGCGCACGCCGACGACGCGAACCGGTCGATCGGGAACGCGGCTGCGCTCACCAACCCGCCCGGAACCGCCCGGTCATGACAGCGACGGACGACCCCGATGCGGCATCGACCGGGCGAAGTCCGTGAATGCGGCCGGCTCGGCGCGCTTCAAGGCCGGGCGCTCACGCGCCCTCGCCTTCCTCGTGCGGTTCGGGCGACGGCGCCGCGTGGGCAGCGTGCCCGTCCGGGCCACCGACGCGCACGTTGCGCGACGGCACCACGGTCGAGATCGCATGCTTGTAGACCATCTGGCTCACCGTATTGCGCAGCAGCACGACGAACTGGTCGAACGATTCGACCGTGCCCTGCAGCTTGATGCCGTTGACCAGATAGATGGATACGGGGATGCGCTCGCGGCGCAACGCGTTCAGAAACGGATCCTGCAAGGACTGCCCCTTGGACATGGTCTTCTTCTCCTGCACCGAGAACCCCGAACCGGCAAAAGGCCGTGTGACCGCTACCCCAGCCGCGCGTCACGTCCGATTCAACCCGCATTCAGTTTCGAGCATCTTAACGATTTGTTCCCGCAAAAGAAAACGACGGCGCGCACAGATCATGAGAAAAGGCGCTCCCGGAGGCCGAACAGCGCCAGCGCCATGTGCGCTTCGTCGGTCAACGAGCGGTCATCGGGATCGAACCAGCGCGCATCGAGCTCGCTTCGCAACCACGTGATCTGGCGCTTGGCGAGCTGGCGCGTCGCGGCGATCGCGTGGTCGCGAAAGGTCGCCTCGTCGATGTCCCCGGCGAGGTAGGGCCACGCCTGGCGATAGCCGACCGCGCGCATCGCCGGAAGGTCGGCATCCCAGGTTGCGGACGCGCGCAGGCGCCCCGCCTCGTCGAGGAAGCCTTCGCGCAGCATCGCATCGAACCGCTGCTCGATCCGCGCATGCAGGCGCGCGCGATCGCCCGGGACGAGCGCGAGCTTGAGGACGCGCCACGGCAGCCGCAGCGGATATCCGTCCTGCTGCGCCGACAGCGGCCGCCCGCTCAATTCAATCACTTCGAGCGCGCGCTGGATGCGCTGCGCATCGGCGGCCCCGATCCGTTCGGCGGCGACGGGATCGAGCCGCCGCAGTCGCTCGTGCATGGCCGCCCAACCGATCTCGGCCGCCTCGCGCGCGAGTCGGGCGCGCGTTCCCGCGTGGG
This sequence comes from Dokdonella sp., assembly GCF_036518555.1. Classification (GTDB taxonomy): domain Bacteria; phylum Pseudomonadota; class Gammaproteobacteria; order Xanthomonadales; family Rhodanobacteraceae; genus Dokdonella_A. The sequence continues at coordinate 15,048 of NZ_DATDMY010000312.1, read as the reverse complement.
CGTCCGGCAATGCCGAAAGCCCGTGTTCGAGCGCGCGGAAGTACAGGCCGGTGCCCCCGACGAGCAGCGGAACGCGTCCGGAGCGCGTGATCTCGTCCATCGCGACCAGCGCATCGGCGCGGAAGTCGGCCGCCGAGTACGGTTGCGCCGGGTCGCGGATGTCGACGAGCCGGTGCGGATGGCGCGCGAGCGTGGCCGCGTCCGGCTTCGCCGCGCCGATGTCGAGGCCGCGATAGACGAGCGCGGAGTCGACGCTCACGAGTTCCAGATCGAACCGTTCCGAGAGCGCGCAGGCGAGCGCGGTCTTGCCGCTCGCCGTCGGGCCCATGAGAAAGATCGCGCGAGGTCGCCGGTCTGTTCGATTCATGCCGCGCGTAGGGTGCCACCACCGCGCCCGGCCTGCGCGCGAATCACGGGAACGTCGACGACTCCGACGTCGCGTTCTGCGCCGACGCGTGCATGTAGTGGCGGCGCGGCAGCAGCGAAACGTCGAGCAGGTTCTCGATGCGCATGAAGACTTCCGAGCGCGAGAACGGCTTCTTCATGAAGTCGTCGGCACCGATGCGCTGAGCGTAGAACTGCTCGGTCGCCTGTTCGTTGCCGCTCATCATGATGATCGGGATGTCGCGCGTCGCGGGCTGGCGACGCAGCTGGCGCAGCGCGGCGAAACCGCTCATGCCCGGGAGCACGATGTCGAGGAAGATGAGGTCCGGACGTTCGGCAAGCGCGAGTTCGATCCCTTTCTCGGCATCGAACGCGTCGAGCACGACGTAGCCGTTCTGCCTCAGCATGCGGCCGAGCAGGGTCACGACCGTGGTCGAATCGTCGACGACGAGCACGCGCATGCCGCCACGCGCGTTGAGGCGCGGGCCGGCTCGGCGCTGCGGTGGCGGACGCGGCTCGCTGCCGCCCGCGCCGAAAAGACGCTTCAGAAAATCAAGAATAGCCATCGACCCCCCGTCGATTCCCCCCTATGCCACTTGCATGGCACAGGGCTTTAGTGTCCGCGCAATGCCGCAGCCGCACAAGACGACCCGTTCTCACTTGCCTGCGGGTGCCGAAGGCGCTTGACTCCGGACCCGGGTCCAGGGTTTACGCTGCACCCATGAACATCCGCCATCCATCTTCGTTCACCATCGGCCGCCTCGCCGCAGCCGCCGGCGTCGGCATCGATACGGTGCGTCACTACGAGCGCGAGGGACTGTTGACCGCGCCGGCGCGCAGCGAGAGCGGTTACAGGCACTACGATCTCGCGAGCGCGACGCGGCTTCGCTTCATCCGGCGCGCGCGCGAACTCGGTTTCAGCCTCGACGACATCCGCGACCTGCTCGCCCTCTCCGCCGACGGCGGCCACGGTACGCAGGGCGTGCGCCAGCGCGCCGAGGCGCGGCTCGCCGACGTCGAGCGGCGCATCGCGGAGCTACGCCGCGTGCAGCGCGGCCTGAGGAAGCTCGTCGACGCGTGCCCCGGCCACGGCCCGCTCGACCGTTGCCCGATTCTCGCCGCGCTCGGCGACAAGGAGACACCATGAACCCGACGTCGAACGGAACCCCGGTGACGGCCGGCGCGCACGCGCATTCGCATGGCGCCGGCGCGGCTGCGCCGAAGCACGCGTGTTGTGCCGGGCACTCGACCCCGGCCGGCACGGCGACCGTGCGCGATCCCGTGTGCGGCATGCAGGTCGATCCGGCGGCGACGCCGCACCATGCCGAGCACGGCGGGACGACATGGCACTTCTGTTCCGCGCGCTGCCGCGAACGGTTCGTCGCCGACCCCGCGTCGTTCTCCGCGCCTCGTTCCGCTGCCGCTTCGCCGCCGCCGTCGACGGACGCGATCTATACGTGCCCGATGCATCCGGACGTGCGCCAGGTCGGTCCTGGAACCTGCCCCCTCTGCGGCATGGCGCTCGAACCGGAGATGCCGCGCCTCGATGAGGGCGACGATCCGGAGCTGCGCGACTTCTCGCGGCGCTTCTTCCTGACCCTGCCGCTGTCGCTCGCGACATTCGTGCTCGCGATGGGCGGTGGCCATGCGTTGCTGCCGTCGGCGACGTGGCGCAGCGCACTCGAGTTCGCGTTGTCCGCGCCGGTCGTGCTGTGGGCCGGCTGGCCGCTGCTCGCGCGATGCGCGCAATCGCTGCGCAACCGCAGCCCGAACATGTGGACCTTGATCGGCATCGGCGTCGGCGCCGCCTGGGGCTACAGCGTCGTCGCCCTGCTCGCGCCGGACCTGTTTCCGGCGTCGTTCCACGAACACGGCCGCGTCGGCGTCTATTTCGAAGCCGCGGCGACGATCGTGTCGCTGACCCTGCTCGGCCAGCTGCTCGAGCTGCGCGCGCGCTCGCAGACATCCGCGGCAATCAGGGCCTTGCTCGGGCTCGCGCCGAAGACGGCACGGCGCCTGCGCGCCGACGGCGACGAGGAGGACGTTCCGATCGCGGACATCGTCGTCGGCGATCGCGTGCGGGTGCGGCCCGGCGAGAAGGTCGCGGTCGACGGCGAGGTCGTCGAGGGCCGCTCCGCCGTCGACGAATCGATGTTGACCGGCGAGCCGCTGCCGGTGGAGAAGGTCCCCGGCAGCAGCGTGATCGGTGCGACGCTCAACACGAGCGGAAGCCTCGTCGTGCGCGCAACGCGCGTCGGCGCTGACAGCGTGCTGTCGCAGATCGTGCAGCTCGTCGCGCAGGCACAGCGCTCGCGTGCGCCGATCCAGCGCATGGCCGACCGCGTCGCGGTCTGGTTCGTGCTCGCCGTGCTCGGTGTCGCGGTCGCGACGTTCGTCGCATGGGGCGTGTTCGGCCCCGCGCCGTCGTGGACCTGGGCCGTGCTCAACGCCGTGTCCGTGCTGATCATCGCCTGTCCGTGCGCACTCGGACTCGCCACGCCGATGTCGGTGATGGTCGCCAGCGGTCGCGCCGCGCAAGCAGGCGTGCTGTTCCGCGATGCCGAAGCGATCGAGACGCTGCGCCGCATCGACACGCTCGTCGTCGACAAGACCGGCACGCTCACCGAAGGCCGCCCCCGATTCCGCGAGGCCGTGCCGGCGCCGGGCTGGTCGGCCGACGAGCTGCTGCGCGTCGCCGCGAGTCTCGAACAGGGCAGCGAGCATCCGCTCGCGACGGCCATCGTCGCCGAAGCGCGTGCGCGGGCGCTCAGCCTCGAGACCGCGCAGGAATTCGAATCGAGCGCAGGCGTCGGCGTGCATGGCAGGATCGGCGCACGCGATGTCGCACTCGGCAACACCGAACTCCTGCGCGAACGGGGCATCGACGGCTCGGCATTGTCGGCGCATGCCGATGCGCTGCGATCGGACGGTGCCAGCGTGATGCATCTGGTCGTCGACGGCCGCCTCGCCGGATTGCTCGCAGTGGCCGACCCGATCAAGCCGTCGACGCCGGCGGCGATCCAGGCGCTTCGCGACAGCGGCGTGCGCATCGTCATGGCGAGCGGCGACGGCGCCGCGACCGCGGCAGCCGTCGCGCGGCGACTCGGTATCGACGAGGCGCGCGGCGACCTGCGACCGCGCGACAAGGTCGCGCTCGTGCAGGAGCTGCGCCGGCAGGGGCGCCGCGTCGCGATGGCCGGCGACGGCGTCAACGACGCACCGGCGCTCGCGGCGGCCGACGTCGGCATCGCGATGGGCAGTGGAACGGACGTGGCGATCTCGAGCGCGCAGGTGACGCTCGTGCGCGGCGACCTCGGCGGCATCGCGCGCGCGCGCGCGATCTCGCGCGCCGCAGTCGCGAACATGCGCCAGAACCTCGCGTTCGCCTTCGTCTACAACGCCGCGGGCGTGCCGCTTGCGGCAGGCGTGCTGTATCCGCTCTTCGGCGTCGTGCTGTCGCCGATGATCGCCGCGGCCGCAATGAGCCTCTCGTCGGTATCGGTCGTCGCGAACGCGTTGCGCCTGCGGCACGCGCGCGTGTGACGGGGCGCGGCGCCACCGCATGCGTCGCCCGAGTGCGGGATGCGGCGTCGCCTGAACGGTGCGCCGCCGCGGTCGACGTGGGCCACGCGTGCCCATGGTGCGGCGTCACCTTGCAGCGAATCCCGGCGCAAGGCCGAGACGGGCTGCGCCGCGCGAGCGCGCCCGACGTATAATCCCGCGGTTCGCCACCCGGCACCGAGCGAGTACGTCCATGTCGCAGATGATGAAGGCCCTGGTCAAGCGCGAGGCCGCGCGCGGCATCTGGATGGAGGAAGTCCCGGTTCCCGAGATCGGCCCGAACGACGTGCTGATCAAACTCGAGAAGACCGCGATCTGCGGCACCGACCTGCACATCTACAAGTGGGACGAATGGTCGCAGCGCGTGATCAAGCCCGGCCTCGTGATCGGCCACGAATTCGTCGGTCGCGTCGTCGACATGGGCCCTGGCGTGCGCGGCTACAGCCTTGGCCAGCGCGTGTCGGCGGAGGGCCACATCGTCTGCGGCGTCTGCCGCAACTGCCGCGCGGGCAAGCAGCACCTGTGCCCGAACACGATCGGCATCGGCGTCAATCGCAACGGCGCGTTCGCCGAATTCGTCGCCGTGCCCTCGTCGAACCTGTGGCCGATCCCCGACCAGATCCCGAGCGAACTCGCCGCATTCTTCGACCCGTACGGCAACGCGGCGCACTGCGCGCTGGAATTCGACGTCATCGGCGAAGACGTCCTGATCACGGGCGCGGGGCCGATCGGCATCATCGCCGCCGGCATCTGCAAGCACATCGGCGCTCGCAACGTCGTCGTCACCGACGTCAACGACTACCGCCTCAAGCTCGCCGCCGACATGGGCGCGACGCGGGTCGTCAACGTGTCCAAGCAGTCGCTCAAGGACGTCGTCAAGGACCTGCACATGGAGGGCTTCGACGTCGCCCTCGAGATGAGCGGCAATCCACGCGCGTTCAGCGACATGCTCGATTGCATGTACCACGGCGGCAAGGTCGCGCTGCTCGGCCTGCTGCCGAACGGCGCGGGCATCGACTGGGACAAGGTCATCTTCAAGGGCCTTACCCTGCACGGCATCTACGGCCGGCGCATGTACGAGACCTGGTACAAGATGACGCAGATGGTGCTTTCCGGCTTCCCGCTGCAGAAGGTCCTCACGCACCAGATCCACATCGACGATTTCCAGAAGGGTTTCGACCTCATGGACTCGGGCAACTGCGGCAAGGTGGTCTGTTCCTGGGCCTGACGCAGGGATCGCCGGCATGACCCCCAGCCGCCGCATCCGCGACCTCCTCGAATCGGCGCTTGCCGAGCTGCCGCAGACGCCGATCCTCGCGGCCTTCAGCGGCGGGCTCGACTCGATGGTGCTGCTGCATGCGCTGGCGCAATCCGCGGCGGTGCGTGCGCGCGGCCTGCGCGCGGTGCACGTCGACCACGGTCTGAACGAGGACAGCGAGGCATGGGCGCGCCGCTGCCGCGAGTTCGCGGACGCGCTGGGCGTCGAACTCGTGGTACGCGTGGTGGACGTCGTGCGCAGCCCCGGCCTCGGCCTCGAGGCGAGCGCGCGCCGGGCGCGCTATGCGGCGATCGAAACGCTGCTCACGCCGGGGGAGATCGTCGCGCTCGCCCACCATCGCGACGACCAAGCCGAAACGGTGCTGCTCAAACTGCTTCGCGGTGCCGGGCCCGAGGGCATCGGCGCGATGCGCCCGCTGCGCCGCCTCGGCCGCGGCCTCGCCTGGCGGCCGCTGCTGCTGCTGCCGCGCGCGGCACTGCGCGAGTACGCCGAGCAGCATCGCCTGAGCTGGATCGCCGATCCGAGCAACGCCGACCAGACGATCGATCGCAATTACCTGCGCATGCAGGTGCTGCCGCGCATCACCGCGCGCTGGCCCGAGGCCGAAAGCAGCATCGCGCAGAGCGCGTCGTGGGCGCGTGCCGCGGCCGAATTCATCGACGTCGAAGCCGAGCGCGCGCTCGCGCGCATCCAGGGGCTGGATCCGACCACGCTCCACTTCCGCGAGTGGCTCGCCCTGCCGACCGCGCTGCGCGATCCGGTGCTGCGCCGCTGGCTGCGCGCGCTCGACCTGCCCGAACCGACCCACTACCAGGCCGCGGAACTCGTGCGCCAGCTCGGCGAAGCCGGCGAGGACCGCCAGCCGTGCGTGCGCTGGCCCGGGACCGAAGTGCGCCGCTACCGCGACCTGTTGCACGCGCTCGCGCCGTTGCAGTTCCCGCCGCTCGAATGGATCGGCGATTTCGACGGCGGCCCGCTCGCGCTGCCGCTCGATCTCGGCGTGCTTCGACTGCGCGCCGCCGGCGGCGATGTTCGGCTCGCGACGCCGCTGCAGGTGCGTTTCCGCCGCGGCGGCGAAAGCCTGCGCTTGTCGAGCGGCGGACGCACGCGGGAACTGCGCGACCTGTTCCAGGAAGCCGGCGTACCGCCGTGGAAACGAGGCCGCCTTCCGCTCGTGTTCGACGCCGATGGCGCGCTCGTCGCGGTGGCGGACGTCTGGCTCAGCGAGGCCGGTGCCGCGCTGCTCGCTCCGCTCGAGGCCCGCTTCGAGTGGCTGCCGGCAGAACGGAGCGCCCGACGCGACGGCGACAGCCTCGCGATTGATCTTGCCGACGCGCTGAGCTAGTTTTCGCGCCCATGCCCAAGCCCGCCGCCGAAACCTCGCAGGTCGCCGACTTCGAGAAGTCCCTCGACGAACTTGAACAGCTCGTCGGGCGCATGGAACAGGGCGACCTCAGCCTCGACGAGTCGCTGCAGTCGTTCGAACGCGGCATCGCGCTGTATCGCAACTGCCAGGGCGCGCTCGACCAGGCCAAGCTGCGCGTGAGCCAGTTGCTGGATCCGGCGGCGCCGGAGAACGCGCAACCCTTCGATCCCGACGTGCCGTAGTCTTTGCGATCAGGGGACCTCTGCGATCGTCCATGATCGCGGCTTCGACGATGCGTCGACATTCGATTGGAAGGCTGCGCATCCCTGAAGTCCAGAGCGGCCATCCATGGCCGCACTCTTCATCAAGGGCATCCTTCCTGCGTAAGCTGCCCCCTATGCGGCTCGCCACACACTTCATCGAGAGCATCTTTCCCGCGTGAACGAGCTGACACCTGAACTTGTGGCGTTGTCCGCACGTGCGGACGAAGCGCTCGCGCGCGCGTTGCCCGACGAGGCGCAGCCGCCGGTCGAGCTGCATCGCGCGATGCGCTATGCCGTGCTCGGCGGTGGCAAGCGGCTGCGGCCGCTGCTCGTCTACGCGACCGGCATCGCGTTCGGCGCCACTCCGGATCGCCTCGACGCGTCGGCCGCCGCAGTCGAGATCATCCATGCCTACTCGCTCGTGCACGACGACCTGCCGGCGATGGACGACGACGACCTCCGGCGCGGCCGGCCTACCTGCCACATCGTGTTCGGCGAAGCGATGGCGATCCTCGCAGGCGATGCACTGCAGGCGCTCGCATTCGAGGTGCTCGCGAACGACCCGGCGCTCGCCGCCGATCCGGCCAACCACCTCGCGATGCTGCGCGCGCTCGCCGGTGCCTGCGGCTCGCACGGCATGGCGGGGGGCCAGGCATTCGATCTCGCCGCGGTCGGCCACGCGCTCGGTGCGGCGGAGCTCGAACGCATGCACGTGCACAAGACTGGCGCGCTCATCCGCGCGTCGGTGCGCCTGGGCGCGCTCGCCGCGGGGGTGCGCGACGCGAGCGCGCTCGACGCGCTCGAGACCTACGGTCACGCGATCGGGCTCGCGTTCCAGATCCGCGACGACCTGCTCGACATCGAAGCCGACACCGCACAGCTCGGCAAGACCGCCGGCAAGGACGTCGCGGCGAACAAGCCGACCTATCCGGCGATCCTCGGCGTCGACGCGTCGCGTGCGGAGCTCGAGCTGCTGACCGCGCGCGCGATCGGAGCGGTCGAACGGCTCGACGCGCGCGTCGACGCGCTGCGCGATCTCGCCCGGTTCGTCCAGCAGCGCTCGGCCTGACGACTCGCGCCGCCGGTTCCCGTATACTCTTCGGCATTGTCTCCCAGCGAAAAATTGCCATCGTGGCCAAGTCCTGCCTACCGCGCCTTGGCGCTATCTTGTCGTGGCTTGCGCTCGCGTCCACTTCGCACGCCGCGGTCGAGCCGCTGGTCGCGCACATGGTGCGCGACATCAACACGACCCCCGCAGCCGGCCTCGCTGGCCCTGGAGGCTTCACGGCAGGCAATGGACGCATCTATTTCGCCGCGACGACCCCCGAATCCGGGCGCGAGCTATTTTCCTTCGACGGCGCGACCAATGTCCGACTGGAAGCGGATGTCGTCGCCGGTACCGGTTCCGCAAATCCGCGAGCCGGCCTGATCTTCGCCGGCACCCGCACGGTCTACTTCGTCGCCGACGTCGCAGGCGGCAGCATGGGACTGTACGCGCTCGACTCGGTCACGCACGTAGTGACTTCCATAACGTCGTCGCCGAGCTGGGCCGGTGCTGATCGCGACATCGCGCGCGTCGTGGGCGATCGGCTGCTTTTCGTCTCCTGGGCGGACCGCAAGTTGTGGACTTCGGACGGCACCGTGGCCGGCACGGTGCCGCTCGACACCGTTCTTGGAGCGCAGCGTACGGTGCTCGGCGCGTCGCTCGCCGTCGATCAGGGGAAACTTTATTTCCTTGCAGACGGCCCCGACGGCACCACACTGTGGAGCAGCGACGGACGACCGGAGGGCACGCATCTGGTGCGCGTGCTCGATCCCGCATTGCACGCCGAGGCCGCCTGCACGATTGCGTACGACGGCGGATATTGGGCATTCGTCGTCGACTCGGGCGCGCGCAGCCTCTGGCGTTATTCGTTCGCGGGTGCCGAACTCGTTCGGCTGTCCGACGTCGCCGGCGGCACGCTCGACTGCCGCGTCGCCGGCATGGGGTCCGACATCTATTTCGTGCTTTCCCCCACAGGGTTCCCGCATCCGGAGACGCTCTGGCGCAGCACGCCGACACCGGGGGGCGTGTCGCTGGTCGCGGCTCTCTCGAATGATCCGGGCGCAAACGCGGTCGAAGACATCGCGGCATACGGCGCGAACCTGGTATTCCGATCGGACGTACTCTGGCGCAGCGATGGCACGACGGCGGGCACGCGAGTGGTGATGACCCCGGAAGGCGTCGTCAGGCCGTATTCCACGTTTCGCCGCGTCGCCGGCGGTCTGGTATTTTCTGCGGTGACCGACTCGCCGGCGACCCCGGGCCCGATGTGGGTCACCGACGGAACTGATCTCGGAACGCACCGCGTGGCGGCGAGCGATGGACTCCTTCTCGATGACGCCGCCATCCTGCAGGCGCGGGTGTACGCGATCCGCAGCTTCGGTTCCGATCCGTCGAACGCATCCGACATCTGGAGCAGCGACGGCACGGCATCCGGTACGCGGCAGGCCGCACGGTTGTGGGAAACGACCGGCGATGCGATGCCGGCTGACGAAAGCACTTCCGCAAGTCGTTCCAACAGCGACGGCCGTTCTTTGCTTTTCTGGAACGTGAACGACTGGACCGTACCCCTCAACCCACCGAACCGCCTCTGGATGTCCGACGGCACCGCCAACGGCACCAGGGGCCTATCGGCGACCGTCTATGGCGGTAGAATCGGCGCCGCAGCTCCCGGCATGGACGGCGGTGCCATTTTCGCGTCGTACGAAGACGCGATGATCTATGTCGCGGATGCCGGCCTCCAGCACGTCACCCCGGTGGCCAGCTCCGATGCGTACTTCTTCCAGGGCTTCACGTCCTTGGCGGGGCGCAATGCGATCTTCAGTTGCGCGATGGGGGCCGGCCTGTGTGGACTCGACGCGACGCTCTCGCACGGCACGATACTCACGCAGGACCTGTACGGGGCCTTCGCGTCCGTCGGCGACGCAGGCGGTGCGGCTGTGTTCTTCGCCGACGCGACCGGACTGTCCGGTTGGGAACTCTGGCGTAGCGATGGCACCGCCGCAGGTACGTTCCGGCTCATCCAGACGCTGACCCCACAGACAGCAGTCGCGATCGAGCGCGACGGCCAGATCTACTTCCCTGCGTGCGATGCGTCGGACGTATGTTCGATCTACGTCAGCGACGCTACCCGCGCGGGAACGCGCGCCGTTACGCCGTTCGGACATCCTGGGTCCAACCTCTTGTCGATGGCATTCTTCGGCGATCGCCTGCTCTTCGTCACATTCAAGGACGGGGTCTACAGCCTGTGGTGCTACGACACGGCCGCAGGCTCCGCACCGGCGTTGCTTCTCACCCGCGGCGGAGCTGCCGACCCCGTGCAGCGATTCTCCCTGCTTTCGCCGAGCCGATCAGGCGTGCGGTTCGCTGTTTCGCCCGCCAGCGAGGGCGCAGTCGGAATGCTCTATACATCCGATGGTACCGCGGCCGGAACGCAGCACGTCGCGAGTGGATCCGCTTGGCAGCCGACGGCCGAGCTTTTCGCCGCCTACGATGATGACCGCACCGTCTACACGTGCTGGGCGGCGGACACCGGAACGGAACTATGCGAGACCGATGGGTCGGACTCCGGCACTCGGCTCGTCCGTGACATCTTTCCTGGCCCGAGCTGGTCGCGCATCACGCCGATGAGCACAAGGCACCGCATCTACTTCACCGCCGACGATGCCCACCACGGATTGGAACTCTGGACCGTCGAGGGCGAACGCCTTTTCGTCGACGGGTTCGACCCGTGACCTAACGACCGCACGGGACGGCGGCGCGTCCACGGGGCGTCCACCCGGTAGGACGCGCCCTTGGCCAGGCAATCTACTTTACGAGGCGCAGCGCGAACGGGTAGCGATAGGCGACACCCTCGTTCGCCTTGACCGCGGCGACGATCGTCAGGACGAACCAGGCGACGAACAGCAACAGTCCGATCGGCACCGTGAGCAGCGCGCCGATGAAGAACGTGCCGATCGTGACGACCCACAAGGCGGCCGCGGCGATGAGCGCGGTGATGTTGAAATTCAGCGCTTCCTTCGCCTGGTCGGCCGCGAACGGCAGCGTGTCACGCTTGACGAGCCACACCACCAGCGGGCCGACGACGCAACCGATGCCGGTGATGAACGCGCTGAACGCCGACAGGTGGCCGATCAGTGCCCAGGTGCGGTCGTCGTTCGAAGGCACCGGGGGCTGGGTCGCTTCGGGCACGGTGGTCGCGGTGCCGCTGCCCGTGTCGTTCTGGTGCTCGCTCATGCGCTCTCTCCGCGTTGGGTGGCGGTATCCAATCTGGGTGCGCGCCGACGCGTCCACAATAGCGCGGAAGTCATGCCTGCGCGGCCACGCGGCGGGCTATTCACCCGCGATCGTCATGCGCTCCAGCAGGATCGACCCGGTCAGCAGGTGCGAGCGCGGGTCGACGTCGCGACCGACCGCGACGACATCCGCGTACATCTCGCGCAGGTTGCCCGCGATCGTGATCTCCTCCACCGGGTACGCGATCTCGCCGTTCTCGACCCAGAATCCGCTCGCGCCGCGCGAGTAGTCGCCCGTGATCAGCGAGACGCCCTGGCCCATGAGTTCGGTCACGAGCAGGCCGCTGCCCATGCGCCGCAGCATCGCGGGCAGGTCGTCCGCGCCCGGCTGCACGACGATGTTCTGCACGCCGCCCGCATTGCCGGTCGACTGCAGGCCGAGCTTGCGCGCCGAGTAGCTGCCGAGGATGTAGCGCGCGAGCACGCCGTTGCGGACGAGGTCCGAATCGCGCGTGGCGACGCCCTCGGAATCGAACGCGGTCGAGCCGTGTCCGCGCGGGATGTGCGGTCGCTCGACGATCTGCATCCACGATGGGAACACCGGCTTGCCGACGTGGTCGACGAGGAAGCTCGCACGCCGGTACAGCGCACCGCCGCTCACCGCGGAGAGGAAGTGGCCGACGAGGCTGCGCGCGACTTCGGGCGCGAACAGCACCGGGCAATCCCGCGTCGAAAGGCGCCGCGCGCCGAGGCGGGCGACCGTGCGTTCGGCCGCCTTGCGGCCGATCGACGCCGCGCTCGCGAAATCGCCGGCGCGACGCACGCTGTCGTACCAGTAGTCGCGCTGCATGCCCGATTCGTTCTCCGCGATCAGCGCGACCGACAGGGTATGGCTCGTACTGCGTTCGGTGCCGACGAAACCGAGCGTGTTCGCGTATGCGGTCAGCGACGCACCGACCTGCACCGAGGCGCCGTCCGAGTTGTCGATGCGCGGATCGTATGCGCGACCGGCGTCCTCGATCTCGACGCCGAGGCGGATCGCCTCCTCGGGCGTGATGTCCCACGGATGCCAGAGGTCGAGGTCGGGAATCGTCTTCGCGAGCAGCGCCGGGTCGGCGAGTCCGTTGGCCGGATCCTCCTCGGTATGGCGCGCGATCGCGCACGCGTGTTCGACGGTCAGCGCGATCGACTTCGGATCGAGGTCGGCGGTGCTGGCCGAGCCCTTGCGCTTGCCGAAGTACACGGTCACCGAGACACCGCGGTCGCGCGTGCGCTCGACCGTCTCGACTTCGCCCAGACGCACGCCGACGGCGAGGCCAAGGTCGACGCTCGCCGCGGCGTCGGCTTCGCTCGCTCCTTTCGCGCGCGCGAGGCGAACGACGTCCCCGGCGATCGCGGCGAGGCGGTCGAGGTCCGCGGAACTGGTATCTTTGTCGGTCACGATGGCATTCATCGAAGCATTATCCTGGAATCCGTGATGCACGACCCGCACGACGACGAATCGCCGCACGAGGAATTGGGGCCCAGCCGCAGCCAGCTGCGTCGCGAGGCGCTCGATATCCTCAGGCTCGCCGAGACGCTCGCCAACCTCAGCGAGGCTGAACTCGCGCGGGTGCCGCTCGACGACGACCTGCGCGAGGAAGTAAGGCGTACGCGCGCGGTCACCTCGCACATCGCCCGCAAGCGCCAGAACCAGTTCCTCGCCAAGCAGATGCGCAAGCTCGACGAGGAATCGATCGAGGCGATCCGCTACGCGCTCGCCGTCGACCGCGAGAAAGCGCATCGCGAGACCGCGGCGATGCACCGGCTCGAGACCTGGCGCGAACGCCTGCTCGCCGGCGGCGACGACGTACTCGCCGAGTTCATCGCGCAGCATCCGTCCGCCGATCGCCAGCGCCTGCGCCAGCTCGTGCGCAACGCGCTCGCCGAGCGCAAGGCGGACAAGCCTCCGCATGCGTACCGCGAGCTGTTCCGCGAGCTGCGCGAACTGTTCGACGAAGCCGGATGAGCAATGGACCCGGACGGTTTCAGGCCGAAGTGCCGCCGACCGTCATCGAATCGATGCGCAGCGTCGGCTGCCCGACGCCGACCGGTACGCTCTGCCCGTCCTTGCCGCACACGCCGACGCCCTCGTCGAGCCTGAGGTCGTTGCCGATCATCGACACGCGCTTGAGCACGTCGGCGCCCGAACCGATCAAGGTCGCGCCCTTCACCGGTCGCGTCACCTTGCCTCCCTCGATGAGGTAGGCCTCGCTGGCCGAGAACGTGAACTTGCCGTTCGTGATGTCGACCTGGCCGCCGCCGAAGTTGACCGCGTACAGGCCGCGCTCGACCGACGCGATGATCTCCTGCGGATCGCGATCACCGGGCAGCATGTAGGTGTTCGTCATGCGCGGCATCGGCAGGTGCGCGAACGATTCGCGCCGCCCGTTGCCGGTCGATCGCGAGCCCATCAGGCGCGCATTGAGCTTGTCCTGCATATAGCCCTTCATGACGCCGTTCTCGACCAGCACGGTGCAGCTCGTCGGCGTGCCTTCGTCGTCGATGCTGAGCGAGCCGCGGCGCCCCGCGAGCGTGCCGTCGTCGACCACGGTGACGCCGTCGGCCGCGACCTTTTCGCCGAGCATGCCCGCGAACGCGGAGGTCTCCTTGCGGTTGAAGTCGCCTTCGAAGCCATGGCCGATCGCTTCGTGCAGGAGCACGCCGGGCCAGCCGGGGCCGAGCACGACCGGCATGTTGCCGGCCGGTGCAGGCACCGCGTCGAGGTTGACCAGTGCCGCGCGCACGGCCTCGCGCGCGAACGCGTTCGCGCGGCCGTTCTCGAGCAGCTCCGGGAAGGTGTAGCGCCCGCCGCCGCCGCTGCTGCCCGACTCACGCCGGCCATTCGCTTCGGCGATCACTTGCACGTTCATGCGTACGAGCGGGCGTACGTCGGCGGCGAGCGTGCCGTCCGAGTGCGCGATGAGGACGGTGTCGAGCGCGGCCGCGATGCTCACGATGACCTGCTTCACGCGTGGGTCGGCCGCGCGGCAGGCGGCATCGACTTCGCGCAGCACCTCGATCTTTGCCTCGTTCGACAGGCTGTCGATCGGGTCCACGGGCGCGTAGAGCGCGTGCGCGGTCGCGATCGCGAGCGGCGTGCCGACGCCGTTCGCGCCCGCCTGTGCGATCGCGCGCGCCGAACCGGCCGCTTCGACGAGCGCGGGCAGGACGATCTCGTCCGAATACGCGAAGCCGGCCTTCTCGCCCGACAGCGCGCGCACGCCCACGCCCTGCTCGATCGAGTGCGAACCGTCCTTGACGATGCCGTCCTCGAGCACCCAGGACTCCGTGCGGGAATGCTGGAAATAGAGATCGGCCGCATCGATCGACGGCCCCATGAGGCGCGCGAACACGCCGTCGAGGTCGCGGAGGGCGAGCCCACCCGGGCTCAGGAGCTGGCGTTCGGCGACGGCGATGAGATCGGACATGGAGGAATCACGAGAATGGGGGCGGCGCGCGGCGAGGTGCCGGGGCCTGCGCGGAAGATGGGGCCGCGCATGCTGGAGCACAACCGGGCCCGACGCAATGCGTCAGCGCTAGCGGGCCGGGCCATCCTCTCCGAACGGCGCCGGCTGCCACGGCGGCGCGGGCTCGGAAGGTTCGGCGGTGGCCGGCTCCGGCGCCGCTTCGGCGTCCCGGCCTGCCCTGGCGCGGGAAAGCAACGTGATTTCCGGCTTGTCCCACGATCCGGAAACCCGATATCGGCGCGCGACCGCCTTGCCGATCGGCTTGTTGAAGATACCCTGCATGACGAGGCCCGCGGCCGCGCCGACCGGGCCCGCCGCGAGCGCCCCGACGATCGGCAACGTCGCGCCCGCGCGCGCGCGCACGACCATGAGCTGGTCGTAGTCCCTCGTGCGCAGGCCGGTGCGTCC
>NZ_DATDMY010000311.1:0-9618 GCF_036518555.1 Dokdonella sp. | reverse complement strand
CGCGGACAAGCCGGACATTTCGCTCGAGGACATTTCGCCTTATGGGCTGATTCTGCCGCCACAGCGTCTGACCACCTACCGCATGGTCGACCTCGTGTTCCAGCGCAGCAAGGTGCCTTATCACGTTGCGATCGAGGTCGGCGGGTGGGAGGTCATCAAGCAGTACGTCGCGCTCGGTCTCGGCGTCTCGATCGTGACCGGCATCTGCATCGGCGACGAGGATCGGTCGCGCCTCGCGGTACGCAACATGAGCGCGTACTTCCCGCAGCGCAGCTACGGGGTCGTCGTGCGCAAGGGCAAGTACCTCAGCAGCGCGGCGCGCGCGTTCGTCGACCTCGTGCGCCCCGGCCTGTTCACGCGCCGCGACTACTGGGAGGCGGGCCACTCGGAGCGTTGAGCGGCTACGATGGCGTCCCCTGTTGCAGGAACGTTCGCGATGGACATGCCGAAACCCGGTCCGGAGCATGCGCGTCTGGCGCGCCTGGCGGGGACGTGGACCGGTGACGAGCATCTGTCGGCTTCGCCCTGGGGTCCCGGCGGCGCCGCGAAGGGCCGTTTCGAGTTCCGCCCCGGCGTCGACGGCATGGTGTTGCTGCAGGATTACGAGGAAGAGAAGGACGGGCGGGTCTCGTTCCGCGGGCACGGCGTGTTCATCGTCGACCCGGTGGCCGGCGACGTCGCCTGGTGGTGGTTCGACAGTCTCGGCTTCGCACCCGATCCACCCGCACGCGGACAGTGGAGGGGCGACGTCCTGCGGCTGGAGAAGCGCACGCCGCGTGGCGCGGCGCGCTACGCGTTCGCCCTCGATGATGATTCGCTCGAGTTCCGCATCGAGAACCGTTTCGCCGGACAGGACGACTACGTCGAGTTCATGCGCGGCGTCTATCGTCGCTCGCGATGACGTCCGGCTTGCTGCCGTCGCGATGCGCCGGCGCCATGCGGCCTCGGAGCCGACGCAGCAGCCGCGCCGCGAGGCGGAACAGTTTCGGCAGCAGCCACGCGACCATGCCCAGGAAGAGCGCGAGCGCGACGAGGAATCCGAGCGGATGCGCGATCGCGAGCCAGAGGCCGGCGAGAACGAGGCCGTCCTCGCTCACGCTCGCGGCCCAGTTGGTGAACGGTTCGGGCGAGGCATTGATCGCGGCGCGACCGCCGCTCTTCGCAAGGTGCGTGCCGCCGGCGACGAAACCGCCCGCGATCGCGACGGCCATCTGTGCCGCAGGCGTCGCATCACCCATCGCGCCCCAGGCAAGGAAGGCGCCAGCCGGGATGCGAATGAACGTATGCAGCGCGTCCCAGAGCGAGTCGAATGCGGGAATCTTGTCGGCAAGGAACTCGCCGACCGCCATGACGCCCGCGGCCACGAGCACCCAGGTGTGCTGCAGCACGAGCAGCGGCGGCGGCAGATCCAGATAGCCGTGGCGACCGAGCAGGCCTACGATGACGATCGCAGCGTAGAGGCGCAGGCCGCTGGCCCAGGCGAGGCCGCCCGCTAGCGCAAGCTCGGAGAGCGATGCCATCGGGGTCTCGTCGTGCACGCCGTGATCGGCCGTGATCGTCCGACCGGCGGACGTCCTCGCGCCGGGCCGTTTCTGCTAGCGTGGCAGCCTTGCCATTGCCTCAGTTCCAGGTGCTTCATGATCCGCTGGTTCATGCTCGCCGCCACCCTCGCCGGGTTCGGGTTCGTCTTCACCACGCGTAGCCCGGCCCTGCTCGGCGTCGGCCTGCTGCTCGGCGTCGGCGGGTTCATCGGCTTCGTGCTTGCGCTCGCGGCCGATCGCGTGTCGGCGAACTCGCGGCCGGATACCGCGATGGCCTCGCCCTCTGAACTTGCGGCGATGCGCAAGCCCGTCGCCCGCGCACCAACGGCGCGCCCGCCCTCGCCGCCCGCCGCGACGAGGCCGCCAGGGCCGAAGCCGCCCGGCTGATCCGGCTCGCCCTCGCGCCGCCGCGGTGCATCATGCGCGGCGGCCGGCGCTGGCGGAGAATGGGGGCGTCGCATCGTGCGACGTCCTGACGGGGAGATTGGCGTGGCCATTGAATCGCTGCTCGTCTTTTTGATCGTGGGTGCAGTCGCCGGCTGGCTGGCGGGACAGATCGTGAAGGGCCACGGCTTCGGTCTGGTCGGCAATATCGTGGTCGGCATCGTCGGCGCGTTCCTCGCGGGCTTCCTGCTGCCTCGCGTGGGTCTCATGATCGGCGGCGGCCTCGTCGCTGCGATCATCAATGCGGCGATCGGCGCCATCATCCTGCTCGTGCTGATCGGACTGTTCAAGCGGACGGCGTGAAGCCCGCGACGCGCGAGATTCGGGCCGGCGCAAGCCGGCCTTTTTCGTGGCCGCGACTTGACGCGGCGCGATGCCGCGCCAAGCATCCTCGCATGCGATCGATCGATGCCGACACTTGCCGCGCTTTGCCTGCACCGCCGCCACTCGCAGGCGACGAGGTGCATGTGTGGGTGGAGGACACGGGCGAGGCGCGGCCACGTGCGGTCCGCGACGCGGCGAGGGCGTTGCTGGAGCGGCTCCTGCGCGGCTACGCCGGAACCGCCGTCGTACCGGCGATCGCGTCGGGCGAGCGCGGCAAGCCGTTCGTGCCGTCGTTGCCTTGGCTCGACTTCAACCTGAGCCATGCGGGATCGCTCGTCGCATTGGCGTTCGCGCGCAACCAGCCGCTCGGCATCGATATCGAGCCGCTCGAGCGTCGCATCGGCGTGGACGGCATCGCCGCGCGCTTCTTCGGCGCGCGCGAGACCGCCGCACTCGGCCGGGTCGAAGCGAGCCTGCGACAGGCCGCGTTTCTGCGACTGTGGACGCACAAGGAGGCGGTGTTGAAGGCGCTTGGCGACGGCCTGGGTTTCGGGCTCGATCGCATCGAGTTCGAGTTGAAGGACGACGGGCGTATCGAGCGTCTCCTGGATGTGGGCGCCGAGGCCGGGCAACCTGTGGAGTGGCAGCTGCGATCGTTCGAGCCGAAGACGGGGGTCGTGGGCTGCGTGGCCTGGCGAGGCGGGCCGCGCAGCCTGCAGCACCTGCGACTGTCGTGAATGCCCCGTCGCGACGTTCCGGCGCGGTGGACCGTCCTTCGAGTCAGATGGCAGACGGACAGACCTACTACGTGGACGCGGTACCTTCGGGCTCGGGCTTCGGTCAGGCGCTCGATCGGGTGACCCTGGAACGCGCGCGGCGGGGCGACATGACCGCCTTCGCGGCGATCTACGAGCGCTTCGGTGCGGCTTGCTACACGCTCGCGCTGCGCGTGCTGGGCGAGCCCGCGGCCGCCGAGGACATCGTGCAGGACGTGTTCCTCAAGATGTTCGCGACCTTGCGCAGCTTCCGCGGCGACGCGCCGTTCGGCGCATGGCTCAAGCGGCTGACCGCGAACGCGACGATCGACGTGCTGCGCTCGCGGCAGCGCTTCCACGGCGACGACGCCGAATCGCTGTTCGAGGCGATGCCGGCACTTGCCGCGGACGCGGAGGACGGCGTGGACGCCTGGTCGTTGCTGATGCGGCTGCCTCCGCGCGCGCGCGCGGTGGTCGTGCTGCACGAGGTCGAGGGCTACACGCACAAGGAACTGGCGGAGCTGTTCGGCCAAAGCGAGAGCTATTCGAAATCGATCCTTGCGCGCGCGTTGAAGCGACTCAACGACGACGCGGGTGGATCGCAGGAGGTGCGCGATGCGACGTGATGACCTGATTTCGCGCGGATTCGATCCGCGCCGCCTGCCGGAGTTCGTTCCGGATCCGGCGCTGTGGCCACGCATCGCGGCTGCGCATCGGCAGCAGGTAGCGCGGCGGCGCTGGCGACGCGTCGTCGTCGGCGGCGCGCTTGCGGCGTCGTTCGCTGCGGCGTTCCTCGTCGTCAGCCGCCCTTTCGTGGCGCCGGTCGCGCCGGTGGGTACGGTGGCGGTGCAGGACGAGTCGCGTGCGCTCGAAAGCGAATGGCGCAAGCTCGCGGGCGCGCAGGCGGCGGCACTGGGTTCCACGCGCCTTCGCGCGATCGACGCGGAACTGCAGGCCGCCTACGATCGGGGCGCCGCCACGAACGAGCTTGCGCCGCTGTGGCAGCAGCGCAACCGGGCACTGCGCGGACTCATCGCTGCGGTGCAGGACGGCGCATATGGGCATGCGTCGAGCATCACGCAATTGTGAATCACGATACCGAGGTATGGACATGAGCAGGCAGATCCACAACAAGGTGCCGATGGCACGTTCGGCGGCCTTCGCCCTCGCGCTGGTGGCGGGCGCGGCGCACGCGGACGGTGCGTCCGTGCTTGCCGGGAACGTCGCCGGCGCGGCATTGCACGGCGATGCGGCGGCCAGCGTCGGGGTCGAACAGCGGCTGCGCGCGGAACTGCGCGCGGTGATGATCGAGCTCGTCGAGAGCGGCGCGTTCGGCGCGGCGCCGCCGCACGAGATCCGGCTGGACGTCGACGCGCCGGCGCAGCGCGTGAGCAATCTCGGGCTGTTGATCGACAGCGCGCGTGACGATCGCGACGGCGTGCACGTGCTCGCGATCACCCCGGGCGGCGCGGCCGACAAGATGGGCCTGCGCAGCGGCGACGTGCTGCTCGCGGTCAACGGAACGGCGCTCGCGAACACGGACGGTGCCGCCGCGACATTGCGCCACTCCGTGGACCAGATGCCCGATGGCGCGCGGCTCGCGTTCGACGTGCAACGCGACGGGCGCCGGCAGACGCTTGCGGGGACGCCGTCGAGCGTGTACCTCCCTGCGATGCACCTCTCCATCGGTGACGGCACGCACGTCGCCACGGCGGGCGGCGGTGCGATGGGCGCGGATGGGGGCAGCTGCGGCCGGATCAGCGACTTCGACGTCGCGCCGCGCGGCGACCATCTGCATGCGGCGAAGATCATCAGCATCGACGGCGTGTCGCCAGGGCCGACCGGCACGCGCGCGTACCGCGTGAGCGCGGGTCGCCACGCGATCAAGGTCGCCGAGCAGATCGAAAGCCGCTACCTGTCGTTCAACGATCGCGCACGCAATTCGGCGATCGGCAACGACCGCTACAAGACCCTCGACGTCGACGTGCCGCCGGACACGACCGTGCTGATCGCCGCTCGCCTCAACGAGGACAAGCGCAGCGAATGGAAGGACGGTGCGTACTGGGACCCGGTCGCGTGGAAGCAGACGGCCGAACGCTGCCGCTGAACCTACTCGCGCGGCGCGCGTCGACACACGCGCGCGCTTGCGCGATCATGAACGGATGACCGCGCTCAGCGTCAACGTCAACAAGGTCGCCGTCCTGCGCAATGCGCGCGGACATGCCGAGCCCGATCCGGTGCTCGCGTCGCGCGTCGCGATCGAAGCCGGCGCGCACGGCGTCACCGTGCATCCGCGCCCGGACCAGCGCCACATCCGCGTCGACGATGTCGCGCGTATCGGTGCGGAAGTCGCAGCGTGGAACGCGCGCGGGCGCGTCGTCGAGTACAACCTCGAAGGTAATCCGTTCGCGCCGCCGCGCGGCGGCTACCCCGGTTTCGTCGAACTCGTGCGTCGCGCGCGCCCTGCGCAGGCGACGCTCGTGCCCGACGGCGATGCGCAGATCACCTCGGATCACGGATTCGATCTCGCCGCCGAGGCCGTACGCCTGGCTCCGCTCGTCGCCGAGATCAAGGCGCTCGGTTGCCGGGTCAGCCTGTTCGTCGACGCGGGCACGAGCGCAGCCGACCTCGAACGCGCCGCCGCCGCCGGCGCCGACCGCATCGAGATCTACACTGAACCCTATGCGCGAGCCTACGCAAGCGGGGACTACGCGCGCGAACTCGAGGCCTGCGTGCGCACGGCGGAAGCCGCGCGTGCCTGCGGCCTCGGCGTGAATGCGGGACACGACCTCAACCAGCTCAACCTCGGCGCACTCAAGCGCGCGATACCGTTCCTCGCCGAGGTCTCGATCGGCCATGCGCTGATCGGCGACGCGCTGTATGCAGGGCTCGCACCGACGGTGCGCGCCTATCTCGCGATCCTCGCGATCGAGCAAGGCGCAACGTGATCGCGCGCGGCCGCCTCGCAGCGGCCGGCGCGTAGATCACGACCTATTTCGCACGCGCACCTTCGATCCGGATACCTTCGATGCCGCTGTTGCGCGCGACGGCGATCGCGTCGACGACGTTCGCGTACGACGTGTCAGCATCCGAACGGACCTCGAGCACGGGAGGCTTCGGCATCTGCGCTTCGATCGCGAGCGCCGAAGCCAGCTCGGCACGGCTTACCGCATGCCCTTCGAGGTAGAGCTCGCCGGTCGACAGTACGGACAGGCCGAGCGTACGCGGCGTCGGCAGATCGATCGGACTGCTGCCGAGCGGCAGCGGCAGGCGCTTGATCGCGAGTGGCGCGGTGACCATGAGGATCACGACGAGGGCGAGCAGCACGTCGATGAGCGGCGTGACGTTGATCTCGGCCTGGGTCGCAGCTGCGTGGGAACGAAACGCGTCGGTCGTCATCGTCGTCTCCTTCGGCTGTGGTCGCGCGACCCGAGCCTATACCTGCCGATCACGGTCACGCAATCCGCATCGCGCCCTCCATGCCACCGATGACGATGTCGACGCAAGAGCGAAGCGCGCTGTTCGTGAGAAGTGCGCCCATGGATGGCCGCTCAGGACCCGGCGACCCGAGACGCTTCGCGTGCGTCGCATCGTTGGCCCAAGCCGCGATCGGGACGATCGCAAAAACAAAACGGCGCCGCGTTGCCGCGGCGCCGTTCCATGCTTCTCGTGCTGGCCGCCCGGATTACTGGTCGTTGCCGCCGGTCGTCATGAAGCCGAGCTTGACCATGCCGGCCGCCTTCGCCTCGGCCATCACGGTGGCGATCTTCTGCCACTGCGTCGGCTTGTCGGCGCGGATCTGCAGCTCGGGCTGCGGGCTCTTCTGCGCAGCGACGCGCAACTGGGCCTGCAGGATCGCATCGGTGACCGGTTCGTCGTTCCAGAACAGGTCGCCGTTTTCCTTGATGGCAAGGTCGATCGGCTCCGGCGGATTCTCCTGCTGCACGTTCGGATTGGCCTGCGGCAGGTCGATCCGGATCTTGTGCGACATCAGCGGCGCCGTGATCATGAAGATGATCAGCAGCACCAGCATCACGTCGACGAGCGGCGTGACGTTGATTTCCGCCATCGGGCCGCCGCCCGAACCACCCGTGGTCATTGCCATGGCTTACTTCCTCGCGACGGCAACCGGAGCAGCGCCACCGTCGACGCGCGAACCGGTCGCAAAGAAATCGTGCAGGTCGTGCGCGAACTCGTCGAAGCGCGCGTAGATCACGCGGTTCTGGCGCACGAAGAAGTTGTACGCGAGCACCGCCGGGATCGCGACGAACAGACCGAACGCGGTCATGATGAGCGCTTCACCGACCGGGCCGGCGACCGCTTCCATCGAGGCGTTGCCCGACGCGGCGATCTTGATCAGGGCGTGGTAGATGCCCCACACGGTGCCGAGCAGGCCGACGAACGGCGCCGACGAACCGACCGTGGCGAGCACCGTCATGCCGCCTTCGAGGCGCAGGCTTTCGCGGGCAACGGCCTGGCGCAGCGAGCGGTCGATGAACTCGGAACGGTTCAGCGCCTCGACGAGGCGGCTGCCTTCGTTGCGCTGGTGGTGCGCGGCGGCCTGCGCGGCGTCGAGCGCGATCTTCGAGAACGGCTCGCCCTTCGGCTGCTCCTCGAGGAAGCGCACCGCATCCTGCGCGGACGGCGTGTCCCAGAACGTGCTGATGACCTTCTCCATGCGCGCACGGATCATGCCGTTACGCAGGAAGTTGGCGACCACGAAGTAGATCGACGAGATCGACATCACGCAGAGCGTGACGAACACGATCCAGCCGAGCACGTCGAAGTTCTGGATCAGGTCGTGGAAGCCCATCTGGCTCATGGCCGCGGCATTGCTGCCGCCACCGGGAGCGGGAACGACAGCAGGCTGAGCCGCTGCGGGGGTCTGAGAGGCATCTTGCTGCATGGCGTTACCTTACTCGGTCAAATTGAATTCGATGGGAACCAAGGCATACCCGGAGCTGGGTCTACCACCCTTTGAGCCTGGATTGAACTTCCAGGTCTTCACGGCTTCGATCGCTGCCTGGTCCAGGAGGCGCGAGCCGCTGGACTTTTCTACCGTCACTTCCTGTGGCGAGCCATCGACACCGACGAGCACCTTCAGCAGCACCTTGCCTTGCTGATGCTGGCGTGCGGCCTGCGGCGGGTAGCGCGGCGGACGCATCTTACGGTAGCTGATGTTCTCGCTCGGTGCGATATCTTCCGGCGGCGGCGGCGGTGCAGGCGGAGCCGGCGGCGGCGCAGGCGTCGACATCGGCGTCGCTTCCTCCGTCACGATCGGCGGAGCCGGCGGCGGCGGCGGCGCCTTCGGCGGCGGCTGCACCTTTTCGATGATCTTCGGCGGCGGCTTCTTCGGCGGCTCCGGCGGCGGCGGCGGCGGCGGCGGGGGTGGCGGCGGCGGCTCGATGAACTCGACCATCACCTTCTTGTCGATGGACTTGTCCTTCGGCGGCGGCGGGGCAACCGGCGCCATCATCATCGCGAACGCGAAGGCATGCAAAGCGAATGCACTTGCAAACGCCGTGACGCGTCGCCAACTAAACGTATCACCGCCGGATTGGTAGGTATCAGCCATCAACGTTGACCAGGAATTGAGTCCGTTTCAGCGGCGTAACCGCGTTGGCGAGCCGGAGTCGGAACTCCGGCGGACGCCGGAGGGCCGCGCACGGTACAACAGCACAGCCCCATCGTACAAGTCTTCAGGAGAACGAACCCCGAAGCGTTGCCATTCGTAACGCAGCCGGCTCAGCCTTGGGGTTTCGCCTTGGCTTTCGTCGGCTTCGCCTTTTCCGCACGCTTGATCTTCACACCGCCCTTCGCTGCCTTGAGGCGCTGCTCGGCCATCGTCTTCGTGCTCGGGTAGCCAGACGCTTTCTGCCAGTCCGCCGTCGCAGCCGCGGCCTGGTTGAGATCGTTCTCGGCATCGCCGCGCAGCAGGTACGCCTCGCCTTCCTGGCGCAGGCCGCCCTTCTGGATCGCGCGCGACAGCGCTTCGGATGCGTCCTTCGAACGATCCGAATAGAACAAGAGATAGCCGAGCTGGTAATCGATGTTGCCGTCTTTCGCCTGCGGAGACGCCTTCGTGTACGCATCGATCGCGCACTTGTCGTCCTCGCCCTGCGTGCAGACGTCGCCCTGGAGCTTGTAGACCTCGAACGACGGCTTCAGCGCACCCTTGGTCAGGCCTTCCTCGAGCGTTGCCGAGGCATCCTTGTACTTGTCGGCGGCCGCCTGGAGCTTGGCGAGCTGCATGTAGTCGTCGGCGGTCGTGATGAGGCCCTGGCTCTTCGCCTTGGCCATCAGGTCGAGCGCCTGCTGCGGCTTGTCGGCCTGGATGTAGATCGTCGCGAGCTGGTTGAGCAGCTTCTTGTTGGTGGGATCCTTCTGCATCTGCTGCTGCACGACCGCGGCGGCCTGATCGTACTGATTGAGCTCGAAGTAGCTCGCCATCAGGATCTGCGTCCAGCTGTCGTTCGGCTTGTCGGTCATCGACACGGCTTTCTTCATCGTGTCGACGGCGTCCTGGAACTTGTCGGTGCGGTAGTACGCGTTCG
>NZ_DATDMY010000310.1:0-2951 GCF_036518555.1 Dokdonella sp. | reverse complement strand
ATTCGCCTTCAGCGCGTAGTGCCAACGGTCGACCGCACCGAGCGCGCGCAGCGCACGCGACTGCGCGCGCACCGCGTCGAGCGAATAGACGTAGCGCGGCGACGCTTCGCCCGCGAGCCGCAGCAGCGCGGTACGTTCGCGTCGCCACCACGATTCGCGCGGCGCCTTGGCCGGTTCGCCGAGTTCGCGCCAGCTCGGGCCGAACACGGCGCCGTCCTCCACGCGCAGCGCATCGGCGCGGATCAACAGCGCGTGCAGGCGCGGGATGAGGTCGTCGGCGAGCGATTCGTCGACGACGAACGTGAGGTTGAGGTTGTTCGACGACTGGCTGATCAGGTGCACGTCGAGTGCGCCGAACTCGGCCAGCACGCCGGACAGGCGGTGCAGCTGCGCGCGCATGCCGCGCCCGACCAGGGTGATCGCCGCGCACGGCGCGATCACCTTGACCCGGCAGATCTTCGCGAGGTCGGTCGCGAGCGCCGAGAGCACGTCGGAGTCGACGAGGTTCTCGGTCGGATCGAGCGACACGGTCACATTGGTCTCGGCCGAACCGATGAGATCGACCGACAGCCCGTGGCGCTTGAACTCGGCGAACACGTCGGCGAGGAAGCCGACCTGCTGCCACATGCCGATCGTCTCCATCGACACGAGGGTGACGCCCTTGCGCGCGCTGATCGCCTTCACGCACGGCGCCGCATCGGCGGCGACCGCGCGGATCTCGGTGCCGGCGAGGTGCGGCCGGTTGGTGTCCTTGATCACGAGCGGCACGCCGGCTCGGCGCAGCGGGCCGAGCGAGCGCGGGTGGAGCACCTTCGCACCGGTCGTCGCGATCTCCTGCGCCTCCTCGTAGTCGAGCCGCGCAAGCAGGCGCGCTTCGGGCACGACGCGCGGATTGGCACTGAACATGCCCGGCACGTCGGTCCAGATCTCGACGCATTCGGCCTTGAGCATCGCGCCGAAGCAACCGGCCGAGGTGTCCGAGCCGCCGCGACCGAGCAGCACCGTGCCGCCGTCGCCGTCGCGCGCGATGAACCCCTGCGTGATGAACACCTCGCCGCGCGCGGCGAGCGCCGCCGCGAACGCGGGATCGGGTACCGCTGGCACGGTCGCCGACAGGTGCCGAGCCCAGGCGCCCTGGTTCGCGAGCGGTTGCGCGACGAGGTGCTCGCGCGCGTCGAGCCAGCGCGCGTCGAGCCCCTGCGTGCCGAGGAACGCGGCGCCGAGCGTGCTCGACATGAGTTCGCCGAGCGCGTACGCCTGTGCCTGCCAGTCGAGCGCGGCCGATGCGCGACGCGGGTCGACGATGAGCTGGTCGAGGCGCGCGAGCCAGCCGTCGAGTGCATTGCGCGTCGGGAGTTCGAGCTCGCGCAGCAACGCGTTGTGCCGTTCGACGATGCCGACCTGCGCCTCGCGGCAGGCTGCCGTGTCGGTGCGCGCCTCGGCGATGCGCTTGAGCATGTCGGTGATGCCCGACAGCGCCGAAACGACGATGAGCACGTTGCGACCGCGCGCGCGGTGCGCAGCCGCGATGCGCGCGATCGTTTCCCAGCGCGCGCGCGTGGACACGCTGGTGCCGCCGAACTTGGCGACGACCCAGGGGCGGACGATGGCGGGCGACGCCACGGCGGGCGCGGAGGCGGAACTCAAAGGAACGTCCTTCGTACGGTTCGGCGGCGTGCGATTCTTTCGTGCAGCGCAGCAGAACGCAATGGCATGGCATTTCGCGGGCCGCGCGCGGGCAACACGCCGGCAATGCGGCATTCCGGCCTTCCTGCCGCACAATCGCGCGCTGTTCCCGCCGAGCGATCACCCGCTTATGAACGAAGATCATGACCTCCCTGCCCCGCGGCGCCGCCGTTACGCGCAGGTCGACGTATTCACCGATCGCGCGGGCTACGGCAATCCGGTTGCGGTCGTGTTCGACGCCGACGACCTCGATGCGCGCGCGATGCAGCACTTCGCCCGGTGGACGAACCTGTCGGAGACGACGTTCGTGCTCGCGCCGACGCGTGCCGATGCGGATTTCCGCCTGCGCATCTTCACGCCGCGGCAGGAGCTGCCGTTCGCGGGCCACCCCACCGTCGGCACCGTGCATGCGGTGCTCGAGGCTCGTGCGGACCTCGCGCGGCGCGACGCGCTCGTGCTCGAATGCGCGTCCGGCCGCCTGCCCGTGCGCATCGAGCGCGGCGACGGCCGGCGCATCTTCGTGCAGGCGCCCACCGCGCGATGCGATGCGCCATCGGCGAGCCTGCAGGCCGACGCCGAGCGCGTGCTCGGCGTGTCGTTGCCCACCGACCCGTTGCCGCGCCTGGTCGACGTCGGTGCGCGCTGGCTCGTCGTGCCGTGCTCCGATGGGGCGCGCGTGCGCGCGCTGCGTCCGGATCTCGAGGGCGTGGCCGCACTCACGCAGGCGCACGACGACGTCGTCGGGCTGTGCGTGTTCGGGCGCGAGCACGGCGATGCCGCACTCGCGGTGCGCGCGTTCTGCCCCGCCGACGGCATCCCCGAAGATCCGGTCACGGGCAGCGCGAACGCGGCGATCGCGGCGTTCCTGCGCGAAGCCGACCGGCTCGGCACGATCGGTACGCGCTGGCGTGCGAGCCAGGGCCGCGAGATCGGTCGCGACGGGACCGTCGAGGTCGTCGTCGATGCGGCAAGCGGCACGATCGAGATCGGCGGTCGCTGTGTCGGCTGCATCGACGGCACGGTGACCCTGTAGGGCGGTCGAGCCGCGCAGGCGGCGAGTCCCGCCGCGAGCCGCCGCGTGCCGCCACGTCAGCGGCGTGCGCCAGCGTCGCGCACGCGTCGCCGCGGCAGGCGCATTCCGCCGCGACGTCCCGCAGACGCGCTCGCGCAACTCGGGCATGATCGGCGCTTCGCAAACGCACGAGCAGGCGGCATGAGCGAATCGGGCGATCACCCACCCCACGCGGTCGGCTACGCGCGCCGCC
>NZ_DATDMY010000309.1:0-3425 GCF_036518555.1 Dokdonella sp. | reverse complement strand
TGCGCCACCGGCGTCGTGGCGACCGGCTGGCGCGGCAGCATCGGTATCCCCTCGACCGACACCTGCAGGTACAGCTGGGTGCCGGTGAACGCGCCGGGGAAGCTCAGCGAGATGCTGAACACGCCGTCGTCGACGGGATAGTCGACTTCGTCGATCGCGACGCCGACCTGGTTGCCGCCACTCGCCGCATCGAAGAGCGCGAACGACAGGTCGAAGTTGCCGTCCGCCGGCGCGCCGTCTTGTTGCAGGCGCCCCTGATATACGAAGTCCGGCAGCTGCGGAGCCGCGAGAGCTGGCGCCGCCGCAGCCGCGAGCGCGAGGATCGCGGCGTGCAGGCCGAGGCGCACGCGCAAGCGAGCAGGGAGAAGCATCGGTCGATTCATCGGCATTCCTCGAAGCCATTGCGAAAGAGGGAATCGCGACGCGCGCTGCCTGCACCGGCCCAGTAGCCTGCGTGCACGGAGTAGCCGGCGCCGGACGACATGCCGGTCGCCGTCTCGCCGAGGCTGCCTTCGAGCGTGCGGCAGCCGCCTGCGGAATGGCTGATGCCGCCACCGCCGGCGATCACGTTCGCGACGACCTGTGCGGTGGCGATCCCGCACGTGACGAGGCCTAGCGCGGCGATCGCGACGACGCATCGATCGCGGGCTGCGCTGCGGAACGCGGACGACGTGCGTAGGGGCATGGACGACTCCGGTCGGCGGGGCGGTCGGCGCCGCGCGTTCTGCGGGGCCCTGTGCATGCGAACGGAATCGCGCGGCGTGAGGGGACACGCCGCGGCACGCGACGGCCTCGCCGCCCGTGCTGTCAGGTACCAGAGCCCTGGGGAGAGCCGCTGCGCGCAGCGGCGCTCAGCGCGTCGTGCGGCCGAGGAACGCGGAGATCGCGGCGCCGAAGCGCGCGATGTCGACGAGGAAGGCGTCGTGTCCTTGCGGGCTGTCGAGCGCGACGAACTCGACCTCGGCGCCGCCTGCGCGCAGGCCGTCCGCGATCTGCTCCTGCTGCGTGAGCGGGAACAGGATGTCGGTCTCGACGCCGATCACGAGCGCGCGTTCGACGCCGAGGCGCGCGAGCGCGGCGCGCACGGCGCCGCTGGCGACGCCCGGACCCGCATGTTCGGCGAGGTCGAACCAGTCGCTCGCGCGCGAGAGGTAGAGGTAGCTGTTCGGATCGAAGCCACGCACGAAGCGCCGCGCGTGCCCGGCGAGGTAGGACTCGACCTGGAACTCGAACCCGAACGGATCGTCGTCGCGCTGGTCCGAATCGAGCCGGATGCGCGCGAAGCGTCCGACCCATTCCATCGCCGAGCGGTACGTGATCACGCCGAGCTTGCGCGCGATCGACATGCCCGCCTCGGGGTAATGGTCGTCGTCGTAGCGGCCCTGGTTCCAGTTCGGGTCGAGGCGGATCGCTTCGCGCTGCAGCGAGCGGATCGCGATCGCGAACGGCTGTGCCTGCGGCGCGGTCGAGATGCTGATGTGGCGCCGTGCGCTGCCCGGATGCTGCGCGAGATAGGCGAGCGCGGTCATGCCCCCCATCGAATTGCCGAGCAGGCAGTCGAGGCGCTCGATGCCGAGCGCGCGCACGAGTTCGTAGGCGGCGTTGGCCGCGTCCTCGAGCGTGAGTTCGGGGAAATCGAGGCGGTACACCTCGCCCGTCACCGGGTTCACGTCGGCCGGGCCGGTCGAGCCCTTGCAGCTGCCGAGCGTGTTCACGCAGATCACGAACCAGCGGTTGGTATCGATGTGCTTGCCCGGCCCGATCATGTCCTCCCACCAGCCCGGCGACGGATCGGCGTCGCTCGACGCCGCATGCGCGCTCGGCGAGAGGCCCGTGAGGACGAGCAGCGCATTGTCGCGCGCGGCGGAAAGCGCTCCCCAGGTCTCGTAGGCGAGGCGCGCGCCGACGAGCTCGCCGCCGCGCTTCATGCGGAACGGCGAAGGCAGGGCGAACCACTGGCGGGCGTCGGACATGCGGGACAGGGCGGCGAAGCGGACGCGCAGAGTAGCCGCGCGGGCCGCGTCCGCCAAGTCGGGCGCCGCTCAGATTGCGCCGGCTAGGATCGGGGTACCGATCGACTGCTGCGGAAATTCGCATGCCGACGCGCCGTCGCCCCGTGGTCAACGCATCCGCCGTAGCGAGTGGACTGCATGGCATCGCCTGAACGCGCGCCGCAGGCCCCGACCCGGCGCCGCCGCCTCGTGCGCGCGGTGGCCGTCGTCGCAGCGGTGGTGGTGCTGCTGCCGCTCGCGCTGCTCGCATTCGTCGCGATGGTGGACTGGAACCGCGCTAAGCCATGGCTCGTCGAGCGCGCGAGCGGGGCGGTCGGACGCACGGTGGCGATCGACGGCGACCTCGACGTCGCGTGGCAGTGGCGTCGCGTCGACGGCGACGGAACGGCGTGGTCCCCGGGGCTGCACGTGCGCGCGTCCGGGGTCCGCGTGGCGAACGCGTCCTGGGCGCGCGTGCCGTCGGCGGCGACGTTCGACCGCATCGAGGCCGACCTGCGCGCATGGCCTCTGCTCGTTCGTCGCATCGACCTGGCGACGATCCGCGTCGAGGGCCCGCGCGTGGACATCGAACGCCGCGACGACGGTAGCGACAACTGGACGTTCGAACGCGCGGCGGGCGACGCCGGCGGCTGGAGCGTGGTCGTCGGCGATGTCGTGCTCGGTGCGGGCGCGATCGACGTGCGCGACGCGCAGCGCCGCCTCGACGTTCACGCGACGATCGAACCGCTCGCCGAGCCGGTGCCGTTCGGCGCGCGCGTCGATGGCGACGATCCGAGCATGCGCCGCGACGTGATCCGGTTCGTCGGCAAGGCTGCAGCGCAACGCCTGCGCGACGCCGCACGCGAGCGCGAGCAGCGTCGGCTCGAGCAAGGCACGGCGGCGAAGACGCCCCCGTACCGCTTCGCGTTCAGCGCAAAGGGCACGCTCGCCGGCATGGATCTCGCCGGCAAGGGGCGTTTCGGCGGCGTGCTCGCGTTGCGCCGACCCGAACCGTTCCCGTTGCGCGCGGACATCGACGTCGGCTCGACGCAGATCGCGTTGACCGGCACCGTCACCGATCCTGCGAGCCCCGACGCCGTCGACATGCGCCTGTGGATCAGTGGGCGCAACCTCGCCCATCTCTACGACATCCTCGGCATCGCGTTGCCGAAGTCGCCGCCGTACGCGACGGTCGGCCGCCTCGCCGGCCGCTTCGATCCGAACCGCACGATGCTGCGTTACGAGGATTTCACCGCGCGCGTCGGCGGCAGCGATCTCGCCGGCACCTTGACCTACCGGTCGGGCGAACCGCGCCCGACGTTGAGCGGCGAGGTCGACTCGAGCCTGCTGCGCCTGCGCGATCTCGGTGCGGTGGTCGGCGCCGGCAGCGCGGAGGAACGCGCCGCGCGCGGCGATCGCGGCGCGCCGCCTGCA
>NZ_DATDMY010000308.1:0-5710 GCF_036518555.1 Dokdonella sp. | reverse complement strand
CGCCCCGCTCGATCCGCGCATCGCCGAGGTGCTCGCCCAACTCGATCAGCCGAAAGGCACGCTCGAACTCGCCGTCGGCGCGGAGCGCGTCCGCGTCACGCACCTCGATCGCGTCTACTGGCCCGCCGATGCCGCGCTCAGGCAGCCCGCGCTGACCAAGCGCGACCTGCTGCGCTACCTCGCTCAGGTGTCGCCGCTGATGCTGCCGCACCTGGCCGACCGTCCGCTGACGATGATCCGCATGCCGGACGGCATCGACGGGCAGCGGTTCTTCCAGAAGCACTGGGAGCAGGCGCGCCCCGCATTCACGCGCACGATCGAAGTGTTCTCCGGACACAAGGACGAGCGCCACGACTACCTCCTCTGCAACGACCTGCCGACCCTGCTCTGGCTGGCCCAGTCGGGCACGCTCGAATTCCACGTCTGGCATTCGCGCGCGAAGGTCGGGTCCGATTCGCTGTCGACGTCGACCGATTACTCCAGTTCGCTCGAAGCGCTCGAGGCATCGGTGCTCAACTACCCCGACTACGTCGTGTTCGACATCGATCCGTACATCTACTCGGGCAAGGAAGCCAAGGGCGCCGAGCCCGAACTCAACACGGTCGCGTTCGAGAAGGGCAAGGAGGTCGCGTTCGCGCTGCGCGAAGTGCTCGTCGAGATGGGACTGGAACCGATCGTGAAGACCTCGGGCAAGACCGGCCTGCACGTGTTCGTGCCGATCGAGCGCACGCTCGACTTCGACGATGCGCGCCGCGTGTCCGAACTGGTGAGCCGGCACCTGCAGAAGCGCCGGCCGAAGGACATCACGATGGAGTGGAGCGTGCAGAAGCGCACCGGCAAGATCTTCATGGACCACAACATGAACGTGCGCGGCAAGACGCTGAATTCGGCCTACTCGCCGCGCGGCGTACCCGGTGCGCCGGTCTCGATGCCGCTGAGCTGGGCCGAACTCGAAAAGGCCCACCCCCTCGACTTCACCCTAACAAGTGTGGTAAAGACTTTGATTAGAAAGGGAGATCTGTGGGCGGACGTGCTCGAACGCAAACAGGATCTGGAACGCGCGCTCGGTTCGCGGGCGGATTGAGCGGCTCGCGTCGGCGCGCGGGCGTCGACCCGTAGGACACGCGATGGCGTGCACGATCGATTCGGCCGGCCTCGTCAGCGGGCGCGGTCCAGGCGCTGCAAACCGGAGACCATCATGGCTGCACGTTCCATCGCGTCGCTGAGCATCTCGTTCGGTCTCGTCTCGATTCCGGTGAAGCTCTATTCCGCCACCGAGGCGAGCCAGAAGATCTCCTTCAACCTCCTGCACAAGGGCTGTGGATCGCGCCTCAAGCAGCAGATGATCTGTGCACTCGAAGGCGTGCCGGTCGCGCGCGAGGACATGGTCAAGGGGTACGAGTTCGCGAAGGACCAGTACGTCGAGTTCACACCCGAGGAGCTCAAAGCGCTCGAAGAGGCGGGCAGCCACGCCGCCGACATCGCCGAGTTCGTGCCGATCTCCGCGGTCGATCCGGTCTACTTCGACAAGGCCTATTACCTAGCGCCGGACAAGGGCGGCGCGAAGCCGTACGCACTGTTCGCCAAGGCGCTGCGCACGTCCAAGCGGTGCGCGATCGGTCGCTGGGCGACGCGCGGCAAGCAGTACATCGTGATGATCCGTCCGGTCGAGGACGGCCTGGTCATGCAGCAGTTGCTGTACGCGAACGAAGTGCGCCCGATCAGCGAGATCGACATCGCCACCACCGAAGTCAGGGACGCCGAACTCAAGCTCGCCCAGCAGCTCATCGACCAGCAGAGCTCGAGCACCTGGAACCCGCGCGAATACAAGGACGAGGTCGGCGTGCGCATCGAGGCCGCGGTGCAACGCAAGGTCGAGGGACACCAGATCACGCTCGCCGAGGAACCCGAACAGGGCGGCGCGCAAATCATCGACCTCATGGAGGCGCTGCGCGCGAGCCTCGAACGCAAGGGCGGCGCGGCGCCGTCGAAGGCGGCGCCGACCCGATCGGCGGCGAAACCCGCGCGCAAGCCGGCCAAGCGCGCGCAGGCTGTCGAGGAAGGCGCTCCCAAGCGCAAGGCCGCACGCAAGGCGAAGTAGTACGCAATGCATTCCTACGGCGTCAGCGACGTCGAAAAGCTCCTCCGCCTGCCCCGCAGCACCATTCGCGCGCTCATCGCCGCGGGCTTCATCACGCCCGCACGCGGATCGCGCAACGCGTGGCAGTTCTCGTTCCAGGACCTCATCGTCCTGCGCACGGCACAGGCGCTCGCCGCCGCGAACATCCCGCAGCGTCGCATCGTGCGTGCGCTCAAGGACCTGCGTGGTCGCCTTCCCGAGTCGATGCCGCTGTCGGGCCTCAGCATCGGCGCCGTCGCGGACGAGGTCGTCGTGCGCGAGGGCGGCACGCGCTGGGCCGCCGAAACGGGCCAGTACCTGCTCGCGTTCGAGGGCGACCCCGATGCAGGCTCGTTGCGCGTGGTCGAGCCGGCGCCGCCCCGCTCGCCCGCGCGCGACGAAGCGGTCGACGACGACGCCTTCGAACGCCGCGACAGCGCCGCCGCGTTGCGCGCCTACGATGCGGCGATCGCGGCCGACCCGTCGCGCGTCGACGCACGCATCAACAAGGGGCGCCTGCTGCACGAACTCGGCCGCTACGAGGAAGCCGTGCGCACGTACCTCGATGCGCTCGAGAGCGGAGTGCACGACGCCCTGCTCCACTACAACCTCGGGGTGCTGCTCGACGACCTCGACCGCAAGCCGCAGGCGCAGAAGGCCTACGAAGCCGCGCTCGGGCTCGACCCGCGCATGGCGGATGCGCACTACAACCTCGCCTTGCTCTGCGAGGAACTCGACCAGCCGCGCGAGGCGATCCGCCACATGGCGCAGTACCGTCGCCTCGTCGGCGGCGGTTGACGGCGCCATTGCCCGGCGCCTTCACCCGACCGAGCAGAGCTTCTCAACTTCGGCGAGATCGATCGGCTTGACGAAATGGAAGTCGAAGCCGGCTTCGCGCGTACGCTCGCGATCGGCCGGCTGCCCCCAGCCGGTGAGCGCGACCAGCCGGATCGACGCGCCGAAGCGTTCGCGGATCATGCCCGCCAGTTCGATGCCGCCGAGCCGCGGCATGCCGAGGTCGACGAATGCGACGCGCGGGCCGAACGCGGCAATCGCATCGAGCGCGAGCAGCGGATCGTAGACCACCTTCGTTTCGTGACCGAGCATCTGCAGCGTCAGCGCGAGCATATCGGCGGCGTCGCGGTTGTCGTCGACGATCACGACCCTGATGCGCGCACCGCTTACGCCCGGGGCGACCGACGCCTGCTGCGCAGGCGAAGCGTCGACCGCGCACGGCAGTTCGATCGTGAAGCGCGAACCGCGCCCGCGACCGTCACTCTCCGCCGCGACCGTGCCGCCGTGCATCTCGACCAGGCGCTTCACGAGTGTGAGGCCGATGCCGAGTCCGCCCTGGGCGTGCTCGCGAGCCGCGTCGACCTGCACGAACAGGTCGAACACGTTGCGCAGGTCTTCCGCCGAGATGCCGATGCCGTCGTCGGTCACGCTCACGCGCACGCGCTCGCCGTCGCTGCGCGCGGCGAGCGCGATCGTGCCGCCCGGCGGCGTGTACTTGCTCGCGTTGTTGAGCAGGTTGCCGACGACCTGGATCAGGCGCTGCGGATCGCCGTGCACGTGCACGGGCGCGATCGGCGGTTCGAGCGCGAGCGTCTGGTTGCGTTGCTCGATCGACGGCAAGGCCATGTCGCGCGTGGCGGAGAGGATCGCGCCGATCTCCACGCGCTCGCGCTTGAGCTCGATGCGGTCGTAGGTGATGCGCGACACGTCGAGCAGGTCGTCGACGAGGCGCACCAGTTGCCGCACCTGGCGATCGATGACCTCGAGCGTATGCTGCGAGGTCGCCTCGTCGAGCGGCCGCCCGCGCAGCACGGCGACCGCGTTGCGAATCGGCGCCAGCGGGTTGCGCAACTCGTGGGCGAGCGTGGCGAGGAACTCGTCCTTGCGCCGGTCGAGCTTGCGCAGGCTCGTCGCGAGCTGCAGCGACACCTGCTCGGCATGGCGCCGCTCGGCCACCTCCGACTCGAGTGCGGCGTTCGCCTCGGACAACTTCGCGTTCGCCGCCGCAAGCGTCTCCGACAGCGCCTGGTACTCGCGCGCGCGCTCGGTCTGCAAGGCGAGGTTCGCCTGCACGAGGTTCGCGTTCTCGCCGGCGAGGCTCTGGTTGAGCGTGCGCAGCTCGCGACGCCGACGGTACAGTTCGACCAGCACCGCGACCTTGCTGCGCAGGATGTCCGGCACGAGCGGGATCTGCACGTAGTCGATCGCGCCGAGGCGATAGCCTTCGAGGCGATCGAGTTCGCCGACGTGCACGCCGGTGACGAAGATGATCGGCGTGTTCTCGAAGCGCGGGTGCGCGTGGATGAGGCCCGCCGTCTCGAAGCCGTCGAGGCCGGGCATGCTCACGTCGAGCAGGATCACGGCGAACTCGGTTTCCATGAGCCGTCGCAACGCTTCCTCGCCCGACTGCACGGCGACGAGCTCCTCGCCGAGCGGGGCAAGGATTGCTTCGTACGTGAGCAGGCGCGCCGGCTGGTCGTCGACGAGCAGGATCCGCGCCGGATCGACCGGCATGCCCACCGAGGCGGTCAGCGATGCAGCCATTGCCGAAGTACCGAGAGCAACTGTTCGGTGTTCACGGGCTTGGCGAGGTAGTCGGACGCGCCCGCCTCGAGACACTTTTCGCGGTCGCCGCGC
Organism: Dokdonella sp.; assembly: GCF_036518555.1. Classification (GTDB taxonomy): domain Bacteria; phylum Pseudomonadota; class Gammaproteobacteria; order Xanthomonadales; family Rhodanobacteraceae; genus Dokdonella_A. The sequence goes on along the minus strand of NZ_DATDMY010000308.1, from coordinate 939 downwards.
ATCGCCTTCGCGGTCAGCGCGATGATCGGCAGCGACCGGAAGCGTGCGTCGCCGCGGATCGCACGCGTCGTCTCATAGCCATCCATCTCCGGCATCATGATGTCCATCAGCACGAGTGCGACGTCGGGCGTGCGCTGCAGCAGCTCGATCGCTGCCTGCCCGGTCGACGCGCTCGACACCTGCATGCCGTGCCGTTCGAGCACGCTCGACAGCGCGAAGATGTTGCGCACGTCGTCGTCGACGACGAGCATGCGCTTGCCGACGAGCATCTCGTCGGTCTCGTGCAGGCTCTGCAGCATGCGCTGCTGTCGCGGCGGGAGGTCGGCGATCACGCGGTGGAGGAACAGCGCGGTCTCGTCGAGCAAGCGCTCGGGCGACTGCACGCCCTTGATGACGACGCTCTTTGCGACCCGCTTCAGCGCCGTGCTCTCTTCGTCGCTGAGTTCCTTGCCGGTGAACACCACCACCGGGATGTCGCGCAGGGCCGGATCGGCATGGAGGCGCTCGAGCAGCTCGAAGCCCGACATGTCCGGCAGGCGCAAATCGAGCACGATGCAGTCGAACCGGCCGGCGCGGACCGCCTCGAGTGCGCTGCCGCCGTCGGGCGCGCTCTCGATCTCGACGTCGTCATGGCGGATCAGTTCGACGATGCTCATGCGCTCCGCCGCGTCGTCCTCGACCACGAGCAACCGCTTCGGGCGCGGCGTGACGAAGTCCTTTATCCTCGTCAGCGCGGCGGTGAGGCCTTCGGTCGTCACCGGCTTGTTGAGGAACGAGAACGCGCCGCGTTCCAGGCCTTGCTGGCGCTCGTCCTCGATCGTGACGACCTGCACCGGGATGTGGCGCGTCGCCGAATCCTGCTTGAGCCGGCTCAGCACGGTCCAGCCGAGCACGTCGGGCAGGAAGATGTCGAGCGAGATCGCGGTCGGCAGGTACTTG
>NZ_DATDMY010000307.1:0-43395 GCF_036518555.1 Dokdonella sp. | reverse complement strand
AGCGCCACCGGCTTCGGCGGCGAGGCTCGCGAGCAACGCGGGCCACCGCCGCACGACGCGCGCGACGAACAGCGGCAGCGGCGCATGCGGCACGTCGCGCAGGTGCACGCGGCGGTAGGCGTACTCGAGCACGAACACGAGCGGGACGAGCGCGTAGCCGCCCGCGTGCAGGTAGACGCGCCAGGCGGGCGCCGCGAAGACGGCGGCGGGTGGCGATGCGCCGAACGCCGCGAGCACGCCGCCGGGGACGACGCAGAGGATCGCCGCGAGCACGCAGGCCTGGATGCCGAGCAGCAGCGCCCAGGCCCAGGTGAGGCCGCGCGCATAGGCGGCGACGCGCGGCAGCGCGAGCCGATCGCGGCCCTCGAGGATCGCGATGAAGCGCGCGATCAGCGGTTCGCGCCCGCGCCGCAGGGTGCCCGCGAACAGCGCGCACAGGGCCGCATTGACGAGGATCGGCAGCGCGTCGAGCGCAAGGCCGCCTTCGCCGCGTTCGGCGAGCAGGCCGAGCAGCAGGGCGAGCGCGAGCCAGGCGCTCCACGCGGCCACGCTGTGCCTGCGCAGAGCAGGCGACAGCAGCGCGCTCGCGAGCACGAACACCGCGAGCGCGGCGAGCCCCGCTCGGCCGCTGTACGACGCGGCGAACGCGAGCAGAACGTACGCCGCCACGCCGGCCAGCAGCAGGCGCGAACGGCGCGCCGGCGTGATGGACGAAGCGGCGGGAGCGGGAAGGGACACGGGAGTGGACACGCGTGGCGACGAAACGGGAGTGCGACCGGAATGTACCATGCGCCGCGCCGCGCCGCGGCCGGCAGGTCGCGCAGGACGTTCCGTCCGGCGCATGTCCGCGGCGATTCGGGGCGCGTCGCGGTGCGCCGGATGCGCGGGTCGCGCCGTCAGGGCGCGCGTGAGCCCGGCGCTCGCGGCGATCGCATCGCGTTGCGGATAGACTCGACCCGACCTTCGAACGAGGAATGCAGGCGATGGCGACCACGATCGAGTGCGACGTGCTGGTGGTCGGCGGCGGACCCGGCGGTTCGACCGCGGCGACCTTCCTGCGCCAGCAGGGACGGCATGTCGTGCAGCTCGAGAAGGACCGTCATCCGCGCTTCCACATCGGCGAGTCGCTGCTGCCGTCGAACCTGCCGATCTTCGATGCACTCGGCGTGGCGGAGAAGGTGCGCGCGCTCGGCGTGCTCAAGCTCGGCGCCGACTTCCCGTCGAAGGACGGCCAGTACCAGACCTTCCATTTCCGCCGCGCGCTCGGCAACACGCCGCCGCATGCGTTCCAGGTCAAGCGCGAGGAGTTCGACCGCATGCTGTTCGAGCACGCGCGCGAGAGCGGCGTCGACGCGCGCGAGAACGTGAAGGTCGAGTCGGTCGAACCCGGCGGCATCGGCAAGGTCGTCGCGCACGCGAAGGACGCCGCCGGTAACGCGCTGACCGTGCGCGCGAAGTACCTCGTCGACGCGAGCGGGCGCGATACCCTGCTCGGCAACGCGCTCAAGCTCAAGCGCAGGAACGATGCGCACCAGAGCGCGGCGATCTTCGCCCACTTCACCGGCGTCGAAACGCGCCCCGCCGACGATGCCGGCAACATCAGCATCTACAACTTCGAGCACGGCTGGTGCTGGTTCATCCCGCTGCGCGACGGGATCATGAGCATCGGTTGCGTGTGCCGGCCCGAATACCTCAAGCAGCGACGCGGCCGCAACGAGGAGTTCCTGCTCGCGACGCTCGCGCTGATGCCCGATGCGACGCGGCGCATGCGGGCCGCCGAGAGGGTGTCCGACGTGCGCGTGACCGGCAATTACTCGTACACGTGCGAGCGCATGCGCGGGCCCGGCTGGGTCATGGTCGGCGACGCGTGGGCGTTCGTCGACCCGGTGTTCTCATCCGGCGTCTACCTCGCGATGCACAGCGGCAGGCAGGCCGCCGCGATGGTCGGCGCCGCGCTGGACGCGCCCGCGCGCGAGGCGGCGTTGCAGGCGAAGTTCGAGAAACGCATCCGCCGCGGCGTGCGCGTGTTCTCGTGGTTCATCTACCGCTTCAATTCGCCGGTCATGCGCAAGCTGTTCGCGAGCCCGCGCAACACCTGGCGGGTGGAGGAAGGCGTGATCTCGATGCTCGCCGGCGACGTGTTCGACAGCCCGCCCGTGATGCGCCGCCTGCACCTGTTCAAGCTCATCTACGCCGCGGTCGGCGTCGCGAACCCGCGCCATTGGTTGCGCGAAATCGCCGAACGACGGCGCCAGGCGAAGGTCGCGTTCACGGGCGGCAATACGCCGGTGGATACGGCCTGAAGGCCGCGAGTCATCGCCGGCCGCCGGCTGGATGCGCGGTTGCCGCTACGCGTCGTCGCGCGTCCGATGCTGCTCGATGTGCGCCGCGAGCGCGCGCAGGCTGCCGAAGATGCGGCGGTTGTCGGGATTGTCCGAACGCAGCTGGAAGCCGTAGCGCTTGGACACCGCGAGCGAGAGTTCGAGCGCGTCGATCGAATCGAGGCCGAGGTCGCCGCCGAACAGAGCCGCGTCGGGATCGATCGCGTCCGCCTTGATCCAGTCGATGTTGAGGCTGTCGACGATGAGGTGGGCGAGTTCCTGTTCGGCGGGCGTCTGGCTGGCGGTGGCGAGGTCGGTCATGGCGGGCGTTGGCTCGGGTATTGCAGGCGGTCGGGATCGCGGCAGTGTATCATCCGCGACCCTCTCCGCCCCCTGAACATGCACCACCGATGTCCAGTCCGATGAGCCTGCCGGCGGTGCCCGTGGCGCCGCTTTCGATCCGCTACGAGCATGGCGCACTCGACGCGCTGCTCGGCGCGGACGACGTGCTCGCGGTGATCGGTTTCGGGCGTACCGCACCCGCGTCGGCCGATCCCCGCGTGCTGAGAGTCGGCCTCGAGCCGCTCGAAGCGGGCACGCGGGTGCCGTTCGAAGTGTGGCGCGGCGCGACGCCGGTGCGGCACGGTCGCGACGGCGAACTCGCCTGGAGCAGCGACGGCGAGCACCTCTTCTTCGCGATCGACGTCGACGAGGCGGCGCGCGGCGGCATCGAGGGTGCGGCCGAACACGCGTACGCGTGCCTCGGCCGGTTCGTCGCCGCGAGTGCGACGCCGCATATCCTGCGCCTGTGGAACTATCTCGACGCGATCAACCTCGGCGGCGGCGACGATGAGCGCTATCGGCGCTTCTGCGCCGGGCGCGCGCGCGGCATGGACGCCCACGTCCCATCGCGCTATCCGGCCGCGACCGCGATCGGACGCCACGACGGCGTGCGTCGCCTGCAGGTGTACGGCCTCGCCGCGCGCCACGCCGGCACGCCGGTCGAGAATCCGCGCCAGGTCAGCGCATGGCGCTATCCGCGCGAATACGGCCCGACCGCGCCGACGTTCGCGCGCGGCATGCGCACTGCGAGCGCGGAATTGCTGATCTCGGGCACCGCGGCCGTGGTCGGCCATGCATCGCGGCATGCGGGCGACATCGATGCGCAGCTCACCGAGACGATCGCGAACCTCGAGAGCCTCGCCGTCGAAGCCGGCGCACGCGCGCCCGGCCTCGACGGCCACAGCGTGATGAAGGCGTACGTGCGCCACGAAGCCGATGCGCCGCACGTCGCCGCGATGCTGCACGCGCGACTGCCGTCGCTCGGCGGCCTGCTCCTGCTCGGCGGCGACATCTGCCGGCGCGAGCTGCTCGTCGAGGTCGACGGCGTGCACGTACTGGAGGACTGAACCGTGGCGTGGCGTCGCCTCGCACGATGCAGGCCGCTCGTATTCGCATGTATCGCGCTGCTCGGCGCGTGCAGCACGTCGGCGGGAGATCCCGGCGCCGTCAGCGACGCTGCCAAGGCGGGCGGCGCGAACGAACACGGCCTCGCGCGCCTGCGCAATCCGCTCGAGGGCGATGCGCGGGCGATCGCCGCCGGACGCGACCTGTTCGCGGGCAAGGCCTGCGCGAGCTGTCACGGCGCCGACGCCCGTGGCGGGATGTGCCCGTCGCTCGTCGACCGCGCGTGGGTGTACGGCGACGACGACACCACGCTCTATCACCTCATCCGCGAAGGCAGCGCGGGCATGCGCGCGCACGGCTACGTGCGAGGCGGCGCCGCGAAGGCCGTCGGCGACATGCCACCGCTCGGCAGCGCGGTCAGCGAGCAGGAAGCATGGCAACTGCTCGCATGGATCCGCGCGCACGCGGCGGCCGAGTCCACCGGGACCCGGTGACGCCGGCGCGCGCGAGCGCGTATCGTGGTCGCCCCCTGTCGACCGCGGAGTCTCGATGAACCGGTTTCCACGCACGCTCGCCGTCGTGCTGCTGTTCGTCGCCGGCGCGACCCGAGCGGCGCCGTTCGCCTACGTGCCGAACCAGAAGAGCGGCTCGATTTCGGTCATCGACACCGCGACCGACGTGGTCGTGCGCACGCTCACCGCGGGCGGCGCGCTCGGCGACCGCGTGCAGGCGCTCGATGCCGATGCGCGCGGCCAGACGCTCTACGTCGTCGACGCCGGCCACGAGCAGCTCGTCGCGCTCGATGCCGCGACCGACCGCGTGCGCGGCAAGGTCCCGATCGGTCCCGATGCCGAAGGCGTGCGCGTGTCGCCCGACGGCAGGACCCTCGCGGTCTGCGCCGAAGGCCAGCACCAGGCGCTGCTCGTCGACGTCGCGACGTTGACGGTGAGCGCGCGCATCAAGGTGCGCGGTCGCAATCCCGAGCATTGCGAGTTCTCGCCCGACGGCGCGTTCCTCGTCACGAGCAACGAGGGCTCGAACGACCTCGACGTGATCGACCTCGCCACGCGCGCGTCGACCGGCACGATCGCGACCGCCGGCCATCCGCGCGGCGCGGCGTTCCTGCCGCGTTCGACGACGCTGTACGTCGCGCAGGAATCGGCGAACGGCGTCGACCTCGTCGATTTCGCCGCGCGCAGGAAGGTCGCGACGATCGCGACCGCCGAGCGCGCCGCGGGCGTCACGGCCGCGCCGGACGGCCGGCGCGTCTACGTCGCCAACGGCAGCGGCAGCGTGAGCGTGGTCGACGTCGCGAGCAACGTGGTCATCCGCGAGATCGCGGTCGGCAAGCGGCCGTGGAACATGGCGCTCACGCCCGACGGCAGGAAGCTCTACGTCGCCAACGGCCGCTCGAATTCGGTCAGCGTGATCGACACGAGGACGTTCGCGATCACGAAAGAGGTCGCGGTCGGCGAGCTGCCGTGGGGCGTCGTGATCGCGCCCTGAGCGCGCCCCTTCCGCGCCGCACGCGCGCGGCGGACAATGTCCGACCGCGCCGCCCCGGCGCCGACGTTGCGAGGTGATCGATGAAGACGCGTGCCGCCGTGGCCTGGGAAGCGGGCAAGCCGCTGTCGATCGAACAGGTCGACCTCGAGGGCCCGCGCGCGGGCGAAGTGCTCGTGCGCATCGTCGCGACCGGCGTCTGCCACACCGATGCGTTCACCTTGTCGGGCGCCGACCCGGAAGGCCTCTTCCCGGTCATCCTCGGCCACGAGGGCGGCGGCATCGTCGAGGAGGTCGGCGCGGGCGTGACGAGCGTGAAGCCGGGCGACCACGTGATCCCGCTCTACACGCCCGAATGCGGCCAGTGCACGTTCTGCCGCTCGGGAAAGACGAACCTGTGCCAGGCGATCCGCGCGACACAGGGCAAGGGGCTCATGCCCGACGGTACCTCGCGCTTCTCGCTCAACGGCAAGCCGATCCTGCACTACATGGGCTGCAGCACGTTCGCCGAGCACACCGTGCTGCCCGAGATCGCGCTCGCGAAGATCAATCCGGCCGCGCCGCTCGAGAAGGTCTGCCTGCTCGGCTGCGGCATCACGACCGGCGTCGGCGCCGTGCTCAACACGGCGAAGGTCACGCCGGGCTCGACCGTCGCCGTGTTCGGCCTCGGCGGCATCGGCATGTCGGTGATCCAGGGCGCAGTGATGGCGAAGGCGTCGCGCATCCTCGCGATCGATACCAATCCCGACAAGTTCGTGATGGCCAAACAGCTCGGCGCGACCGATGTCGTCAATCCGAAGGACTACGGCGAAACGCCGATCCAGCAGGTCGTCGTCGACCTCACCGACGGCGGCGTCGACTATTCGTTCGAGTGCATCGGCAACGTCAATGTGATGCGCGCCGCGCTCGAGTGCTGCCACAAGGGATGGGGCGAGTCGATCATCATCGGCGTCGCGGGCGCGGGGCAGGAGATCTCGACGCGGCCGTTCCAGCTCGTCACCGGTCGCGTCTGGCGCGGCTGCGCGTTCGGCGGCGTCAAGGGCCGCTCGCAGCTGCCGGGCTACGTCGAGCGCTACCTCGCGGGCGAGATCAGGATCGACGAGTTCGTTTCGGCCGAGCTGCCGCTCGAGCAGATCAACCATGCGTTCGACCTCATGCACGAGGGCAAGGTGATCCGCTCCGTCATCCGGTACTAGAGGGCGCTGCGTACGAACCTGCCGGACGACGCGCCATCCACCGATGACGGCGTGTTCGGGCGCGCGCAGGTGCCGGCGCTCGCCGATTACCTCGATCGCCGCTTCGCCGGCTTCACCGTCAATGCCGCGCGTGCCCGACGCCGCGATCGAGCGCATGAGCCTGCTCGCAGGCGCGAATCCCTCGGCCCCGCGCCGCCGCGCGGCGCGCGGGTCGGCCCGAGGCTTTCGCTGCAGCGGCGCGCGCCAGGCGTGAAACGCGGCGGAAAAGCAAGCCTTGACCACGCGGGGCGCATCACTACGATACGGCGCGCACGCGTCGCGTGGGCACGCTCCGCCTGCGGCTCGCCCTCGACGACGGCGCAAGCGGAGCGGGGCCGTCGCGACGACCAGCGCCTCGACGAGCGCCGCATTCCCCGGCCAAGATCACTTCGATTCCCGCTCGCGCGGGCACGACGTCATCGCGCGACACGCGCGATCGCCGTCGCCGACACAGGACGATCCATGCAGAGCATCGAACAACGCATCGCCGACGACATCGCCGCGCAGGTGGCCCAGGTGAAGGCCGCGGTGGACCTCCTCGACGGCGGTGCGACCGTGCCGTTCATCGCGCGCTACCGCAAGGAAGTCACGGGCGGGCTCGACGATACGCAGCTGCGCCTGCTCGAGGAACGCCTCGGCTACCTGCGCGAACTCGAGGATCGCCGCGCGGCGATCCTCGCGAGCATCGAGGAACAGGGCAAGCTCGACGATGCGCTGAAGGCGCAGATCCTCGAGGCCGAAACCAAGGCGCGCCTCGAGGACCTGTACCTGCCGTACAAGCCGAAGCGCCGCACCAAGGCGCAGATCGCGCGCGAGGCCGGACTCGAGCCGCTCGCGCTCGGCCTGCGCGAGGATCCGACCGTCGCGCCCGAAGCGCGCGCGACCGCGTTCGTCGATGCCGGCAAGGGCGTGCCCGACGTCAAGGCCGCGCTCGACGGCGCGCGGCAGATCCTCATGGAATCGTTCGCCGAGGACGCGACGCTCGTCGGCGCCTTGCGCGAATGGGTCTGGGGCAAGGGCCAGATCCGCGCGAAGGTGCTCGAGGGCAAGGAGAACGAGGGCGCCAAGTTCCGCGACTATTTCGACCACGCCGAGCCGATCGCGAAGATTCCGTCGCACCGCCTGCTCGCGCTGATGCGCGCGCGCAACGAAGGTGTGCTCGCCCTCGAACTCGCGCCGACCGCGGAAGCGGAGCAGGGGCATGCCGAAGCCGAGACGCGCGTCGCCGCGCACGCGGGCATCGCCGCGCGCGGGCGTGCGGCCGACGCCTGGCTGCTCGAGACCTGCCGCCTCGCCTGGCGCGTGAAGCTGCACCTGTCGCTCACGCTCGACCTGTTCTCGCGCGCGCGCGAGGCGGCCGAGGAGGAAGCGATCCGCGTGTTCGGCGACAACCTCAAGGACCTGCTGCTCGCGGCACCCGCGGGGCCGAAGGCGGTCATGGGGCTCGACCCCGGCATCCGCACCGGCGTCAAGGTCGCGGTCGTCGACGCGACCGGCAAGCTGCTCGCGACGACCACCGTGTATCCGCACGAGCCGCGCCGGCAGTGGAACGAGTCGCTGGCCGAACTCGGCGCGCTGTGCCTGAAGCACGGCGTCGAGCTCGTCGCGATCGGCAACGGCACCGCGTCGCGCGAAACGGACAAGCTCGCCGGCGAGATGATCAGGAAGCTCGGCGAGCGCGCGAAGATCGCCAAGATCGTCGTCAGCGAAGCGGGTGCGTCGGTGTATTCGGCGTCCGAGGCCGCGGCGAAGGAGTTCCCCGACCTCGACGTCTCGCTGCGCGGCGCGGTGTCCATCGCGCGCCGTCTGCAGGATCCGCTCGCCGAACTGGTGAAGATCGAACCGAAGGCGATCGGCGTCGGCCAGTACCAGCACGACGTCAACCAGGCGCGGCTCGCGCGCGCGCTCGACGCCAAGGTCGAGGACTGCGTGAACGCGGTCGGCGTCGACGTCAACACCGCGTCGGCGCCGTTGCTCGCGCGCGTCGCCGGTCTCAGCGGCAGCGTCGCCGAGAATATCGTCAAGTACCGCGACGAGCACGGCGCGTTCCCGACGCGCGCGGTGTTGAAGAAGGTGCCGCGCCTGGGCGACAAGGCGTTCGAGCAGGCGGCGGGGTTCCTGCGCATCCCGCACGGCGACGACCCGCTCGACGCGGGCGGCGTGCATCCGGAAGCGTATCCCGTGGTCGAACGCATCCTCGCGCGTTGCGGTCGCGAGGTGAAGCAGCTGATCGGCGACGGCGCGTTCCTGCGCACCTTGCGCGCGGAGGACTATGTCGACGAACGTTTCGGGGTGCCGACCGTGCGCGACATCCTGCGCGAACTCGAGAAGCCCGGCCGCGACCCGCGCCCGCACTTCGTCGCGCCCGCGTTCGCCGACGGCGTCGAGGACCTCAAGGACCTCGTCGTCGGCATGGTGCTCGAAGGCCGCGTGACCAACGTCGCCGCGTTCGGCGCGTTCGTCGACATCGGCGTGCACCAGGACGGCCTCGTGCACGTGTCCGCGCTGTCGCACTCGTTCGTGCGCGATCCGCGCGAAGCGGTGAAGGCGGGCGACATCGTCAAGGTCAAGGTCATGGAAGTCGACCTGCAGCGCCAGCGCATCGCGCTGAGCATGCGCCTCGACGACGTGCCCGGCGAAGCGCGTGCCGGCGCGCGCCCACCGCGCGACGAGCGCGCGGGTGAGCGCAACGGGCGTCGCGACGCGCCGGCACGCAAGCCCGCGAGCGCACCCGCGCCCACCAACAGCGCGTTCGCGGATGCGTTCGCGCGCGCGCGCAAGAACTGATCCCGGGGACCTGAAGAGCCAAGCGGTTGCTCATGGATCGGCGGCCGTGCCGAACACACGCGGTGGTTTCCTTCGCTGAACGCGTTACCTGAGCGCAAGCCGAACGGAAATTCGCCTATCCGCGAAGCACGCCGATCCGCGCCGTAGACTGCGGCGGGAGTTACCGTCCGGATGACGCCATGAACACGTACACGATGCTCAGCAAGATCACGCTCGCCGCGGCGCTCGCCGGCGCGCTCGCCGGATGCGGCGACAAGCCGCCCACCGCGAACGCGGATGCGAACGCGCCCGCCGATGCCGCAGCCGCACCCGCACCTGCGCAGCAACCGCCTGCGCCCGCATCGGGCCAGGGTCTCACTGCGCGCGAGATGATTTCGGCGCCGCGCGGCAGCGTGCCCGCCGCGCAGGACGCGCATGGCGATGCCGCGCCGGACGCCGAAGCGCCGTCGCCCGGGACCGCGCGCGCGAACGCGGATGCCGAATCGCCCGCGCCGCGTGCGCCGATCGCCGGTCGCGCCGAGCCGACCGCACCGCCCGACGACGCCTCGCATGCCGCCGGTACGCGCTACGCGAACGTGATCAGCGTGCAGCCGGTCAAGCAGAAGGCGACGCGCGGACGCGAGGAATGCCGCGACGAGCGGATCGTGCACAAGCGCCGACCGAAGGACGACCACCAGGTCGCGGGCACCGTCATCGGCGCGCTCGCAGGTGGCGTGATCGGCCACCAGGTCGGCGGCGGGCGCGGCCGCGACCTCGCGACCGTTGCCGGCGCCGTCGGCGGCGGTTACGCGGGCAAGAAGATCCAGCAGGGCCAGCAGGACCGCGACACGTACACGACCACCGAGCGTCGCTGTCGCAGCGTGAGCGAGCCGGTCGACGACGTCGCCTACGATGTCGTCTACGAATACCTCGGCCAGACGCACGAGGTGCGCCTCGACCACGATCCGGGCGAACGCCTCGAATTGCCGGTACGCGGCGTCGAATAGCCGATGCGCGCGGGCGGGCGATCACATCGGGGATCGCCGACGGGAGTGGTGCCGCTTATCCGACTCGAACGGATGACCTACCGCTTACAAGGCGGTTGCTCTACCAACTGAGCTAAAGCGGCACGGCGTCCGATTCTAGCAGCAACGTGCGATGCGGCCCGGCACGGCGCCCCGCTGCGCGGATGCCCTCCCGTCGACCGCGCGGTTCGCTGCCGGTGTCAGTACGCCACGCAGCGCGTCGGCTCGACCCGGGCCTCGCGCGCGCCGGCGACGCGGCTCGCGAGGTCGGGGGGTTCGGCGCCCGCGAGCGCGAACTCGAGCCAGTAGACCGGCAGGTCCTCGGTGCGCGTGTTGACCTTCGGCGTGAAGCCGAGCGCGGCGATCTCCGCGCGGCGGCGCTCGGCGTTGCCCTGGTCGCGGAACAGGCCGAGCGAGATCGTGTTCTGCTGGTCGCCCGCGGTGACGACGTAGTAGTCGTGCACGCCCTTGGCGGCGAGTTCGCGCGCGGTCGAAAGCGCCTGTTCGCGCGTCGGCATCGCAGGCAGGTAGACCCAGTAGCCGCGCGTCTGCGTCGCGTGCTCCTCGCGCGTGCGGATGCGCTTGGTCAGTGGCGTGAGGACGTTCATCGCGGCGCGCGCGTCGGCCTGGGTCGGGAACGGACCGAAGCGGCGGCACTGGTCGTTGGCGAGATCGGCCGGACTCTCCGGTGCGCTCGCGAGTTCGGCATGATCATCGGCATCGCGCTCGGCGAGCAGCTCGAGTCGCGGCACGCCCGGATCGGTGGCCGGCATCGCCTCCGGCTGCGGCCGGTTCGCGAACGCGAGCCAGCATGCGCCGCCGAGGTTCAGCGCGAGCAAGAGCAGGAAGAGGACGCGGACGAACATGGCGACGGTCGGGTGCGCGGCGATCGGTCGATTCTAAGCGACGGGGCAGCCTAGTCGTCCGCCGGCGCGCCCGCCGCCGCGGCGTCGCCGGCCCAGAGGGCGAGTCCGTGCAGCACGAGGTCGTGCACGCGCTCGACCGGCGCGAGCAGCGGTTCGAGCTCGTCCGCGCCGCCGCCGCCGAGGAGGATCGGCGGCAGCGTTTCGCCGGCGGCGACGAGGCTCGCACGGAAGCGCTCGATCGCGCCGGCCGCGGCGTACAGCGAACCGGTCACGACCGCGTCCGCGGTCGAGCGCGGCCGCTGGCTGAACTGGCCGCCGCGCGCGTCGACGCGTGCGGTGCCCGCGACGACCGCGAGGCGCATCGCCTGCGGGCTCGCCACGATGAGTCCGCCGAGATGGCTGCCGTCCGCGTCGAGCGCATCGATCGTGAGCGCGGTGCCCGCGCTGACGAGGACCTGCAGTCGCGCGTGGCGCGCATGCGCGGCGGCGAAAGCGAGGAAGCGGTCGACGCCCAGACGCTCCGGCTGCGCGTACGCATTGCGGATGCCGAGTGCGGCGGCCGGGCTGCGCACGAAGCGGGCGGCCAACCCGAAGCGCTCGCGCACGAAGGCGGCGAGCTCTTGCTCGTGCGCGCTCGATACCACGCTCGCGATCCAGGCCGACTGCACGCGCGCGAGGCCACCCCATTCGCGACGCAGCTCCGCGACGAGCGGCACGTCCGCGTGCGCGAACACGCCGCCCGGCCGCAGTTGCCCATCGGCCGCGACGCTCGCCCACTTCAGGCGCGTATTGCCGAAGTCGACGAGCAGCTTCATGCGCGCACCCGCAGGCTGACTTCGCCGGCATCGACGCTTTCCTCGCCCGCGGCGAACGCGACGCGCAGCGCGCCGCGCGCGTCGATGCCGCGCGCGATGCCATGGCGCCGCTCCGCGCCGCGCACGACGTCGACTTCGCGGTCGCGCAGCGCGTCGTGGCGCGCATAGGCATCGGCGAACGCGGCGAAACCATGTTCGGCGAAGCGTTCGAGGGCGGCGACGAGGTGGTCGAGCAGGCTCGCGACGATGCGCGTGCGCGCGGGATCGTGCACGAGCGAAGCGAGGTCGATCGCCGCCTGGTCGATCGCCGCCGCGGCGGCGCCGAGGCGCAGGTTGATGCCGAGCCCGATCACCGCGTGGCAGGGGCCGAGTGCATCGCCACCGAGCTCGACGAGGATGCCGCCGAGCTTGGCGTCGCGCGCGACGAGGTCGTTCGGCCACTTGAGCGCGACGTCGCCGACGCCGCAGGCGGCGAGCGCGTCGATCGCGGCCACGCCGACGGCGAGGCTGAGGCCCGCGAGCGAAGACATGCCCGCGTCGAACCGCTTGAGCAACGACAGCGCGACGCCGCCGCCGAGCGGCGTGTGCCAGCGGCGGCCGCGCCGGCCGCGCCCCGCGGTCTGGATCTCGGCGAGGCACGCGAGCAGGTCGCGTGGATCGTGTTCGGCGCGACGCAGCAGCTCGCTGCTCGTCGAGTCGAGCTGCCAGTGCACGGCGAGTTCGCCGAGGCGCGCGCGCGTCGAAGGCGCGAGCGCACGGCGCAAGACCGCTTCGTCGAGCAGCTCGAGCGGCGCGGCGAGGCGGTAACCGCTGCCGGCCCGCGCTTCGATCGCGACGCCCGCTTCGCGCAGGCGCTCGACCTGCTTCCACACGGCCGCACGCGAGACGCCGAGGCGTGCGGCGAGCGCGCTGCCGGACAGCGCGCGCTGCGCACCGAGTTCCACCAGCACGGTACGGGCGCTCGGCTCGCCGGCTGCGATCGAGGGGCGGGTTCGTGGTTCGGTCACGCGGGCGGCGTCGAAGGGCGGGCGGATCCGCAGTGTAGCCGCGCTCGGCGAGCACGCGCCCCGCGGCAGCGTCCGGCCGACTGTCCGCGAGTGTCCGGCCGTGTCCGATGGACAGCCTCGGCAGCGCGCCGAACGCGGCCGGACCGTGCCGAAGGGCACTGGCACGCCTCGTGCTTCCTCGTGGGCGGGGCCGACTGGAGTCGGGATCGGGATCGTGCGAGCATTGCGGCTTCCTCGGCCGCGCCGCGAGGGAACCCTGCCATGAACAAGACCGCCATTTTCTTCGCCGTCCTCGGCTGCTCGATCAGCGCCGCGGACGTGCGCGCGCAGAGCGCGCCGCTGCGCGGCGCGGGCCTGCTCGCGCTCAATACGGTCGACTCGAAGGCATGCCCGACCGTGGTCGAGCGCATCGACACCGGCGGCGGCTCCGGCGGATCCACCGGCGCGCGCGCGCTGCGCGGCGGCGACGCCACGCCGCGGCCGACGCAGAGCGGATCCGAAGAAAACGCGGTCGCGCCGACGCCCGATCCGCTGCCCAAACCGATGGCGAGCGGCGACCCGTCGGCGCCCGCCGCGGCGACCCCGAAGCGTCCGAGCTATCGCTGGCAGTCGCTGGTGCCCGGCGCGATCAAGTGAGTCGGGCGCGGATTCGTCCGTGCAGGCCACGCACGGTCGACCCTGCGGATTGCGCCGACTCCGGTGCCTTCCTCGCGCACCGCAACGCGCGCGTCGTCGCCATCGACGTGACGGCCTCTCGATGGGCTGGCTGACGCGGCTGCGCGATGCGCTGCAGCCGCCCGTGCGCATCGCCGATGCCGATTGGGACGCGCTGCTCGCCTCGTCCGCGCTGTTCGCGCGCCTGCGCGACGCCGATCGCGATGCGCTGCGCGCGTCCACGGCGCTCTTCCTCGCCCGCAAGTCGTTCAGCGCGGCCGGAGGCCACGTGCTCGAGCCCGCGCATGCGCTCGCGATCGCCGCACTGGCGAGCCTTTCGGTGTTGCATCTCGGCCGCGACGCGCTCGCGGGCTGGCACGAGGTGATCGTCTATCCGGGCGAGTTCCGCGTGAGGCGAGAACACCACGACGAGCACAGCGGCGTGGTCACCGAAGGCGACGACGTGCTGATCGGCGAAGCCTGGGAGCGCGGGCCGCTGATCCTTTCATGGGCCGACGTCGCGACCGACCTCGCGCATCCGTTCGACGGCTTCAACGTCGTCGCGCACGAGATGGCGCACAAGCTCGACCTGCTCGACGGCGCAATGAACGGCGTGCCTGCGCTGCCGCGGTCGATCGCGCGGCGCGAATGGATCGACGCGATGCAGGCCGGCTTCGACCGGCTCGAGCGCGCGGTCGCGCGCGGGCGCGACACGTTCATCGACCCGTATGCGACGGAGAGCGCGGAGGAGTACTTCGCGGTCGTCAGCGAACTGCATTTCTCCGACCCGGCCGGGCTCGCGCGCGCGGAGCCCGCGGTCGCCGCGTTGCTCGCGCGCTACTACGACGGCGGCTGAGTCCGGCACTGATAGGTTCCAACGCCGTTCCGCGTGTTCATCGGGTGGCGGCAGACCGCCGTCGTCATCCACGCGAACGAGGACCTGCATGCGCGGACTCCGCACGATACGCGGCACGATCGCCGCCGGGCTGCTGGCGACAGCGCCGCCCGCGGCGCTGGCCGACTGGCAATGGGCCAATCCGCTCCCGACCGGCAATCTCGTGCTCGGCGTCGCGCACGTCGGCGGACGTTACGTCGCGGTCGATGCGGCCGGCATGGTCGAGACGTCGACCGACGGCATCGACTGGGCCGTGCATGCATCGGGCAGCGCGTCCGTGCTCGAGGACATCGCGTGGGACCGGCAGCAGTTCGTCGCCGTCGGCTGGGGCGGCGAGGTGCTGACCTCGCCCGACGGCGATGCGTGGACACACCGGGATTCCGGCTCGAGCGACGACTTGTGGGCGGTGACCTGGGGCGGCGGCCAGTTCGTCGCCGTCGGCGGCACGTTCGGCAGCGGGGCGATCCTGACCTCGCCGGACGCGATCCACTGGACCGCGCAGGCATCCGGTTCACTCAGCGACCTCAGCGCGGTCGCGTGGAACGGCAGCCGCTACGTCGCCGTCGGCCGCAACGGCGTGATCCTCGCCTCGAGCGACGGCGCGCTCTGGACGCCGCAGGTTTCCGGCACGAGCAACCGGCTCACCTCGATCGGCTGGAACGGCGCGCTCTTCGTCGCCGCCGGCGAAGGCGGGCTCGTGCTGACCTCGCCCGACGGCCTGGCCTGGAACACGGCGCGCGCAGAGGACGGCAACTACATCGACGGGCTCGCATGGTCGGGAACCCGCTTCATCGCGGTCGGCGACGGCGGTCTCGCGCTGACCTCCGCGGATGGCGCGAGCTGGACGCCGCAGGCGACCGGCACCGGCGACAACCTGCTGTCGATCGCCGCGGGCGCCGACGGCCTCGTCGCGATCGGCCAGCGCGGCACCTTCCTCACGTCCCCGGACGGGTCGGACTGGACCACGCGCTCGCAATCGGTCACGTCCGACTCGATCACCTCGCTCGTGTGGGACGGCACGCAGTATGTCGCCGTCACCGACGCCGGCGCCGTCGCGCGCTCGGCCGACGGCAGCCGCTGGGACGCGCAGGCCGGCGCGTTCGCGGCGATGCCGACCTCGATCGCGTGGGGCAACCGGCGCTTCGTCGTCGTCTGCATCGACGGCTCCGTGTATACCTCGCCGGACGCGACCGACTGGACGCTGCAGTCGTCCGGCACGAGCGGCAGCCTCAACGCGGTCGCCTTCGGCAACGGCCTGTTCGTCGCGGTCGGCGTGATCGGCACGCCGCCGTCGGGCACGCACATGGGCGTCGGCATCATCCTGACCTCGCCTGACGGCGTCGTCTGGACCGAACGCGCGAGCCAGGCGGACGTCGGCGACGCGATCCTGAGCATCGTCTGGAACGGCGAGCGCTTCGTCGCGGGGGGCAGCCGCCGCGACCTCAACGGCGACCACGATCCGACGCCGATGTTCACCTCGACCGACGGCGTCACGTGGACGCGCGGCCTGCTCGATCCGATTCCCGGCCCGGGCGTGGCCGGCATCGCGTGGAACGGCCACCGGTTCGTCGCGGTCGGCGACGAAGCGGCGCTCAGCGGCGACCCGCGCTCGATCGCGACCTCCGACGACGGCCTCGCCTGGAGCTATGCGTCGCTGCCGCCGTCGCCGAATGCGGGTGGACTGACTGCCGTCGCCTGGACCGGCAGCCGCTTCATCGCCGTCGGCGGTTTCGGCGCGATGCTGGGTTCGGCCGACGGCCTCGACTGGCAACTCGAGCCGGCGGGTACGACGGGATTCTTCCAGGCCGTCGCGTCGAATGGCCGCAGCTGCGTAGCGGCGGGCATCTTCGGCCTGATCCTGCACGACGACACCTGCGCCGACAGCGTGTTCCGCGACGGCTTCGACGCGCGTTGAGCCGATCGGGTGCACGGCACGGCATGTCCGTGCCGCGCATCGTTGCGGCGCCACGCAACTTCGGTTGCCTCCGCGCGGTCCGAGCGGTAGCCTGCCTGCTTTGAACCTTATGCGCGGGCCTGTTCCGCGGACCCGCTCCCATGTCCATTCGATCCATTCCGCGCGCGCTCGCGCCCTTCGTCGCGCTCGTCCCGCTGTTCGCGTCCGCCTGCGAGGGCGAGCTGCACATCGAACTCGAGCACGCGGGCGTGTATTCGCTCGACCATGCGGCGATCGTCGCCGCCCAGCCCGGGCTCGCCGACTGCGCCGCCGACGAACTGTGGCTGCGACAGCGCGGAAGCGAAGTACCGTTGCACGTCGTCGCGCGCGGCGCGCGCTTCGCCGACGGCGACCGCATCGAGTGGATCGGCAAGCGCCTGCACGGACCCGAGAGCTGGTACGACCCGTACAGCGTGAACAACGTCTACGTGCTCGGCGCGGGCGCCGGCGCGCATGCGCGCATGCGCGTCGTCGAGGCGCGCGGCGAGGGGCGCGCGGCGCTCGAGCGGCGCGTCCATCTCGAGCAGGAAAACCTCATGATCCGGCTCGACCAGGCGCAGCAGAAGCCGGGCGAGGAGCCGGACGTGTGGCAATGGGCGAAGTTGACCCACGTCGACCCGCAGCCGTTCGAGCTGCGCTTCGACCTCGCCGACCTCGACGTGCGCGGCGGCAGCGCGCACCTCGCACTCACGTTCCGCGGCCTGTCCGAGCTCACGCGTCCGCGCAAGGGCGCGGTGGAAGCGATCGACGACCATGCGGTCGAGCTGACGCTCGACGGCCAGCCGCTGCCGACGCAGCGCTGGAACGGCCGCGACGAGGTGCGACGCGAGATCGAGCTGCCCGCTTCGCGGCTGAAGGCGCGCGACAACCTGCTCGTGATGCGCGTGCCCAAGCGCACGCTGCCGTGGGCGGCGACGCAGGTGGCGGTCGACGTCGTCATGTTCAACGCCATCGAGGCGCGCTATCCGGCCGCGGGCAACCTCGACGCGCCGGCTCCGCTCGCGGTGCGCGCCGACGATGGCTCCGCGCTCCAGCTCGACGCGAGCGGCGACGAGGCGCCGGCGTTGTACGGCGACGACGGCGTGCTGCGGCTGCCGCGCGCGCTCGGCGGGCGGCGTTTCGCCTACGCACCCGCCGCGACGGGTGTCGAGCTCACGCCGGCGACGTCGCACGGCTTCGCCAAACCGGCGTTCCTGCGAGCCGTGACCGGCGCGCAGTGGCGCGCGCCCGCGCAGGGCTACGATTACCTCATCGTCGCTCATCCGCGCCTGCTCGGCGCGATCGAACCGCTCGCCGAATTCCATCGCAAGCGCGGCCTGTCGGTCGCGGTGCTCGACATCGACAGCGTCTACGACCAGTACAACCACGGCATCACCCACCCGCAGGCGGTCCGCAACCTCGTCGATGCGGCGTGGCATCGCTGGCCCTCCAGACCGCGCTTCCTGTTGCTCGTCGGCGACTCGAGCTTCGACATCCGGCACGAGACGTACAACGACCTCGCGTACGCGAAATGGACCGATCGCGAGCTGCTGTTTCCCGGCCACTTCGGCGCCGTGCCGGGCGGCACGTACGCGAATGCGCCGAAGAAGCTCGCCGATCGCAACCTCATTCCGACCTGGCAATACCCGTCACCGGAGGGCCAGTCCGCGAGCGACAACTGGTTCGGCGCGGTCGACGGCGACGACTGGCATCCGGTCGTCGCGGTCGGCCGCTTCCCGGTCGTCGAGCCCGACGAAGTCGCCGCGATCGTCGACAAGACGATCACGTACCTGTCCAAGCCGCAGCTCGGCGCGTGGCGCCGCGACGTGATGTTCATCGCCGACGAGGTCGACACGTTCCAGCGCGCTTCCGACGAGATCGCCGGCGCGCTCGGCAAGGAAGGTTTCCTCGCCGACAAGGTCTACGCCAGGCCCGAGATCACCGAGAACGTCGTGCACCAGCGCGCGATCCACGACGGTATCGACGCCGGCCGCCTGCTCGTGCACTTCATCGGTCACGGCGGCCGCTACATCTGGCGAACCGGTCCTCCGGACCTGCGCAAGAACAACGACCTGTTCACGCTCGACGACGTCTCGAAACTCGGCAATGGCGGCCGCCTGCCGATGGTGCTGTCGATGACCTGCTATTCGGCGCCGTTCGACAATCCGACCGAGGATTCCATCGGCGAGCGCTTCCTGCGCGAGAAGGACAAGGGCGCGATCGCGGTGTTCGCCGCGTCGTGGCGCAACTCGCCGTCGCCCGCATTCAGCAAGGACGTGATCGCCGAGCTGCTCGAGCCCGGCGCGACGATCGGCGAGGCGATCGTACGCGCGAAGAAGCGTTCGCAGGATCGCGTCCTGGTCGAGATGTACAACCTGCTCGGCGACCCCGCGGTCGTGCTCGAGCGACCGCACGACGAACTCGTCGCCGCGTTCGACGGCGATCGCTGGAATCCCGGCGTGCGGGTCGACCTCAAGCAGGCCGCCTTCGACGGCGAGGTCGCGGTCGACTGGCTCGCCGCGGACGGTCGCAAGGTCGCCTCGTCCAGCTACACCGCGAAGGCGACGCGCTTCCGCCTGCCGCTGCCCGACGCGACGACGGATGAAGTGACCCAGGTTCGCATCTACGCCGCGTCGCCGACGAGCGGCCGCGACGCGGTCGGCGGCGCGGCCCTGTCCGCCGCGTCGACGCCGACCCTCGGCGCGCGCATCGCGGCCGCCTGGAATCGATGGCGGAACCCGGCGCACCCGTCGGAGCGACGCGAAGACACGATCGCGATCCTCGACTTCGACGGTCCCGCGCGCTGAGCGCGATTCAGTCGAGCGACATCGAGGCGGCGTCGTCGCCGGCCGGTTCCTCGCTTCGCGCCTCGTCGAGTCGCGCCTTGAGCGATGCCGCCCCGTCGAAGAACGCATCCGGCGTGCGTTGCGTCGCGAGCCTCAGCCATGGCGGCGCGAGCCGCTGCAGAACCACCGCCTGGCCCCAGTTCGCGTTGCGGTCGGCGATCGTGAACGACTGCGTCGCGATCGCGAGCGTCGCGAGCGCGCCGACGACGATCGCCTTCAGGCGCAGGCGTTTGGCGCTGACCACGCGCAGGTGGGAGAAACAGGTCGCCGCGAGCGCGATCCATGCGCCCGCCCACGCATACAGCGCGAGGCGCGGCCACGACAGCGCGAACGCGACGAGCTCGCAGAGCGGATCGTACAGGCTGTAGGCGAGCACGCCCGCGGCCGCCACGAGCAGGTGCGCGCCGAAGCGCGCATGGCCGCCGAAAAGGCGCGAGACGAGCGCCCATGCGGCCGTCCACAGCGCGAGCACCGTCGCCAGCGCGAGCGCGCCGGTGACGTAGCGGATCAGCTTCGGTTCGCCGGTTTCGCCGCGCCACTGCTCCAGCAGCGCCGCCAGCACGACGAGCGCGACGAGCACGAGCGCGGCGGGCCACGGCGACCGGCGCTGCAACGGAACTTCCGGCGCGACCTCCTCGTCGCCCCGATGCAGTCGCACGAGGCATTGGCCGACCTGCAACGTCACGTGCGGCGCGAGCGCGACCTGCTCGCGCCGGCCACGCTCGCCTTCGACATGCAGTCCGTTCACGCTGCCGAGGTCGTGCGCGGTCCAGGCGCCGGCCTCGTCGCGCTCGATGCGCAGGTGGTGCGCCGCGACGTGCGGGTCGTCGAGCACGATGTCGTTGTCCCACGCGCGCCCGAGCGTGAGCGAGGCCGCGTCGACGCGCTGGCGCAACGCGTGCTCGCGATGGCGCGCCACGACTTCGATCCAGGTCACTTCGCCCATGCGACGCCCTCCAGGAAACGACGCCCGAGCGTCAGCGCGTTGTCGTAGGCGATGCCCTGGACGACGAGCCGCGACACGAGCGCTTCGCGGTCGCGGTCCTGCGTGACGAGCGTGAGCGCGACGTCGTAGATGTCGGCGAAGTCGCGATAGGCGCGCGCGCACCAGATCGCATGCAGCGCGGGCGAGGCGGGCGAGGCGGCGACGAAGCGCTCCTCGCATTCGGGACGCGTGAGCCGCTTGCGCTGCCACGCGCCGGTGAAGCCGGCCGAGCGGTAGATCGGCAGCAGCGAGACGAACGTCGCGAACTGGAACGAATCGAGTTCGCTGCTGCGCACGTACGCGTGGCTGAACTGCGCGCTGCCGCTCTGGATGTCCTCGGCGACGAACAGCGCGCTCGGCGTGCTGCAGGTCGAGCCGTCGACCTGCGCGCGAGGCTTCGGCGACTTCTCCGCGTTCGTCTGCGCCCAGCAGTTGAACCACGGCGCCTCGCTTTCGGGCGCGAGATACGGCCCGAACGCGGTCGTGCGCCAGCCCTTGGCGATGAGCGCGCCGTAGAAGCCGGCCTGCCATTCGAGCAACTGGCGGTCGATCTCGTCGCGCACCGCGGCGATGCCGATCGGCGGGCCGCTGCGCGCGCGTTCGACGAGTGCCGCGGCCTTGCGCGCGGGCACGAGGAAGCTCACGAGCTCGCCGTCGAGGCGCTTGGCGACGTTGACCCCGACCACTCGGCCCGACGCGTCCACCGCGGGGCCGCCGCTCATGCCCGGATTGATCGCGCCGGTGAAATGCACGCGTTCGTTGTAGCTGCGTTCGACGAGCCCGTTCCACGTACCTTCGACGATCGTGAAACCGAGATCGAGCGGGTTGCCCATCGCATACGCGCGTTCGCCGCGCGGCAGCTCGCCCTCGAGCGCGCGCGGATCGAACGCGAGGTGCGGCAGGTCGGTGCCGTCCAGTCGCACGACCGCGAGGTCGTTCGCGATGTCGATCGCGAGCAGCTCGAGCGCGCCTTCGCCACCGTCGGGCCGCTTGAACTCGAGCCGGTAGGTCGTCGGCTCGAGTGCGAACTGCGAGACGACGTGGTAGTTCGTCACGGCGAGGCCGTCGGCGCCGACGAGGAAGCCGGAACCGATCGACGACTGTCGCCCGGCCGCCGCGACGAGCGTGCGGATCTGCAGCAGGCTCGGGCGCGCCGAGGCATAGACGCGTTCCGCCGCAGCGGACACCGTAGCCTCGCCCGCGGCGGATGCCGCGGGCGCAGCCGGTCGGGCAGGCACCGGCTCCGTTTGCGCCGACGCGGATCCGGCGAGGGTCGCGAGCAGCAGCAACGCCGGCCAGCGCCGCGTAAAGGCAGGATCCATCATCGACTCCATCGGCGAGAGTCGCAGCCTATAGCACCTCGCGATAGACCGCGACCGTCTCGTCGACGCAGCGCGACCAGCGATAGCCTGCCGCGCGCGCGACGCCGGGGCCGACGATGCGCGCGCGCCAATCGCGGTCCTCGAGCAGTCGCGCGAGGCCTTCGCGCAGCGCCGCCTCGTCGAGCGGGTCGACGCAGAGGGCGACGTCGCCGCGTTCGCCGCGCACGATCTCGCCGAGTGACGAGCCGACCGACGTGAGCGTCGGCACGCCGCTCGCGAGCGCTTCCAGCACCGGCAGGCCGAAGCCTTCGTACAGCGAAGGGAACGCGAATGCGTGCGCGGCCGCGTAGAGCAGCGGCAGCTCGGCTTCGTCGACGTAGCCGAGACGGCGCGCCTCGCCCGCGGATTCGAGCGGCGCGAGCGTGCGTTCGAGCTCGTCGTTCAACCAGCCGCGCGCACCGACCACGACGAGCGGGTGGCGCCGACGCTGCACGGCCGGCAACGCCGCGTACGCGCGCGCGAGGCGCGCGAGGTTCTTGCGCGGTTCCTGCGTCGCGACGACGAGCAGGTAGTCGAGCCCGTCCAACCCGTGCCGGGCGAGCGCGGCCGCACAGTCCGCGCGCGCGCGCGGGTGATAGGCGGCATCCACGCCGAGCGGTACCACGCGCAGCTTCGCGCGCGGCACCCCGAGCTTCGCGACGATCTCGTCGGCGATGAAGTTCGAGTCGGTGAGAACCGCGGCGGCCTGTTCGAGCGAGCGCGGCAAGTGTCGCTCGAGGAAGCGCACGCGCTCGGGCGGATGCGTCTCGGGGTGGTTCAGCCAGGAGAGATCGTGCACGGTCGTCAGCGAGACGCCCTCGAACGGCATCAGTACGTAGTTCGGCGTGTGCAGCAGCCAGTCGCGCATGCCGCGGGTATGCCGGCGGAACAGCGTCGAGCGCATGCGCGTGTACAGCTCGAGCGCGGCGCCCTTGAACGGCACGTGGCGCCGCACGGCCGCGATCGTGCGGTTGGCGCCGAGCGCGTGCTCCGGATCGTCGACCCAGCGGTAGGCCGAGTACAGGCGCAACGCGTCGACGTGCGCATGACGCTCGAGCCCGCGCGCGAGCTCGAGCGCATATCGGCCGATGCCGGTCAGCGGCGCGGTGATCGCATCGACGTTGAGGATCACCCGCATGCGAGGGTCGCCGTGTTCGGAGCGAAAAGATTGAAACACGAAGGACACGAAGGACACGAAGAAGGCAAATTCCGACGGCGTTCAATCGCATGCCCGTGTGCAATCGTATCCGTCCGGCACTCGGAACGGCGAGAGAACATCAAAGCACGACGAAGGTCGATCTCGATCATTTCTTCTGCTTCTCTTCGTGTCCTTCGTGTTCTTCGTGTTTCAGGCTTTCTGCTCTTGCTGGCCGGAATTCACGCGACAGCCGCGCGCTCGCGGGCGAGGTCGGCTTCGACCATGCGGCGGGCGAGGCCGGCCAGATCGAGGCTCGGCGCGAAGCCGAGCTCGCGTCGCGCCTTCGCGGCATCGCCGACGAGCAGCGGTGCGTCGACCGGGCGGAAGAACGCGGCGTCGACGCGCACGCGCACGCGGTCGCTGCCGCGTTCGACGCCGACTTCCTCGAGGCCTTCGCCGAACCAGTCGAGCGCGATGCCCGTGGCGGCGAACGCGGCGGCGGCGAAGTCGCGGATGCTCGCGGCGTGGCCGGTCGCGAGCACGTAGTCGTCGGCCTCGGCGCGCGCGGCCATTGCCATCATCGCGGCGACGTAGTCGGGTGCGTAGCCGAAGTCGCGTCGCGCATCGAGGTTGCCGAGCGAGACGTCCTGCGCGCGACCCAGCGTCACGCGCGCGACGGCTCGGCTCAGCTTGCGCGTGACGAAGGCCTCGTCGCGCCACTCCGATTCGTGGTTGAACAGGATCGCGCTCGATGCGCGCAGGCCGAAGCTCGCGCGCCACGCGCCGACCGCCGCGTGCGCGTACAGCTTCGAGAGGCCGTACGGCGTGCGCGCGGCGAGCGGCGTCGACTCGTCCTGCGGCGCGTCGGCGGGTGCGCCGAAGATCTCCGCGCTCGCGGCGAGGACGAAGTGCGCGGTCGGCGCGTGCGCACGCACGGCCTCGAGCAGGTTCAGCGTGCTCGTGCCGTTCGCGTCGGCGCTCGCGCGCGGATCGCGGAAGGAATCGGCGACCCGGGACTGGCCCGCGCAATGGAACACCGCGTCGGGCCGCACGTCGGCGACGAGGCGTGCGCACGCGTCGCCGTCGCGCGGTTCGAGTGCGGCCGCGGACAACCGCCCGGCGGCGGCGAGGCCGAGCTCGCGCAGGCGCCAGCCGACGGGATCGCGCCCGGGCCGGTGCGTGCCGACGACGTCGGCGCCCGCGGCGAGCAGGCGCGCCGCGAGCAGCGCACCGTCCTGGCCGCTGATGCCGGTGACGAGGGCGCGTCGGATCGGATTCATGCAGGTGAGTCGCTCGTCGGCGGCACGCGTGCGGGAGGCAGGCATTCTGCCGTGCGAAGCGCCTCAGTGGCACTGCGGGCGGACGGATCGGCGATGCGCAGCCGTGGAATGCCGAGCAGGCCACAGAGGATCTCCGCAACCGATGCGCGCGGCTCGCGCACGAGCAGCGCTTCGATCGCATGCAGTTGCAGCCAGTCCCACAGGGCGCGGTACGACGGCTCCGGATCGCGCGCGACCCATTCGCTCGCGGCGACGACGCGGCCCGCGTGCACGAGTTCGTTGCGCGCGCCGTTCGCGCGCAGGTTCCACACCTCCGCGTCACGCCACGCGGGCGCGCCCTCGCCGACCCACAGCAGGCGCTGCAGCGGCACGCCGCGGTCGCCCGCATCGGCGCGGATGCGCCGCACGCGCCAGTCGAGCACGAGGCGCTCGTACGAGAACAGCGTGCGCGCGACGTCGCTTTCGTACTGCGGCCAGCGCTCGCGCAGAACCGCCATGCCGGCCCGCCCCAGCGCCGCGCGCCGCGCTTCGCCGAAGCTCGCGCTGCGCGCATGGCGGACGAACACGTTGCCGGCCACGACGTGGCGCAGGCCTCGTTGCGCCGCGCGCTGGCTCCAGTCGTTCTCTTCGCCGTAGCCCTGCGGGAACGCCGCTTCGTCGAGCACGCCGACCGCGTCGATCGCATCGCGGCGCAGGTACATGCAGAAGCCGTTGCCGGTCGGCAGTTCCGGATAGGCGAGGCCCGCGTGCAACCAGTTCGCGCGTGCCGCATGTTCGGTCGTCCAGGCCGGCGGCAACGGATTGTCCCGCTCGAGTTCGGGTACCGAGAACGCGCCCGCGTTGTCCGACACCGCGGTCGCACTCGCGATGTCGTCGGCCGCGTACGCGGCACGGCGCAGTCCGGCGAGCCAGTTCGGTCCGACCTCGGCATCCGCGTTGAGCAGGACGACGTCGGCGCGACCGGCTTCGGCGATGCCCCGGTTCGCGGTCGCGGTGAAGCCGCGGTTGGAATCGTTGCGCAACACGCGGGCGAAGCCCGCCGCGCGCGCGAGCAGCGGCGCGATCGCGGCGTCGGTGCTCGCGTCGTCGATGACGATCACGCGCGTGGCGGGATCGAGATGCGCGCGCACGGCCGCGAGGCAGCGCTCGACGAGCGCGGGCGCATTGTGCACGGGTACGACCACGACGACCTCGCGTGCGGCGACGTCGCGGCCGAACGGCACCAGCCGCGAAGCCGCGAGGGGCGCGAGCGGCGCGCGACGCGAACCGGCCGAGGCTGCGAGCGATCGGGCCCGGCCGAATTCGAGTCGTACCGGACCCGCCGCGAGCGCGGCACCGTCGCGACCCGCGCGTGGCAGCAGCTCGGCCGAAGCCGCGCCCGACGGCGCGAACGCGAACGCGAAGCGCGCTCGCCCATCGGCGTCGGGAACCACGGTCGCGAAGTGACAGCCGTCGAGTTCGAGCGCGATCGCGGCGAGCGCGCGCGGCGTGCACGCGAGTCGCAGTTCGCGGCCATCCCAGCGCAGATCGAGCAGCGGTGCGCGCGGTACCGGCCTGGCACGGCGCAGCAGGCCGAACATCAGGCGCTCCGCGACGCGACGCCGCGCGCCGCATCCGCGCCGGCGTCGAGGATGCTGCGATCGACGATCGCGGCGTGCAGAGCGCGCTGCGCCGGAGTCGGCGTCGCTCGCGGCGATCGGGCACGGTCCGGGTTCGGCTCGATCCACTCGCGCACGACGTCCGCAGACGGCCGTCGCAGGCCGTCGATGCCGGCCGCCGCCAACGCGTCGAAGAGGCGACGCGCCTCCGCCTCGGGTGCGGCGCACAAGGCATCGTAGTCGACGACGATGCGCGGCCAGCCGCGACTCGCTTCGAACGCGTCGCGCGTGTAGCGCTCCCACAACGCGAGCGCTTCGGCCGGCGTGAAGCCGTCGCGTGCGGCGAGCGAATCGGCGACCGCGCAAGGATCGCGCACGACATGCACGAACAGCGGTCGCGTCAGCAGCGGCAGCAGCTCCCGCGCGACGAGGCACAGGCGCGGCTCCTTGACCAGCCACGGTCGCTGCCGGTCGAACTCGTCGACGAGTGCGCCGAACTCGCGCCGGAACGCGTCGACGGCCACGGCCGGTGCCGGGTCGGGCGGATTGCGCCAGTCGCCGCCCGCGGCCGCGAGCCGGCGCACGCAGGCCATGTGCAGGCGCGCGGATTCGTAGTGGCCCTTCGGATTGTCGGGACCCTGCAGCAGATCGTCGTGCGGCCCGACGGCGACGCCCATGCGCGCGAGCAGGCCGGCCACGCTCGACGTGCCGGAGCGATGCATGCCGAGCACGACGATCTGCCCGCTCGCGGCGCGCGCGAGTTCGACGGGCCGGTGCGGCGGCGGCGACGGCGCCGGGGCGCGCAGGCGCGCGAGTTCGGCGACGCACATCGCGAGCCGGTCCGCGCTGGTTTCGACGTCGTGCGCGCGAGCGAACGCATCGGCCTCGACGCGCGCACGCGCGAGGCGCTCTTCGCGGTGTTCGTGCACGTCGCGCAACGCGGCGACGAAGGCGTCGTGGTCGGGCTCGGCCCAGGCCAGGCCGGTCGCGGGATCGACCGACCGACCGCAGGCGACGGTGTTGCCGTGGGCGCGCGCGAGCTGCGCCTGGCTGCCGAAATCGGCACCGACGAACATCTTGCCGCACGCAAGCGCCTCCGCGGCGTACGGATCCCAGCCGCCGCCGCGGCGCACGCAGACGTAGGCGTCGGCGGCAGCGAGCAGTTGCGCGCGCTGGTACCACGGGTGTCCCCAATCGACGAGCACGCGGATGCGCGCGTCGCCCGCGCGCAGCGGCGCGAGTGCGTCGTCGACCGCGTACGCCTCGCGCCCGGGTCGCACGTGGATGAGCAGCGCGACGGCTTCGTCGCGATCGAACGCGGCGCGGAATGCGCGCACGAGGAGATCCGGCGCATCGCGCGCGAGTGCGTCGACCACCGCGAGGAAGACCAGGCGCCCGGCCGGATCGCGCGGCGCGGGAACGCGGGGGTGGCAGTAGTCGCGATCGACGCCCGGGGGCAGGATCTCGATCGGCGTCTGGACGCCCGCCGCGCGGAACGCATCGCGCTGGAACGCGTCCGCGACGACGAGCGCGTCGAGCGCGCGTGCCGCTTGGGCCCAGCGTGCCGGCACGGTGTCCCATTCCCCGTTGCGCAAACCGATGCGCGCGCGCGCCGGGACGCGCCCGATGGCGTCGCCGCACGCGATGGCCGCGGCGAACGGCGGGACGGCGCGACGCCGCGCGGCGAGATCGAGGCGGAAGTCGTCGCCGGGGGCGATCTCGGCTCCGGGCGCCATCTGCAGCATGCGCAGGCCGCGGGCGTCGAGGCGCCGCACGAAGGCATGCGCGAGATGGGCGTCCGCGTACGGCCGCCGCGTCGCGCCGTACCAGAGGACGTCGCCGCGATACGTCTCGCGCAGGCGCGCCTGCCAGCGATCGGCGAACGACGCCCGGCTCGCGTCCCACAGGCGACGTCGGAAGCCGCCGTCGTCGCGCGTCGATCCGTGCTGGTGGTGGCGCAGCGTGACGGCGCCGGCGACGATCGTCGCGATGCCCGCGTCGGCGGCGCGCAGGCAGTAGTCGGTGTCCTCGAAGTAGCTGTGGAAGACCGGATCGAGTACGCCGATGCGATCGATGCAGTCGCGCCTCAGGTAGGCGAGCGCGAACGCGATGCCCTGCACGCGGCGCGTCCGGTCGAACTGCGCGACGTCGCGTTCGAACGGGCCGGTTTCGACCTGCTGGCCGCGCAGCTCGTCGGCTTCGATGTAGCCGCCCGCGTGGTAAAGGCGCCCCTCCGATTCGGGACCGAGCTGGCGGCAGCCGACGATGCCGTGGTCGGGCGAGGCGTACGCCGCATCGCGCAAACGGTCGAGCCAGTCCGGCTGCGTGAAGACGAGGTCGTTGTTGAGCAGCACGACGTCGTCGTCGTCGCGCGCGGCCGCGACCCCCGCATTCATGCCCCGCACGAAGCCGAGGTTCTCCGGCAACGCGACGATGCGCACGCGGTCCGCGTACGCCGCGAGTCCTGCCGGCGTCTCGTCGCTGCTGCCGTTGTCGACGACGATGATCTCGGCCGCGTGCGGTGCGGTCGCGAGCAGGGAATCGAGGCAGCGGCGCGTCGTCGGCCACTGGTTCCAGGCGAGCACGATCAGGGCCGCGCCGCGCATGTCAGCGGTCCGCCGCGCCCGCCGCATCCGCCCAGATCATGCCGAGGGCGTTGTCGATGTCGTCGAGGGCGTACGCGCCGGGACCGAGCAGGGCGAGCGCGGCGGCGTCGCGCGCCGCCTCCGGCGCCTCGCGCAGCACGGCGAGTTCGCGTCGCATCCGGACGTCGTCGAGCAGCGCGTGCGCGTCCGCCTGCATGGCGCGGCGGGCGAGCAGGACGAGCAGCGCCCGTGGTCCGATGCGAAGCCGCTCGGCGAGCGCCCCGATGCGTGCCGCGTCGGGCATGATCGCGTTCACGCGCCCTCCGGCGGATGGTGCAGGTCGCGGTGGTAGGCCGCGAACACGTCGTCGCGCGCGCCTTCGAGCACGCTGCGGCCGTGCTCGATCCACAACACGCGGTCGCAGCGCTCGGCGATCTGCTTCTCGTCGTGACTGACCAGCACGACGGTATGGCCTTCGCCCATGCGCGCGCGCAGCGCGGCGCCCGACTTTTCCTGGAATTCGGCGTCGCCGACCGCGAGCACTTCGTCGATGAGCAGCACGTCGGGCTCGACCTGGATCGCCACCGAGAACGCGAGGCGCAGGTTCATGCCGGCCGAATAGGTGGCGATCGGCTGCTCGAAGAACTCGCCGAGCTCGGCGAACTCGCGGATCGCTGGCAGGCGCGCGACGATGTCGCGCCGGCGCAGGCCGAGCAGCAGGCCCGACAGGATCGCGTTGTCGCGCCCGGACAGGTGGGGAACGAAACCGAGCGCGAGCGACATGAGCTGGCACGATACGCCGCTGCGCCGGATCGTGCCGCGGTCCGGCACGAGGATTCCCGCGAGCACGCGCAGCAGCGTGCTCTTGCCGGCGCCGTTGCGGCCGATCACGCCGAGGCGCTCGCCGCGACGCAGCTGGAGGCTCACGTCCTGCAGCGCCCAGTAGCTGCCACCGCCGATGCTGCGCTGCGAACTGAAGGCGACGCCGACGCGCTCGAGCTCGATCACGACGTCGTTCACGCGGACCTCGCGCGTGCGGAAACGGGTTCGTTCATCGTCAGTTCGCGAGCTTCGGGAAGCGCGGTGCGAGGCGCCGCACGAACACGACGCCGATCGCGCACAGCACCACGGAGATGATCGCGACCTTGCTCAGGCCGACCCAGTTCGGCAACCGCGCGTGCAACAGGATGCCGCGCGCGTCGTCCATGACCACCGCGACCGGGTTGAGCGCCATCACCCAACGCAGGTGCTCGGGCACGCGTTCGAGCGGAAAGATGACGCCGGACAGGAACATCACCACCATCAGCACCTGCTCGATCACGAAGCGCAGGTCGGGTACGAGCGGGACGAGCGCGGAGATCACGAAGCCGGCGCCGGCCGCGGCGAGGAAGATCGCGCAGAACACGATCGGCAGCGCCCAGTACGCCGCATTGGGCGGGTAGCCAAGCGCCCACAGGATCGCGAGCAGCAACACGAAGATGCACGCGAACTTGACCGTGTCCGACAGCATCGCGATGAGCGGGAACACGAGCGGCGGCAGGCGCACCTGCCGAACCATCGGCAGGCTGCCCCAGATCGCGTACCCGCCGTGCGTGATGCACGACTTCATCCACTGCCACAGCGTCATGCCGATGAGCAGGAACGGCACGTAGTCGGGGCCGCCGGTCTTGAGGATCACGTCGAACACGAGCCAGAACGCGCCCATCATCATCGCCGGCTCGAGCACCCACCAGACGAGGCCGAGGTAGCTGCGCGCGGCTTCGGCGCGCAACTCGGCGTAGGTGCTGAACAGGACGAGTTCGACGAAATGAAGGCGCATCGCGGGGTAAGGACGTAGGGCGGGCGCGAGGATACCGGATTCGTCGCGGCTCAGCCCGCGCAAAGGCGGTCGAGCACCGGCCCGGCGAATGCGAGGAACAGCAGGAGCGCGGCGAACGCGGCGCCGACGGCGAGCCTCGGCGGCGTCAGCGCGATCGCGCCGTCCTCGCGACGGCGGCGCAGCGCGACGAGGAAACTGCCGGCGAAGCCGCACAGCAGCGGCAGCAGCGGCAGCAGGAAGCGCGCCTTCACGTGGATCAGCGCGAACAAGGCGAGCTGGTATCCGGCGAACAGCGCGAGCACGAGCATGAGGCGGTCGGGCCGGCGCCTCCAGGCGGCGATGCCGAACGCGGCGGCGGCGAGGATCAGCGCATGGAACGCGTCGTTGGCCCAGGTCAGGGTCCGCGTCAGCGCCGGCGATGTCGCGTACACCGACAGGTGGCCCGCGCATGCGGGCCCCGGCAGTTGCGACACGAGCGGCGTTTTCGCGCTGAACAGGCGGAAGTACTGCCGGCCGAGCTGGGCGATGGCGACGTCGAGGATGCCGCGCTCGGCGACCGACGCGCGCACCTTGTCGAGGTAGATCGCGTTGCGCTGCTGCGGCGTGGCGGCGCTGGCGAGGAACTCGGGCAAGGTGCGCCCGCCCATGTCGTCGACGTAATCGCTGCGCCAACGGTCGCCGAGGCCGACCCAGAGGTTGTAGATGGAACTGTCCGCGATCATCGGCGTGCCGTACTCGCGCCAGCCGTGCACGAGCGCCGGTGCGGTGACGAGGCCGATGCCGAGCGCGAAGGCCGCGACGCGGCCCGCGCCCGCGAGCGGGCGCACGCGCGGCACGAGCAGCAGCGCGAGCACGGGCCAGAACAGCGACAGCAGGCTCTTCGCGAGCAGCGCGAGGCCTACGCAGGCACCCGCGGCGAACGCGCGCGCGCGCGACAGCAGCGCGAACGCGGCGAGCAGCAGGAACAGATGCGGCACTTCCGGCCACAGCCAGTGCGCGTACGCGGCGATGCCCGGATCGAGCAGGAACAGCGCAGCGGCCGCGTTCGCGGCGGCGACGCTGCCGCCGAGCCGTCGCCAGAGATCGCGCACCAGCGCGCCGCAGGCGACGAACATCAGCGTCTGCGCGATCTGCGCGGCGAGGAGGTGGATGCCGAACGCGGCGTAGAGGGCCGCGAGCAGCAACGGCTGCAGCGGCGGCCAGATCGTGCCCGGCATCCACGCGCCGCCCGCGAGGATCGACAGCGCGGTCCGCTGGTAGGTCTGCTCGTCGCCGATCAGCGCTTTCGCGCCGCTGCCGTAGTAGGCGTACCAGAGCAGCGCCTGCGACAGCGCGAACGCGACGAGGAACGCCGCGGCGAGCGCACGGCGGCGCCGCGCGGTCGCCGCATCGGCATTCATCGCGGCGCGTGCGGCAGCAGCGTCAGCCGTTCTTCGCCGGTTCCGGCGAAGCCGGCGCCGTCGCGCGTGCACGCACCTTCGGCGGCGCCCGGAAGGTCGGCGTGAACTTCTCGTGCGCGCCGCTCGTGGTGATGCCCTCGACGTAGTACCAGTACTCCTTGCACGGATCGATCGCGTCGTCGCGGTACTCGTACTTGTGCGTCTCGTCGGAGGTGCCCGCGCCGAGGATCGGTTCCTTGGTGAGCTTGGTGAATTCGCCCTTCTCGCTGTCGCCGCGGTAGACGTCGAAGCCGAAGTTGTTCTGCTCGCTCGCCGTCGTCCAGCGCGCGGTGTTGGCGATGCGCTGCTCAGGCGGCAGCTTCGACTGGTCGCCGCAGTCGCCTTCGGGGACCTCCTTGGCGGGCGCCGCGACCGGCGCGGCAGCGGTCGGTTCGGCCGGCTTCGGCGCGGCTGCGGGCGCAGCGGGCGCGGTCGGCGTCGCACCCGGCGCAGCGGGCTGCGGCGAGGGGCTGCAGGCGCACAGCGCGGCACTGACGAGGACGGTGAGGGCGAGCGGACGCATGCGGTACTCCCTGGATTCGAGGCTGGACAATGGCCGGCGCCGGCAACGATAGTCGGCCGATGCGTCCACTGGCAACCGCGCCGCACCCGCGCCCGTTTCGCGCGCGGTGCGCCATCGCCGCACTCGCGCTGGCGCTCGGCGTCGGCCCCGCACGCGCATTCGACTGGCAGGTCGACGTGACGCCGGTCGGCGAGCTGTTTCCGGCGCTGCAGCTTTCGCAGTCGCCACGCACCCGCACCGAGGGCTTCGGCGACGGCGACGGCCTCGTCAGCGTGCGCGTGTACGGCGACGACCTGCCGCGCCGGCTGCGCCTGCGCATCGATACGCCGGGGCTGCGCCGACCCGCGGTGCTCGAAGCGAACGTCGATCCGGGCGCGCATCGCGTCGACCTGCATCCGCGGCTCGACTGGGACACGACCTGGCTGCGCGCGCTCGATCGCACGCGCGCGCAGGCGCTGCGCGTGAGCCTCGAAGCGGGCGGCGTCACCTGGACGCGGCGCACCGACGTGCGCGTGCACGCGCTCGACGATGCGCCCTACTACGTGCGCGAAGGACGCGACCGCGTCGACCTCGGCTGGGCGTTCGCCGGCTACGTCGATCCGCACGATGCGGTCGTCGACGAGATCCTCGCGGACGCGCGCGCGTCCGACGCCGCCTTCGACCGCGGCAGCGACCTGCAGCGGGTCGGTGCGGTGTGGGCGGCGCTCGAGCGGCGCGGGCTGCGCTACGACGCGGGCGACCCGGCGCTCAGCCGTGGCCCGGTCGTATGGAGCCAGCGCGTTCGCCTGCCGGCCGCCGTGTGGCGCGACCGGCGCGCCAACTGCATCGACAGCAGCGTGCTGATCGCGGCCGTGCTCGAGCGGCTCGGCATGCGCGCGCTGATCGTACTCGTGCCCGGACACGCATTCGTCGGCTATCGCAGCGGCGATCGCGCCGAGTACTTCGAAACGACCCTGCTCGGTGCCGCGCTCGGCGGCCGCGCGGGCGCCGCGACGCACTTCGCGGCCGCCCGCGTGGCCGGGCGCGCTCACTGGAGGCGGGTGGCGGCGCGGCTCGACGGCCGCCACGGACCGGATTACGCGCTCATCGACATCGGTACCGCACGCGCGTATGGCATCATTCCGCTCGGCGCCGGGGAGCGCGCCAGCCGACATCCATCCGAGGCCGCACCGGCACCCGCCGGATCCTCCCGACAGCGCGGGTTGCCGTGAATTCCGATCGCAACGACGAACAGCTCGAGCAGGTCCGGGGCGAAATCCGTGCCGCCGCCGCCACCCTGCGCGATCGGCCGCGGCTGCCGTCGTCCGCGCCGGCGCAGGCGTCCGGCGCCGACGGCATCGAGCCCGCGCGACGTCGCTACCGCATCGCCGAACTGACCGATCCGCCGTACCACGCGTTCGTAGAGCACGCGTTCCGGGCCCTGCTCAAGCGTGCGCCGACCGCGGCCGAGGCTTCCGCGCAGCTCGACCTGCTCGGTCGAGGCGCGAGCAAGGCCGAAGTGCTCGGCAACCTGCGCTGGTCCGCCGAAGGGCGCCGCCAGCACGTCGGCGTCGCCGGCCTGCTGCCGCGTTACATCGTCGCCAAGCTCGGCCGCGTGCCGCTGCTCGGCTATCTCGTCGAATGGGGAACGTCGCTTGCGGCGCTGCCGATGCTCGCCCGTCAACTGCGAGCGGCCGATGCGGCGATCTCCGCCGGCGATGCCGCGCTGGCCGCCCGCCTGCAGCCGCGCATCGACGAACTGCGCGAGCTCGTGCACGGGCTCGGTCTCGCGCGCGACGAGCTGATCCGCTCCGTCGACACGCTCGACGAGCGCCTGCGCGCGCACGCAGCGGCGGCCGAAGCCGTGCTGGGCGACCTCGCCCGCCGCCAGCACGACCTCGAAGGCGCGCGCAAGGACGAACTCGAGTTCGTGCGGCGGCGCGTGTACGTGATGAATCGCTGGTTCGAGGCCTTGCAGGGCGCGCTCGCCGAGGTGGAATCGGCCGCGGACCGAAGGGATGCGGGCGCACGCGAATTCGAGGCGCGCACGCGCGACGCGATCGCGAGCGCCGACGCCTCGCGCGTGGCGCGCCTGGAGCGCTGGTCCGACGCGCTCGATCCCGCCTGCGTCGCGGGCGCGCGCATCGTCACGATAGGCGACGACGCCGACTGGAACGAACGATGGGTCTCGAAAGGCGTCGCCGCGACGCCGCTCGCGACCCCGCGAGCCGCCGACGCCGCGGCGCTGCGCGATGCGCTCGCGCGCATCGAGGACGGCGCGCTCGCCGCGCTCGCCGTACTCGCGTTTCCGGCGCTGCTGCGCGCGATGCCGGCCGACGAGTTCGTCGCAGCCGCGTCGCGCGTGCTGCGCGCGGACGGCTTCCTGCTGATCGGATTCGCCGCCGAGCCGGTGCTGGCCGCGACCCTCGCGGGCGATGCGGTGCCTGCGGTGCAACCCGCCGCGCTCGCGACGGTGCTCGCGGCGGCGGGCTATTCGACGCGCCGCGTCGACGCCGCCGACGGCACGCCGGCCCTGCTCGCGTCGAAGGCGGCGCGCTGAGATGGACGCGTCCGCCTCGTCGCTCGCCGCGGCGTCCGGCCGGCTGCGCACGCAGGAGGCCGACGACGCATTGTTGCGGCGCTGGCAGACGCGCTCGACCGTGTGGGCGGCCAGCTGCGACGACGCGGGCGTCCCGCTCCTGCTCGATGCATTCGATGCCTGCCTCGCGCATGTCGATGCCGCCGCGCGGCTGCTCGTCCTCGATCACGGTGGCGAGGCGGTCGTGGCGGAAGCGCAGCGTCGCGGCGTCGGCGCGCATGTCGAGTACGTCCGCGACGGCGCCGGCGCGCGCAAGGCCGCGTTGCTCGCCGCCGACGCGCTCGTCGCGTGCGGCGGCACGGTCGGCACCGTGCTCGATGCACTCGCCGTCGGTACGCCGGTGACCGGCATCGATGCCGGGGCCGCCGCGCACGTCGCCGGCGTCGCGGCGCTGCTCTGGCGCATGGACGACTCCGCCGCCGGATTGATCGCCTGCACGATCGAACGGTTGCGCGCCGACGCATCGCTGCGCTCGTTGCTGCGCGCGCGCGGCCATGCCCGCGTGTCGAGCCTCGGCGCTTCGTCGAGGTCGTCCGCATGAGGCGCGTCGCGATCGTGGTGCAGCGGTGCGACGAATCGGTGGTGGGCGGCTCGGAAGCGCTCGCCTGGCAGTACGCGCGCCTGCTGTCGACCCGCTTCGACGTCGAGGTGCTGAGCTCGACCGCGACCGACTACGTGAGTTGGCGCGACGAACTCCCCGCGGGCGTCCGCGTGCGCGACGGCATTCCGGTGCGCCGCTTCCCGACGACGTTCGAACGCGGCCCGTACTGGTACGGCCTGCACCAGCGCATGATGCTCGAGGTGCAACCGTTCGCGGCACCGCGCGACGGCCGGCCGCTCGCCTGGCGCGAGTCGCTGCAGGACGAGTACGTGCGCTTCCAGGGGCCGTGCTGTCCCGGCCTCGACGACTGGCTGCGCGAACGCCACGGCGAGTACGCCGCGGTGCTGTTCTGTACCTACCTCTATCCGACGACCTACTTCGGCATCGCCGAGGTGCCCCCGCACAAGACCCTGCTGGTGCCGACGTTGCACGACGAGCCGACCGCCTACCTGCCGGTGTTCGCGCAGCGCTACGCGGCGCATCGCAACCGCATCTGGCTGACCGCAGCCGAGCAGCGTACGGCCGCGCGCATCTGGGGCTACGGCGATGGCGAGGTGCTCGGCATGGCGGTCGAGCACAGCGAGTCGGCGACGCCGGAATCGCGCGCGCGCCCTTACCTGCTGTACTGCGGCCGCATCGAGGCGGGCAAGGGCTGCGACGAGCTCGTGCGCGCGATGGAACGCATCGCCGACCGCGGCCTGTCGCTCGTCCTCACCGGCGTCGACAACATGGGCCTGCCGCGCGAGCCGTGGATCGAGTTCCTCGGCTTCGTCGACGAGCGGCGCAAGTTCGAACTCATGGCCGGCGCGACCGCATTCGTGCTGCCTTCGCAGTACGAGAGTTTCAGCATCGTCACGCTCGAGGCGATGGCGCAGCGCGCGCCGGTGATCGTCAACGGTCGCTGCGAGGTCATGCGCGAGCACATCGAACGCTCCGGCGCGGGCTTCCACTACGACGGCATCGACGACATGGTCGGCAAGATCCTCCTCGCGGCGTCGCTCGACGCCCGCGAGCGCGCACGAATCGGCGGCGCCGGCCGCGACTACGTGCTCGCCAACTACCGCGAGGAGCGCGTGCGCGCGCGCCTGGTCGAGCAGGTGGAACGCGTCATCGGCGCCCGGGCGGAGTGACGGCATGGCACGCCTCTACATCGATCTCACCACGAGCATCCGCTGGCGCCGACCGCCCGTCGGGATCGTGCGCGTCGAGCGCGAGTTCGCCCGCTACTGCCTGCTGCACGAGCCGGATACGGTGTTCTGCGAGATCGACGCCGCGGGCGACTATCGCGCGATCGAGCCGGCGCGCGCGCGCGCGATCCTCGACGACGGCTGGTGCCGCGCCGAGCCGGTGGCGCCGATCGGCACGCAGGTCGCGACGGCGGCGCCCGTGCGCGGTCGCGTGCAGCGCATGTTCGACTGGCTCGCCGCACGCGGCCCGAAGCTCGTGCCGGCGGCGGCGTACCCGCTGCTGCGCGACCTCGGCCGCGTGCTCGCCGAGCACCACGCGGCGTTCGTTCGCCATCGCGCCGCGAAGAAGGCGTCGCGCGACGCGACGCCGCCGCCGGAGTCGCAGCCGACCACCGAAGCTTCGCGTCGCATCGAGCCGGCGGCGCAGGACCTGTTCTTCTCGATCGGGCTGCAATGGCACCACGGTGCGGTCCACGCCTGGCGACTCAAGCAGCGAACCGGCGTGCGCGTCGTCGAGGCCTGCTACGACACGATCCCGATCGATTTCCCCGAGTACGCCGGCAGCGCGAAGCAGCCGTTCGCCGAGCACTTCACGACGATCGCGCATACGGCGGACGTCGTGTTCGCGATCTCCGACACGACGAAGGCGGACCTCGCCGCGTTCTACCGCCGCGTCGGGCTGTTCGAGGTACCGCCGATCCGCACCGTCCACCTCGCCACGCCGGACGTACACCGCGACGCCGACGTCGGCGCGCTCGGCGACGACGAGCGCGCCGCGCTGGACACGCTCGGCGAACGCGACTACGTGCTGTACGTGAGCACGTTCGAGACGCGCAAGAACCATCGCATGCTGCTGCAGGTGTGGAAGGAACTGCATCGCCGCCGCGGCGAGGCGTGCCCCGCGCTGGTCGTGGTCGGCATGTTCGGTTGGGGCGTCAACGACCTCTGGGCCGAGATGCAGGCGAGCGAGGTCTGGCAAGCGGGGCGCATCGTCATGCTGCATCACGTGTCCGACGCGCTGCTCGCGCACCTGTACCGGCGCTGCGCGTTCACCGTGTTCCCGTCGATCTACGAGGGCTGGGGCCTCGCCGCGACGGAAAGCCTCGCCTACGGCAAACTCGCGATCGTGTCCGACGCGCCCGCGCTGCGCGAGGCGACGCAGGGCCTGTGCCCGTCGATCCATCCGTTCGATTTCCCGCGCTGGTACGAAACGATCGCGTACTACCTCGACGACGCGGACGCGCGCGCGGTCGCCGAATCGCGCATTCGCGCGACCTACGTGCCGCGGCACTGGTCGGATTTCGCGCTCGACCTGCTTGCCGCGGCGAGGGCTCGCCCGTGAAGCGCATCGTCCAGCTCACGACCTACCCGCTGAAGGCGCCGCGCCATGGCGGACAGCTGCGCTGCGCTGCGATCCGTGCCTGCTGGCGCGACGCCGGGTTCGAGGTGGCGACGGTCGCGGCGATCCATGGCAGCGACTATCGGCCGGCCGACCTCGAACGCGACGATCTCGTGCTGCCCGCCGACCATGCCGCGTTCGACCCGCGCCTCGCGCGCTTCATCGACCTGCAGAGCGGCGAGTTGATCGCGCGCGACGATGGCGCGATCTGGCGCGCGTTCTCGCGCACGCTCGACCGGCTCGCGCCGGATGCGATCTCGCTCGAGCAGCCGTGGCTGTATCCGGCCGCGCGGCGCTGGATCGACGCGCGCACCGCGGCCGGTGCGCCGCCGCCGCGCCTGGTCTATTCCTCGCAGAACATCGAGTGGAAACTCAAGCGCGACGAGTGCGCGGGCGGCCTGCGCGACGCCGCGCAGGCCGACGCGGTCGCGCGCGTGGAACGGCTCGAACGCGAGGCGGTGCGCCACGCCGACCTCGTCGTGGCCTGCACCGACGAGGAGCTCGCCGAGCTGCGCGCCATGGACGACACGCCGCGATCCCGCGGCTGGGTCGTCGCGCGCAACGCGATCTCACCGTTCGAAGCGGACCCTCAGCGCGTCGCCGACGTGCGCCGCCG
Organism: Dokdonella sp.; assembly: GCF_036518555.1. Taxonomy (GTDB): domain Bacteria; phylum Pseudomonadota; class Gammaproteobacteria; order Xanthomonadales; family Rhodanobacteraceae; genus Dokdonella_A. Next base: position 5,013 of record NZ_DATDMY010000307.1, on the reverse strand, counting down.
GCTCGGGCTCGACCGTTACGCGGTATTCGTCGGCAGCGCGCACCCGCCGAACGCGGACGGCTTCTGGCGCATGCTCGCGCCTTCGCTCGCGTTCCTGCGCCCGGACGAGCGCATCGTCGTGGTCGGCGGCGTCGTGAATTTCCTGCGTGCGCATCCCGTCTATCGCGCCTGGCCGGCGATCGACGAACCGCGTCTCGTCACGCCCGGCGAGATCGAGCGCGACGATCTCGTGGCGCTGCTCGGCGGTGCGCACGTGGTCCTGCTGCCGATCACCACCGGCGGCGGTTCGAACCTGAAGACGGCCGAGGCGATCTACAGCGGCCGCCCCGTGCTCGCGACGCCGCATGCGCTGCGCGGCTATGGCGATGCCCTGCGCTGGCCGACGGTGACGGTCGCCGAGGACGCCGACGCGTTCCGGCGCGCGCTGCGCGCGCTGCTCGACCGCCCGGTGTCGCCGCCGCCGGCGGATCACGCCGCGCGGCGGCCGGAAGTGACCTGGGCGCATGCGCTCGCGCCGCTCGCGCGCGCGGTGCGCGAACTCGATTCGGCCGCACCCGCCGCGCCGGACGCCGGCGTTCGCGAACGCCTGCAACGGATCCGATCCGCGATCGAGCGCCGGGGCGGCGTCGACTACGAAAGCCTGCTCGAGCGGCAGTACACGCGACTCCTGCGCAAGGGCGACACGGTCGTCGACGTCGGCGCCCACGCCGGACGCCATCTCGCCCGTTTCGTCGATTGCGTCGGTCGCGATGGCCGCGTCGTCGGCTTCGAACCGCTGCCGGGGATGCACGCGCGCCTCCTGCGTTCGTTCGGCGCGACGGCCAACGTCACGCTGCACAATGTCGCGCTGAGCGACGACGACGGGCGCGTCGAGTTCGTGCACGCGGTCGGCGCGCCCGAGGAGAGCGGCCTGCGCGAGCGTACCTACAACAACCCGACCGCCGTCACGCCGACGCGCATCGAAGTGGAGGCGCGCCGCCTGGATGCCTACGTCGACGCGCTGGCGGGCCTCCGCTTCATCAAGATCGACGTCGAGGGCGCCGAGATGAACGTGCTGCGCGGCGCGGTCGACGTGCTTGCCCGCTACCGGCCGGTATTGTCGGTCGAGTACGGGCGACCCGCGTACGGCGCCTACGGCCACGACACCTGGACCCTGTTCGATTTCGCCGAGCGGCACGGCTATGCGATGTACGACGTCTTCGCGCACCGCCTCGATCGTACCGACTGGGGCATCGCGTGCGATTCGGTGTATTGGGACTATTTCATGGTGCCGCTCGAGCGCGAAGGCGAGTTCGCGCACGCGGTGCCGCCGCTCGCACCGGACTGCCTCGGCTGAACCTTCGTGCGGCGACGCGCCGGCCGCCGTCGTCGGCGGCATGTCCGACGCTACGCACGCCGAGCGAAGGACGACGGCCGGCTTCCGCGGATGCACCAGGCGCGCCGCACGGGCCTGCGCCGGTCGGGTTTGCGGCCACGGCGCTTGCGCAGCTCAGCGCACGCCGAGCCGCGCGATGAAGCGCGCACCGCCGAGCGACGGCGAGCGGTCGACGACGATTTCGCCGCGGTACGCGCGCACGATGTCCTGCACGATCGCCAGACCGATGCCGTGGCCCTGCACGCGCTCGTCGCCACGCACGCCGCGCTGCAGGAGGTGCTCGACCTGGTCCTCGTCGATGCCCGGGCCGTCGTCCTCGACCGAGAACTCGACGCCCGCGCGGCGCCCGCCCACGCTCGCGAGCGGGCGCGCGTCGAGCAGCACGCGGCGGCGCGCCCACTTGAACGCGTTCTCGAGCAGGTTGCCGAGCAGCTCCATGAGGTCGCCCTGGTCGCCGTGGAAACGCGCGGCCGGATCGATCTCGAATTCGCACAGCACCGACTTGCCGGCGTAGACCTTCTCGAGGCTGCGCACGATCTCTTCCGCGTACGGTTCGATCAGCAGCGGTGCAGCGAACGTCTGGTGCCCCGAGGTCGCCGCACGCGAGAGCTGGTAGGCGACGATCTCGTCCATGCGGCCGACCTGCTCGAGCACGGTCCAGCGCAGCGACTCGCCGTCGCTGCCCGTCTCGAGCTGGCTGCGCATCACCGCGAGCGGCGTCTTCAGGCTGTGGGCAAGGTCGGACAGCGTGTTGCGGTAGCGCTTGACGCGCTCGCGCTCCGCCTCGATGAAGCTGTCGAGGCTCGTCGTGAGCCCGGAGAGCTCGACCGGATACTGGTTGCCGAGGTGCTCCTGCATGCCGCGTTCGACGCGTGCGAGGTCGGTCGAGACGCGGCGCAGCGGCGCGAGACTCCAGCGCAGCACCGCGAGCAGAAGCAGCAACAGGGCGACGCCGAGCACGCCGAGCCAAGTCAGCAGCGTGCGCCGGAACACGTCGATCTGCGCGCGCAGCGCATCGTCGCCCTCGGCGACGTAGAACGTGAGGTGCAACTCGCTCTTGCCGCCGCTGTTCCAGTCCACGCCCTGGGCGAGCACGAACACGTCGCCTGCGGGCGTTTCGATCGGGCCGCGGAACTGCGCCGGCCCCCGCGGCAGCGATTCGGTGAACGGCAGCTCGCGCCCGACCGCCGACGGCGAGCGCCAGCTGCCGTCCTTCGAACCGAGGATCTTCGCGCCGACGATACCCGCGTACAGGCCACTCTGCGACGGGCGGTCGAAGCGCGGGTCGGGCCCGACCTCGGGTGGAATCAGCGCGCCGGCACGCGTCGTGTCCGACCCGGCGAGATACGCGTACATGTAGCTCTGCAGGCGCTCGCGCAGCGAACTCTCCGCCGCTTCGTAGAACGCACGGTCGAGGGCGATGAACGCGAGGGCGAGGAACGCGGCCAGCACGACCCCGGCGGCGGCGAGGGAGCGCGCTTGCAGCGACAGCGGGCGCGCCACGGGCCGGGATCTCAGGCGTTTTCGGCGTGCGCGTTATCGTCGACCGGATTGTCGCTGCGTTCGAGCGCGAAGCGGTAACCACGACCGCGTACGGTCTCGATCGGCTTGATCGTGTTGTCGGGGTCCAGCTTTCGGCGCAGCCTGCCGATGAACACTTCGAGCACGTTCGAATCGCGATCGAAGTCCTGCTGGTAGATGTGCTCGGTGAGATCCGCCTTCGAGACGAGTTCGCCCGCGTGCAGCATGAGGTACTCGAGCACCTTGTACTCGTAGCTCGTGAGGTCGACCGTGCTGCCGTTGACCGCGACGGTCTGCGCGGTCGTGTCGAGCACGACCGGACCGCACTCGAGCGTCGGTCGCGACCAGCCGCTCGCGCGGCGCACGAGCGCATTCAGTCGTGCCAGGAGCTCCTCGACGTGGAACGGCTTGACCAGATAGTCGTCGGCACCGTTCTTGAGGCCCTGCACCTTGTCCTGCCACGACGAGCGCGCCGTGAGGATGAGGATCGGGTAGCGCTGCCCGGCTTCGCGCAGCTGCTTGACCAGATCCATGCCGGACAGCTTGGGCAGCCCGAGGTCGATGATCGCGACGTCGAACGGCACTTCGCGCCCGAGGTACAGGCCCTCTTCGCCGTCGCCGGCCGCATCGACCGCGAAGCCGTCGCGCTTGAGGCGCGCGGCCAGGGTCTCGCGCAAGGGAGCCTCGTCTTCCACCAAAAGTACGCGCATGTGTCCTCCGTCGTTCTCGTCCGTGCCCGCGCGGGCGCCGACTACTGCTCGGCCTGCACCTGCACGATGCGTACGCGGCCATCGCGGGTGAGTATCTTGATGCGATACACCTTGCGCTTGCCGACATTGAGCGCCTGCACCGACAGCACCTTGCCGTCGACCTCGTGCTGGGCCCGCAGCACCGCTTCCTGCACGCTGATCTCGCGCGCCTGCGCGCCCGTCGCGGCGAGGATGGCGCAGAGCGTCAGCAACAGGCGGTTTCGATGGATTCGCATCACTCCGTCCGCATCATAGCGACCGCGGCTCGAACCGCGGAAGCCACGATCGCCGTGACCCGGAGTCTCGGCAGCGCGGATTGAATTGCGGCTGAACCCGCCGTGCGGCGGGAGCGCGCCGCGCAAGAAAAGGCCCCGCATCGCGGGGCCGGAAAGGAGCGGCGGCGCACGCGCCGCCGCCATGGAACGCTCAGTCGGCCTGGCAGCCCGCCACCTTCACGTCGTCGATCGCCCAGCCCGGATTGGGGCGCGCGACCGACGTGTCGTTGGCGAGGCGGAAGCGGAACTGCACCGTCTGCCCCGCGTACGCCTGCAGGTCGACGACGGCGTTGAGGTAGGACTGCGGGTTGCCGCACCACGCCTGCAATCCCGCGAGCGGATTGCCGAAGCCGCTGTTCACCGCACCGTCATAAGGATCCGTGAGCAGCGCCGCGCCGGGCATCTGCGTCCAGCTCGATCCGCCGTCGCTCGAGATCTCGACGATCGCGCCGTCGTAGCAGCCCGCCGCGCCGTTGTTCTCGATCGACTGCTGGCTCCAGAACGCGAGCGTGAGGCCGCTGAGGTCCGCCGGCAGGGTCACGCTGGGCGACACCAGGCGCTGGTCGGAGACGGCGGCGACGTTGTTCGCCTGCCACGCATGGGTGCCGCCGTGCGCGGTCGAACCGAGCTGCCACGAGTCCTGCGTGCCGCCGTGGGTCCAGCCCGCCGCACCCGATTCCAGATCGTCCGACCACAGCACCTGTTGCGTCGTGCCGATCGAGCAATCGCCCGGCAACGCGACCGTCACGAACGAGCGGCTCCCGCCGAGCGGCGGCAACGGCACGCCGTCGAATCCGTCGCCGAAGATGCGGTCTCCACCCGCGCCGCTGCCGCTGTCGCCGCACGCATTGATCGCGGTGACGCGCCAGTAGTAGACGGTGTTCGAGTCGAGCGACGTCGACGACGTCCATGCCGTGTCGGTCACCGTCGCGGATGCGACGATCGTCGCGAAGCCCGCATCGGACGCGACCTCGATGAGGTAGCTCGACGCCTGCGCGGCCGCTTCCCACGTGAACGTCGGCATCTGGCTCACGTTGCCGGCGCCGTCCGCCGGCAGCGTCAGGGTCGGCGCCGCGGGTGCAGCGCTCGCGTA
>NZ_DATDMY010000306.1:0-3668 GCF_036518555.1 Dokdonella sp. | reverse complement strand
CCGGCGTCGCCGCCGGCGTCGCGGCCGCGGTCCCGTCGGCTTCGGTGGTCGCCGCCGGCGTGCCGCCCTGCGCGGTGCGCGTCGCGGCCGCGGCGGCAGCCGCATCCTGCGCCGCCTTCTGCGCAAGGTCGCGGTCGCTCTGCTTCTTCCTGAGATCGAGCTTGCTGCGCAGGATCGTCAGCGTGTAGTTGCTGGGGTCGGCCTTCGCGAGCAGACCCATGATGCGGTTCGCCTCGTCGAAGTTGTTCTGGTTGATCTGGTCTTCCACGCCCGCGGTCGCGAACGGGAACAGCTCGCGCAACGCGTCCTTGGCGCCCGTGTCGTCCGGCTGCTTGGCGATGATGCGCAGGTAGTACTCGAGCGCGTTCTTGCCCGCGGGCGTGACCATGCGGTTATCGCTCATCGCCGCGCGCGCTTCCTTGTAGAGCTCGTCGACGCTGAGGTCCGCGGTCGCCGCGTCCGCGCTCGGCGCGGCGTTGTCGCCCGCCTGCGTGGCTTGCGTCGGCGTGGCCGTCGTCGTGGTGGTCGCGGTGCCGCCACGCCCGAAGAACCACCATGCGGCGACCGCGAGCAGCGCGAGCCCGAGCACGATCACGATGATTTGCGGCAATGCCAGCCCGCGCGTGCGCGGCAGTGGCTTGCCGCGCGCCGCGACGGACCGTGGCGCCGTGGCGCCTTCGCCGATTGGATTCCGCATGTCCACCCTCCCACCTACTGATTGGGGCCCGCGTGCGAGTCGCACGCGAGGCCGATGTCATCCCCTATATGCATATTGCACGCCATGTGCTGCCCGACCTGTGCGGTGTTCGCGTTCAGTTTCGGACATCTAAGCTTGTCCTGCGTGCCGCCGCATCGCAAGCGGAAATGTCGCGGGCGGCAACCGATCCGGTCGTGGCCTTCGCGCACGGTCGTGCCCCGCGGTGTATCCGGGTTCGCCCGCCGCGCCGGCTGCTTGTCGGCGAACCCGCCCGAGGAAGGAGCACGACCATGGCGAACGTACGCGAAATGAAGCATCAGCTGGGTGAAGCGGGCGAGGACGTGGCCGAGGCCGCGGGCGAGAGCATCGAGGCGATGCGCGGCGAACTGCGACGCCTGCGCGAGAAGCTGCGCGCGAACGGAGCGCACCTCGAGGAAGAACTGCGCGAAGCCGGCGAGCGCTTCGCCGAAGGCGCGAAGACATTCGGCTCCGCCGCGGCCGAGCAGGTCAAGGCGCATCCGATGGCCGCGTTCGGGATCGCGTTCGCGGCCGGATTCATCCTCTCGCGCGCGCTGCGCAGGCGCTGAGCATGGACACCCGGCCTTCGCTCGACGAATCGGACGAACCGCACGCCCACGAGTCGGCCGCGAGCGACTTCGCCGCGGCGCGCGACGCGCTCGCGCAAGCGGTCCGCGTCGCCGAGTCGGCGCTGGCGCTGCTGCGCGCGGAGCTGCGCCTCGCGCGCAGCAGCGCGCTGATGCTGCTCTGGCTGTCGTTCGTGCTCGTGTTCCTCGGCGTCGGCGCCTGGCTTGCGACCAGCGCCGCGATCGCGGTCGGCGTGTACCTGCTGAGCGGCAACCTGTTCTTCGGCATCGGCAGCGTCGCGGTCGCCAATGTCGTCGGCATCGTCGTCGTGTTGCGCGCGATGCGCACGTGCTGGCGCGATCTTGCGCTCCCGCGCACGCGCCGCGCGCTCAGCCGCTTCGGCGAGGCACGCGCATGACCACGCTCCGGCGCCATCGCGACCTGCGGCAGGCGGTGCAAGCCGCGGACCGGCGCTGCCGAAACGATCGGGCCGTGTTCGGTCGCGTGCTCGCACGCCTGCGCGCGCGCTTCGACCGCCACGCGCCGGGCTGGCTCCTCGTCGGCGGTGTCGCCTGCGGGGCGATCGCGGCACGAATGCCACTGGTCGCCCTGCTCGGCGCGGGCCGCTTCGTGCTCCATGCCGCGTCGCTCGTGCGGCGACTGCCGATCGCGGCGCTTTCCCGCGGTCGCGCGATGCCGCCGGCGGGAGACGCCGCATGAGCGCCGAACCCGCGGCGGTCGCCGCCGCAGCAGCCGAGGAACCGGTCGTCGAAGTGCGCGCGACCGTCGAGGTCGCGCCGGAAGTGCTGCGCACGCGCCTGCTCGGCGCGCTCGTGACGCTGCTCGTCGCGTACACCTGCGCGGTCGCCGAGGCGATGATCGTGCCGATCCTCGTCGCGATCCTGCTCGGCCTCATGTTCGCTCCGTTCGTGCGCGCGCTCGAGCGCTGGCGCGTGCCGCGATCGCTCAGCTCGCTCGCCGCCGTGGCCGTGGCACTCGCACTCGGCGTCGGCGCGTTCGTGCTGCTGGCCGCGCCTGCGCGCGAATGGATCGCGCGCATGCCGCGCGCGCTCGTCCACGTCGAGTCGGTCGTGCGCGACCTGCGCCGCCCGCTGCAGGCCGCGAGCGAGGCGACGCGCGAACTCGGCAAGCTCGCGAGCATCGACGGCGACGCGAGCGTGCGCGTGGTCGACAGTACCCCGGGCCTGCTGTCGCAGCTCGCGAGCGCGGCACCGACGCTGCTCGCGGGCATCACGGTGATCGTGTTCCTGACGTTCCTGTTCCTGCTGCATGGCGATGCGCTGCTGCGCAAGTTCGTCACGCTCGCGCCGCACCTGCGCGCGAAGCGCGACCTGGTCGAAGCGACGCGGCTCGCGCAGCACGAGCTCTCGCTCTACATGATCACGATCACGCTGATCAACGCGACGCTCGGCCTCGTGACCGCCGCCGCGCTCTACCTCCTCGGCATTCCGGATCCGCTGCTGTGGGGCGGCCTCGCCGCGATGATGAACTTCGCGCCGTTCATCGGCCCCTTGCTGACGGCGTGCGCGCTGACCGTCGCGGGTTTCGCGGAGTTCGCCTCGCCGCTGTCGGCGCTCGCCGCACCGGCCGCGTTCCTCGGCCTGCACCTCGTCGAGGGCCAGCTGGTCACGCCGCACCTCGTCGGCCGCCGGCTCGCGCTCGATCCGGTGATGGTGTTCCTCGCGCTCGTCGTGCTCGGCTGGATCTGGGGCGTCGCCGGGCTGCTGCTCGCCGTGCCATTGATGGCGTGCACGAAGATCATCGCCGAACGCACGCCGGGCGGGCGCGTCGTCGCCGCGCTGCTGTCGCGCTGACGCGGATCGCGCGCGCGCGCGCTCGCGTCGCCGGGGTGGACGGTGATCGCAGACGGTGGGAATGATCGGAAGGAAGAGCCGGAGGGGAAATTCTCTCCCTGCGCTGGGCGTATCCGCAGGGAGAGATCAGTGGCTTTCCGATGGTGCTTGTTGTTGCGGTGGAACGTGTCGCGGTTACGTCTTCGGGACTGCTGCGCTACCTGGTTCCGGCAGTGCCGCGTCGTCCCTGGACCGCCCGTCGACGACGGGCGGCCCGGGTGGTCTTACTTGGCCTTCTTGGCAGCCTTCTTGACGGCCTTCTTGGCAGCCTTCTTCGCTGCCGGCTTCTTCGCCGCGCCGGTCTTGCGCGCGGTTGCGGTCTTGGCCTTCGCCGTGGTCTTGCGCACCGCTTTCTTCGCGGCCTTCTTGGCGGCGGGTTTCTTCTTCGCAGCTGCTTTCTTCATAGCCATATCGCGTCTTAGCTCCTCGTCAGTTGGCAGTGGTTGCCCAGTAAAAGCGTGAAGGAAGGCTTCACACAGCAGATCGCTGTTCGTGGCGTGGCGCAGGTTTCC
>NZ_DATDMY010000305.1:0-7809 GCF_036518555.1 Dokdonella sp. | reverse complement strand
TCGCCGTTGAGCGTGGTGCGACCCGCGGTGCCGCCGACGAGGAAGCCGCGCGTGCGCATGTCGCCGGCGGCCCAGGCGAGGTCGCCGATGCGCTGGAAGCCGAACATCGAGTAGTAGATGTAGAACGGCAGCATCGGCACGTCGCTGATCGAATAGCTCGTGCCCGCCGCGATCCACGCGCTCATCGCGCCGGGCTCGCTGATGCCTTCCTGCAGCACCTGGCCTTTCTGGTCCTCGCGGTAGTACATGAGCTGGTCCGAATCGACCGGCTTGTACTTCTGCCCGAACGGCGCGTAGATGCCGATCTGGCGGAACATGCCTTCCATGCCGAACGTGCGCGCCTCGTCGGCGACGATCGGCACGACGTGCGGCGCGAGCGCCTTGTCGCGCAGCAGGAGGTTCATGCCGCGCACGAACGCCATCGTCGTCGAGATCTCGCGCTCGCCGGTGCCCTTGGTGATCTGCTCGAACGCGCCGAGATCCGGCACCGCGATCGACGAACTCTTCGTGCGCCGCTGCGGCAGGAAGCCGCCGAGCGCCTTGCGCCGCTCGAGCATGTACTGCACTTCGGGCGAATCCTTGCCCGGGTGGTAGTACGGGACGTCCTTGAGCTTGTCGTCGGGGATCGGGATCTGGAAGCGGTCGCGGAAATGGCGCACCGAGTCGTCGTCGAGCTTCTTCTGCTGGTGGGTCGGGTTCTGCGATTCGCCGGCCGCGCCCATGCCGTATCCCTTGACGGTCTTGGCGAGGATCACGCTCGGCATGTCCTTCGTGCCGACCGCTTCGTGGTACGCGGCGTACACCTTGTGCGGATCGTGGCCGCCGCGGTTGAGGCGCCAGATGTCGTCGTCGGACAGGTTCGCGACGAGCGCGGCGGTCTCCGGGTACTTGCCGAAGAAGTGTTCGCGCGTGTACTTGCCGCCGAACGCCTTGCAGTTCTGGTACTCGCCGTCGACGGTTTCCATCATGAGCTGGCGCAGCTTGCCCGAGGTGTCGCGCGCGAGCAGCGGATCCCAGTAGCTGCCCCAGATCGTCTTGATGACGTTCCAGCCGGCACCGCGGAACACGCCTTCGAGTTCCTGGATGATCTTGCCGTTGCCGCGCACCGGGCCGTCGAGGCGCTGCAGGTTGCAGTTGACGACGAAGATGAGGTTGTCGAGCTTCTCGCGGCCGGCGAGCGAGATCGCGCCGAGCGTCTCCGGCTCGTCCGACTCGCCGTCGCCGATGAAGCACCAGACCTTGCGGTCGCTCGGTGCGATCAGGCCGCGATGCTCGAGGTCTTTCATGAAGTGCGCCTGGTAGATCGCCTGCAGCGGCCCGAGGCCCATCGAGACGGTCGGCACCTGCCAGTATTCGGGCATCAGCCACGGGTGCGGATACGAGGACAGACCGCGGCCGCGCCCTTCGACCTCCATGCGGAACAGGTCGAGCTGGTCTTCGCCGATGCGTCCCTCGAGGAACGAGCGCGCGTAGATGCCGGGGCTCGAATGGCCCTGGTGGAAGACGAGGTCGCCCGGGTGCTCCGCGCCCGGTGCGCGCCAGAAGTGATTGAAGCCGACGTCGTAAAGGGTCGCGCTCGACGCGAAGCTCGCGATGTGGCCGCCGAGTTCGCCCGGCTTGCGGTTCGCGCGCACGACCATCGCCATCGCGTTCCAGCGGATCAGGCAGCGGATGCGCCATTCCATGTTCGGGTCGCCGGACATGCGCGCTTCGCGCTCGGGCGGGATCGTGTTGACGTACTCGGTCGTCGGCGCGAACGGCAGGTGGCCACCGGCGCGGCGCGTTTCCTCGACCATGCGCTCGAGCAGGTAGTGCGCGCGGTCGGTGCCGTCCGCCTTGATCACGCCGTGCAGCGCCTCGGTCCACTCGCGCGTTTCGCGCGGATCGAGGTCCTGGTCGAGGATGTCGTTGAGCTGGTTCATGGAAGTCTCAGGCAGGGGCGACGCCACGCGCCGCGAGGGTCGATCGCAGGTGGACCGCTAGTTTAGTCGGCCTGCCGCGTGGACGCATGCTGCGGCGCTGCCGGGAAACCGGTGGCGCGACGCCACGCACCCCGCGCATCGTGCCGGCCGTGGGCCGCGACGAGCGTCCGTTGCGACGAGGCGCACGCGGCGGCGTCTGCCGATCGCGTATAACGGCGGCTCGTCCTACCGGGGGAATTCCATGCGCCATGCCACGCTCGCCCTGTGCTTCGCCGCGCTCGTCGCGAGCACGCGCGCCATCGGCGCGGTCGACACCGTGTTCGCCGACGGTTTCGAACCGGGCCGCTGGATCCAGGGCTACTACGTCGGCTACCAGCGCGACCTGTACCCGGTCGCCGAGATCGATTTCGCCGCCGTCACCCACCTCATGATCGGGCGCATGCGTCCGCTCGCCGACGGCAACCTCACCTACGACTTCGACATCGACGAGACCCAGGGCCCGCAATGGGCGACCTCGGCGATCGCGGCGGCGCACGCGGCCGGGCGCAAGGCGATCATCATGCTCGGCGGCGCCGGCGAGATCGACGGCTGGCGCGGCGCCGCCGCGTCGGCCGCCCACCGCGACCTGTTCGCGATCAATCTCGCCGAGCTGCAGATGGCCTGGGACGTCGACGGGTTCGACTTCGACTGGGAACCGCTCGACGCGTCCGACCGCGACGACTTCGTCGCCCTCGTGCAGGCGGTGCGCGGCCGCACGCGCCCCGGAACGCTGTTCACCGTCCCGGTCGGCTGGATCAACACGAATTTCGCCACGCCCGATCCGTGGTGGGGCGAAGCGGCGGCGCTGTTCGACCGCGTGAACATCATGAGCTACGACATGGAATGGCCGGCCGACGGCTGGCAGAGCTGGCACAGCTCCGCCTTGCACGGCGAATCGGGCACGACGCCGTCGTCGATCTCGGGCAGCGTCGCCTACTACCTCGCCTCCGGCGTGCCGGCCGCGAAGCTCGGCGTCGGCAGCGGCTTCTACGGCGTGTGCTGGCACGGCGTGACCGCACCGCGACAGCCGCCGGGCTCGATCGTCGGCAGCGACAACACGTTCTCGTACACGAACATCATGAGCGGCTACTACGCCGCCGGAGCGCGCCAGTGGGACGCGCAGGCACACGTGCCGTACCTGTCGTCCGCCGCCGGGCTCGGCGCGCAGGGCTGCAACTTCCTCAGCTACGAAGATCCGCAGTCGCTCGCCGACAAGGGCGCCTGGGCGAAGGCGCAGGGCATCGGCGGCATCATCATCTGGACGATCAGCCAGGGCTACCTGCCGTCCGCGCCGGCCGGACAGCGCGATCCGCTGCTCGAGGCCTTGCGCGCGAGCTACCTGCAGTAGGCAGGCGCGCGCGACGGATCGGCGACGGCAAGGGCACCGCGTCGACCTCGTGATCGCAACCCGCGGCGTCGACGGTCGCATGGCCGTCGCCGGGCGACGCGGGCATACTGGCGCGGCGGTCACGCGCGTCGCCGCCGCGGATCGGCGTGCCGGCCGCGCCTTCCCGACACCCTCCGCCATGACCCGAGACATCCCCCGCCTGCTGCAGGCGATCGCCGACGACGTGCGCCCCTTGCTCGACCAGGGCGACGTCGCGTCGTACATCCCGGCCCTCGCGCGCGTGCCGCGCAGGCAGTTCGGCATCGCGGTCGCGACCGTCGGCGGCGAGGTGTACGGCGCGGGCGACAGCGAGCGACGCTTCTCGATCCAGAGTCTGTCGAAGATGTATGCGCTCGCGCTCGCGCTGCAGCGCGAAGGCGACGCGCTGTGGCAGCGCGTCGGACGCGAGCCGTCGGGGACGCCGTTCAACTCGCTCGTGCAGCTCGAGCGCGAGCGCGGCGTGCCGCGCAATCCGTTCGTCAACGCCGGCGCGCTCGTCGTCACCGACGTGTTGTGCCGGCGTTACCTGCAGCCCGAACGCGCGGTGCTCGAGTTGATCCACCGCCTGCTCGGCGACACGACCGTATCGATCGACGCGGAAGTCGCGCGTTCCGAACGCGCGCACAGCGACCGCAACGCGGCGATCGCGCACTTCATGCGCAGCTTCGGCAACCTGCACGGCGACGTCGGCGCGGTGCTCGACGCCTACTGCGCGCAATGCGCGGTCGCGATGTCGTGCAGCGAGCTCGCGCGCGCGAGCCTGTTCCTCGCCGCGGACGGAGTGCAGCCGCGCGGCGCGCGCGTGGTCGACGCGCTCGCCGCTCGGCGCATCGGCGCGCTCATGCTCACCTGCGGCGCTTACGACGCGTCGGGCGATCTCGCCTGGCGCATCGGCCTGCCGATCAAGACCGGCGTCGGCGGTGGCATCGTCGCGCTCGTGCCGGGCCGCCTGTGTGTGTGCGCATGGGCGCCCGGACTCGACGCCAACGGCAATTCGATTGCGGCCGCGGCCGCGATCGAGCGGTTCGCCGCGGCGATCGGTGCATCGATCTTCGCCGGCGAACCGTCGCGCGACTGACGCGCATCCGCGCGCACGGCCGGCGCCGGTGCGCGGCGCATGGCGGGCTTGCGCACGATCCGGCGTGGTTCCTGGCATCCGCGTCCGCGCATCGCCATCGCCTGCGATCGCGCCGGGCGCGCGCTATGCTGCATGTGTCGAGCAGGAGTGCACGATGGCGACCGCTCCACAGGCACAAGAAGTCCACGAACTGCTGGAGCGCGCGCTCGCGGAACCGGCGAGCCGACGCGTCGTGTTCCTCGATCGTGCCTGCGCCGGGCGCCCCGCGCTGCGCGCGCGCATCGATCGCCTCCTGCACCTGGCGGAATGCGCGACGGGATTCCTCGATCGTGGCGCGATCGAGACCGGCACGGCGGATCTGAGCGAAAGTGCGTACGCGGCGGGCGAGTCGGTCGGCGCGTACCGGCTGCTGCGCCCCCTCGGTCGCGGCGGCATGGCCGAGGTCTGGCTCGCCGAGCGCAGCGAAGGCGGTTTCGGCCAGCAGGCCGCGGTGAAGCTGATTCCCCGCGCGCACGGTTCGCTCGCCCAGCGCTTCGCCACCGAGCGCGGCATCCTCGCGACCCTCGCGCACCCGCACATCGCGCGGCTCTACGACGGCGGCGTCGACGCGCACGGCACCGCGTACATGGTCATGGAATACGTCGAGGGCGAGCACCTGATCGCCCATGCGCAGGCGAACGCGCTGACGCTCGGCGAGCGCCTGGACCTGTTCCTGCAGATCTGCGACGCGGTCGCGTACGCGCACATGCACCTGGTCGTGCACCGCGACCTCAAGCCGTCGAACATCCTCGTCACCGCGGAGGGTCGGGCGATCCTGCTCGACTTCGGCATCGCCAAGCTGCTCGACGCGCAGGACGGACCGGAACGCACGCGCACGCTCTACCTGTCGCCGTCCTACGCGGCGCCCGAGCAGCTCACCAGCGGCGCGATCAGCACGGCCACCGATGTGTACGCGCTCGGCGTGATCCTGTTCGAATTGCTGACCGGGCGACGGCCCTGGCCCGACGACGAAGCACCGATGGCCATGGCCGTCAGGCGGCTGATCGACAAGCCGCTGCCGCCGCCGAGTCGCGTCGCCGACGCCGGATCGTCCGCGTCGAAGCGGGCCTTGCGCGGCGACCTCGATGCGATCGTCGCGAAGGCGCTGCGCCGCGAGACGGAACAGCGCTATCCCGACGCGCGCGCGCTCGCCGACGACATCCGCCGCCATCGCGAGCTGCGGCCGGTGCTCGCGCGCTCCGGCGCGCGCGCGTACGTCGCGCGCCGCTTCCTGCGCCGCAACTGGCTGCCGCTCGCGAGTGCGGGCGCGCTGTTCGCCGCGCTGCTCTCGGCGACGGTGGTGGTCGCGTGGCAGGGCGGGCAGGCGCGTGCGGCCGCGAAGCGCGCCGAAGCCGTGCAGGGTTTCATGGTCGACCTCTTCAAGACCAACTCGAGCCGGCAGAAGGACCCGGTCAAGGCGCGCCAGACCACTGCGCGCGAGCTGCTCGACATCGGCGCCGAACGAATCGGCAACGAGCTCGCCGACGCGCCGCAGGCGAGGCTGGCGCTGCTGCGCACGTTCGGCAGCCTGTACGAGGATCTCGCGCTGCACGCGGAAACCCGGCGCTTCCGTGAACGGGCGGCATCGCTCAGCGAAACGCTCTACGGCCACGACTCGCGCGATCACGTCGACGACCTGCTGGAGCTCGCCACTTCGATGTTCGCCGCGGCCGCGTTCGAGGACGCCGAACCGGTGCTGCAGGACGTCGGCGCGATCCTCGACCGACGCGGCGACGCGACCTCCGCGCAGCGCGCGCGGCTCCTCGTGAACTCGGCGTTCGTGCACCGCTCCGATCTCGCTCGCGCCCACGACGAAGCCTCGCGTGCGGTGCGCATCCTCGATGCCCTCGCGCCGTCCGCCGATTTCGCCGAGGCGCTGTACGCGAAAGGCATGAACGAATACCGCCTGCAGCGCTCGTCGGAAGCAGCCGAATCGCTGGAGCGCGCGGTCGCGATGTCGCGCGCCACCGAAGGCGTGCCGAACGCGAACCTGCCGCCGTATTACTACCTGCTCGCGTCCGCGCAGAGGGATCTACTGCAGTACGGCCTTGCCGAGGCGTCCGCACGCCGGGCGCTGGAGTATTCGATCGCCGTCAACGGCGAGGATCATGCCGATGCGATCCGCGCCCGTTCGATGCTCGCGCTGATCCTGGCCGAATCGGACCGCTACAAGGAAGCGCTGCAGAACGCGTCGCAGACCAAGCTCGCGAT
Organism: Dokdonella sp.; assembly: GCF_036518555.1. Taxonomy (GTDB): domain Bacteria; phylum Pseudomonadota; class Gammaproteobacteria; order Xanthomonadales; family Rhodanobacteraceae; genus Dokdonella_A. Next base: position 1,133 of record NZ_DATDMY010000305.1, on the reverse strand, counting down.
CGAACGCGTGCTGGGCGCGTCCGACGCCGTGAACGGCCTCGTCGCGATGCAGTCGTGCATCTACGCGGAGCTGCGCGCCGGCGAGCTGGACCTCGCCGCGAGCGACATGGACACGAGCCTCGCGCGGGCGCGCGCGCTCGGCCCGCGGGTCGGCAACGTCGGCGCCGCGCTCGATCGCGCGGCGGAGGTGTCGATCGAATCGGGGCGGGTCGCGCAAGCCGTGCAACGGCTCGACGCGGCGGCGGCCGAGCGGAAGCGGTTGCAGCAGCCGCCGAACGGCAGGAGCGCGCTGCTGCGCATCCGCCTCGCGCTCGACCAGGACGACCTGGAATCCGCCCGATCACTGCTCGACGCGTTCGCCGCCACCGGCACGAACCCGGCGTCCCTCATGGTCGCGAACGTGCAGCGCGACCTGCTGCGGGCCGAACTCGCGCTCCGGGCCGGCCGCGCGGACGAAGCGATCCGCCTCGCGAGCGACGCGCGCGGCCACGCGAGTGCCGGCGCACTCGCGCCGTACCTGCGTTCGCTCGTCGCCGACGCCGATCTCGTCGAGGGCCGCGCCCGCCTGCAGGGCGGCGATGCGACGAGCGCACGGCCGATCCTCGAACGTGCGCTCGCCACGCGGTCGGACCTTTACCTGCCGAAGAGCCCGAAGATCGCCGAGGCGCAGCTCGCACTCGGCGAATGCGAACTCGCGCGCGGCAACCGCGACGAGGCAGCGCGGCGCGTCGAGCAGGCCGCCGCGATCGAGGCCCTGCACGCCGCGTTGTCGGCGCGCTACACGGCTCCGCTGCGACGGCTGCGCGAACGCCTCGCGAACGGTTGAGCCCCGCGTCGGTCGATCGTGCGGATGCGACGCGCGACGCGGGCGTTCAGGCGCCGAGCGCTTCGTACAGCAGCGCCTTCGCCATCATCCAGTCGCGCTGCACGGTGCGCTCGCCGATGCCGAGCGCGAGCGCGGTCTCCTTGTCCGAATAACCGGCGAAATACCGGCACTCGACCACACGCGCGAGCCGCGGCGACATCCGTTCGAGCACGCCGAGCGCTTCGTCGAGCGCGACGACGCGCTCGTCGCTCTCGGCAAGGATGTCGACCGACTCGATGTCGACCGTGCCACGGCCCTCGCCGCGCTT
>NZ_DATDMY010000304.1:0-3227 GCF_036518555.1 Dokdonella sp. | reverse complement strand
CGACGAGCGCGGCCGCACCGCCCTGCTTCACCGCGATCGTCTCGACCACGGGCATGCCGAGTGCGGACTCGAGCGCGGCCGTATCGATGCGGATGCTGCGCTTGTGCGCCGCATCGATCATGTTGAGCGCGAGCACCATCGGCCGGCCGAGCCGCTTCACCTCGAGCACGAAGCGCAAGTGCAGGCGCAGGTTGGTCGCGTCGGCGACGCAGACGATGAGGTCGGGTGCGGGTTCGACCGGATGGCGGCCTTCGCAGATGTCGCGCGTGATCGCTTCGTCCGGGCTCGCCGCATCGAGGCTGTACGCGCCCGGCAGGTCGAGCAGCTGCAGCACGCGTCCGGACGGCGCGACGAAACGGCCTTCCTTGCGCTCCACGGTGACGCCGGCGTAATTCGCGACCTTCTGGTGCGCACCCGTGAGACGGTTGAACAACGCCGTCTTGCCGCAGTTCGGATTGCCGACCAGGGCGATGCGCAGCGATGACGCGGCGGTGTTCACGCAACCGCCTCCGGCGCGACGTCGACGCGCGCGGCTTCGCTCTTGCGCAGCGCGAAGCGCGTGTAGCCGATCTGCACCAGCAACGGATCGCCGCCGAACGGGCCGCGCGCGACGACCCGCACGGGTTCACCCTGCACGAAGCCGAGTTCGCGCAGGCGGCGCGCGATCGGATCGGCCGCATGGGCGTCCTCGACCGCAATGACGACACCGGTGGCACCCTTCTTCATGTCCGATAACCGCACGCGGGCATTCGCACGCAAATAAGAATGGTTCGCATTATACTCCGGATACCCCTCGCGCGATAGCCGGGCGCCGGGATGCGCGGTACCCCGGGAGGTCGACGTGCGTGCGGAACGGCCGACCGCAGGGCGTGGCGGCAGGCCGCTCGTTATGATCGCGCTCCCCGAACGGAGTCCCCCATGAGCGAAGCCGTGCTCGTCACCGTCGTCGGCCATGTCGCGACGATCTCGCTGAACCGCGCCCAGGTGCACAACGCGTTCGACGACGCCCTCATCGCCGACCTCACCGCCGCCCTGCTCGACGCCGAGCGCAATCCGGCCGTGCGCGTGGTCGTGCTCACCGGCACCGGCGCATCGTTCTCGGCCGGCGCCGACCTCAACTGGATGCGCGGCATGGCGCAGGCGAGCGAAGCGGACAACCGCGTCGATTCGCTGCGACTCGCCACGCTCATGCGCACGCTGAACTTCCTCGCCAAGCCGACCGTCGCGCGCGTCAACGGCTCCGCCTACGGCGGCGGCGTCGGCCTCGTGGCCTGCTGCGACGTCGCGATCGGCGTCGACGGCGCGAAGTTCTCGCTGAGCGAGGTCAAGCTCGGCCTCGTGCCCGCGGTGATCTCGCCCTACGTGATCGCCGCGATCGGCGCGCGCCAGGCGCGACGCCTGTTCGTGAGCGGCGAAGTGTTCGACGCGGCGACCGCGGCGCGCATCGGCCTGCTGCACGAAACGGTGCCTGCCGACCAGCTCGACGAAGCGGTCGACCGTTGCCTGCACTTCCTCGGCAAGGGCGGTCCGCTCGCGCAGGACGAAGCGAAGCGCCTCGCGCTGCGCATCGGCGGCATGACGCGCGAATCGGCCGAGCGCATCGACGAGGAGAACGCGGCGCTGATCGCGCGCCTGCGCGTGTCGGCCGAAGGCCAGCACGGGTTGGGTGCGTTCCTCGACAAGCGGGCGCCGGACTGGGTGCAGTGAATATCGCGACCGATCGGCCGGATCGACGCTGTCGCACGCGCCAGACGAGACGGTGCACGTCATCGAACGGATCTGATGGATGCCGCGCGACAAGCGAGGAGCCGACCGACCCGCGGTCGTCCGTGCACGTCCCTTTCGACGCCAGGACATCCAGCGACGCATTGTAGGAGCCCACTTTGTGGGCGACCGGCGATGCGGCAAGGCTCTTAAGCCGCGGTCGCGCACAGGGTGCGCTCCTGCAGGATGACCGCGCGATGCGGCACGGTTCGACGTCGCGGTCGCGCTCAGGATGCGCTCCTGCGCGAAGGTCGCATGCACGTTCAGTCGTCGGCGAAGCCTAGCAATTCGGGCAGGTGGTCCGCGTACGTGCGCCAGCGCCCGATCGAGCGCGCATGCACCGGCTGGCGCGCCTGCCACGCACTCGCTGTGCTGATCACGCGCTCGCTCGCGGGTGCCTGCGCGAAATCGTGCGCCGGCAGGCCGATCCATTCCGCGAGTGCAGTCGTCGCCGCGAGCGGGTCGGCGACGAAATCTTCGTAGCGCACCTCGCGCACGCGATCGCCGTGTCGTTGCAATGCGGCCGTGCGCAAGCGCTGTTCGCCTTGCGCGACCGCGGCGATGCGCTCGAAGTCGTAGGCGAACGCGTATTCCGGCCCGGCGAAGTGCTGCATCCAGATCGACAGCGCGGTATCGCGCGCGTTGCGTCGGCAATACACGATGCGCGCGTTCGGGAATGCGGCGACGATGAAGTCGACGTGCAGGAAGTTGAGCGGCTGCTTGTCGATGTACCCGCGCGCCGCGGTGTCGTCCTGCCGCACCTGGACGCGGTAGGTACGCGCGGCAGCCTCGCGAGCCGCCGCCGGATTCGCCGCACGCGCGACATCGGCGGCGTGCTGCGCGACGAACGGCAGTTCGCCCCGGTTGCAGACGGCCGGATGCCGTGCGAGCCAGTCCGCGACGAGGGTCGTGCCCGAGCGCGGCAGGCCGAGCACGAACACCGGCACGATATCGTCATCGGCCGCGGCCGGCGGCGCCGGCGGCTTCCCGTCTAGGCGCGCCGCGACGAGGCGCCGCCAGTCCTTCGCCGACCACGGCAGCTGCGCGGCGACGAGGCGGTTCGCCTCGCGCAGGCACGCCACCGCCTGCGCGGTGCGGCCGACGTCGTCGTGCATCTTGCCGAGGCCGAACAGCACCGACGCGCGCGCGGCGTCGGCGAGCTGCGGGCGCGCGAGGAACCCTTGCATGAGCGCGAAATCAGCGTCGTCGGGCTCGCCGTAGCGCTTCGAGACCGCGTAGCCATAGGCGGACTGCCACTCCAGCGCACGCGGGTCGTGGCGCAACGCGAACGCGTAGCGCTCGCGCGCGAGTTCGAACTCGCCGAGCTGCATCGCGAGCATGCCCGCGTACGCGTGCAAGCGCGGATCGCCCCCATGCGCGTCGATCGCCGCCTCGGCGACGTCGAGCGCGGCGCGCTTGCGCCCGCAGTCGTCGAGCAGCTCGATCGCCTGGATGGCATCGCC
>NZ_DATDMY010000303.1:0-2221 GCF_036518555.1 Dokdonella sp. | reverse complement strand
GTCGCAGGGCGTGCCCGCGACGCTCGAGCGCGGCCCGACGGTCGCGCCCGTCGACGCGACGGTCGAACTGAAGGAGCAGCACATCCCGCTCGGGCCGGTCGCGCCGATGGTCGCGATCAAGCAGCTCGGCACCAACGGCGGTGGCTGGTACGGGCCGAACAGTGCGGTGCCGCTCGAGAATCCGACGCCGTTCTCCAATTTCCTCGAAGTGCTCGCGATCGTGCTGATTCCGGTCGCGGTCACGTTCATGGCCGGCGGCCTCGTGCGTCGGCGCCGGTTCGCCGCGCTCGTGTTCGGCAGCATGCTGCTGATGTCGGTTGTCTCGAGCGGGCTCGGCGTGTGGTCGGAAGGCCATTCGGCGAACAGCCATGACATCGCGCTCATGGAAGGCAAGGAAGTCCGCTTCGGCGCCGACGCCTCGGCGCTCTGGGCGACCCTGACCACGCAGACGAGCAACGGCTCGGTCGACGCGATGCACGACTCGCTCGCGCCGCTCACCGGCGGCGTCGCGATCGTCGACATGCTCGTCAACGCGATCTGGGGCGGCATCGGCTGCGGCCTCATGCAGTTCCTCGTCTACCTGCTGCTCGCGGTGTTCCTCGCCGGGCTCATGACCGGCCGTACGCCGGAGTTGTTCGGACGCAAGATCGAGGCACCCGAGGTGCGTCTGCTCGCGCTGCTGATCCTGCTGCAGCCGATCGTCGTGCTCGGCTTCACCGCGATCGCGCTGAGCTTCCCGTCGATCACGGGCAACTCCAATCCCGGGTTCCACGGCATCAGCCAGGTCTTCTACGAATACGCGTCCGCGTTCGCCAACAACGGTTCCGGATTCGAGGGACTCGGCGACGGCACGGTCTGGTGGAACCTGTCGTGCACGCTGGTGCTGATCCTCGGCCGCTATCCCGCGCTGATCGTTCCGCTCGCGATCGCCGGCCTGATGGCGCGCAAGAAGGTCGTGCCGGAAAGCGCGGGCACCTTGCACGTCGAGACCCCGACGTTCGCGCTCACCCTCGTCGCGGTGATCGTGATCCTGACCGTCCTGCAGTTCATGCCCGCGCTCGTGCTCGGCCCGGTGGCCGAACATCTGTCGCTCGCCGTTTCGTGAGGAACACCGCCGTGACCGATACTCCGCTCCATCTCGGCGCCGCGCGCCGCCATCCCTCCAGCGGGCTCGATGCCGCCGGCCTGCGCGCCGCGATCGTCGAATCGTTCCGCAAGCTCGCGCCGCGCAAGGCGCTGCGCAGCCCGGTGATGGCGGTCGTGCTGCTCGGCACGGTGCTGTCGGCGTTGATCACCGTCGCCGTATCGACCGACAAGGCCTTCGGCGTCGCGGTGACGCTGGTGCTGTTCGTCACCGTGCTGTGCGCGAACTTCGCCGAGGCCGTCGCCGAGGCGCGCGGACGCGGCCAGGCTGCGTCGCTGCGTGCTGCGCGCCGCGACCTCGTCGGCCGCCGCCTCGACGACGCCGGCAACGAGACGCGCGTGTCGGCGAGCGAACTGCGCGCGGGCGACCGCGTGATCGTGTCGGCGGGCGAGTTCGTCCCCGCGGACGGCGAGATCGAACGCGGCGTCGCGACGATCAACGAAGCCGCGGTCACCGGCGAATCCGCGCCGGTGCTGCGCGAGGTGGGCACCGATCGCAGCGGCGTGATCGGCGGCACCAAGGTGCTGTCGGACGAGATCGTCGTGCGCGTGAGCGCCGAACCCGGTGGTAGCTTCCTCGACCGCATGATCGCACTCGTCGAAGGTGCGAACCGGCAGAAGACGCCGAACGAGATCGCGCTAACGATGCTGCTCGCGGCGATGACGCTGACCTTCCTCGTCGTCTGCGCTACCCTGCCGTTCCTCGCCGGCTTCGTCGGCGTGAAACTCGATCCGCTGCTGCTCATCGCACTGCTCGTCTGCCTCATCCCGACGACGATCGGCGGCCTGCTGCCGGCGATCGGGATCGCCGGCATGAACCGCGCGCTGAAGGCGAACGTGCTCGCCAAGTCGGGCAAGGCGGTCGAAGTCGCCGGCGACGTCGACGTGCTGCTGCTCGATAAGACCGGCACGATCACCCACGGCGACCGCCAGGCGACCGCGTTCCATGCGCTCGGCGGCATCGACCGCGAGCAGTTGCGCGACGCCGCGCTGCTGTCGTCGCTCGCCGATCCGACGCCGGAGGGAAAGTCGATCGTCCGGCTCGCGCGCGAACAGCGCAGTCGCGTCGAGGATCCCG
>NZ_DATDMY010000302.1:0-20454 GCF_036518555.1 Dokdonella sp. | reverse complement strand
CGCGCCGCCCTTCTGCGCGAGGCCGGTCTGGTCGAGCACCGTGCCGCCCTTGCCTTCGAGGTGCGCGGCCATGCCGATCAAGGCACCGATCGTGACGACGCCGGTGCCGCCGATGCCGGTGACGAGGATGTTCCACGGCTGGGCGAGGTCGCTCGCGAACGTGGGCGCCGGCAAGGTCGAGAAGTCGACCGCGCCCTTGCCCTTCTTCTTCTTCAGGCCGCCGCCGACGACCGAGACGAAGCTCGGGCAGAAGCCCTTGACGCAGGAGAAATCCTTGTTGCAGTTGCTCTGGTCGATCTCACGCTTGCGGCCGTATTCGGTTTCCTTCGGCAGCACCGACACGCAGAACGACTTCTCGCCGCAGTCGCCGCAGCCTTCGCAGACGAGCGAGTTGATGAAGATGCGCTTGTTCGGATCGACCATCTTGCCGCGCTTGCGGCGGCGGCGCTTCTCGGTCGCGCAGGTCTGGTCGTAGATGAGCACGGACACGCCCGGAACTTCGCGCAGGCGCTTCTGCACCGCATCGAGTTCGTCGCGGTGGATGAACTCGACGCCGGTCGGGAAGATCTCCGGGCGGCTCCACTTCGCGATGTCGTCGGACATCACGACGATCGTCTGCACGCCCTCGCTGCGCACCTGGTGCGCGATGTCGGGCACGGTGAGCGTGCCGTCGACGGGCTGCCCGCCGGTCATCGCGACCGCGTCGTTGTAGAGGATCTTGTAGGTGATGTTGACCTTCGCCGCGATCGCCTGCCGGATCGCGAGCGAGCCGGAATGGAAGTAGGTGCCGTCGCCGAGGTTCTGGAATACGTGTTTCGTTTCGGTGAACGGTGCCTGGCCGCACCAGGTGACGCCTTCGCCGCCCATCTGCGTGAACGTGTCGGTGCGCCGGTCCATCCAGGTGACCATGTAGTGGCAGCCGATGCCTGCGAGCGCGCGCGAACCTTCAGGCACCGCGGTCGAGGTGTTGTGCGGGCATCCCGAGCAGTAGTGCGCGGCGCGCGGGAAGTTCGCCCGCGGCAAGGTGAGCTCCTTCTCCTTCGCCTGGATCCACGCCACGCGCGCGCTCATCGCCTCGCTCGTGAAGAAGCGGCCGAGCCGCTGCGCGATCACCAGCGCGATCATCGCCGGCGTCAGTTCGTTCGTCGAAGGCAGGATCCAGTTGCCCGCCTCGTCGTACTTGCCGACGATGTGCGGACGCCGCGCCTCGTCCCAGTTGTACATGTGCTCCTTCATCTGCGATTCGATGAAGGAGCGCTTTTCCTCGACGACGATGATGTCCTCGAGGCCGCGCGCGAACTCGCGGATGCCGACCGGCTCGAGCGGCCAGGTCATGCCGACCTTGTAGACGCGGATGCCGATCGCGCGCGCGTCGTCCGCGCTGATGCCGAGGTACTCGAGCGCCTGCAGCACGTCGAGGTAGCTCTTGCCGGTCGTGACGATGCCGAGGCGCGCCTTCGGCGAGTCGAGCACGACCTTGTCGATGCGGTTCGCGCGCGCGAACGCGCACGCCGCCTGCACCGCGTACTGGTGCAGGCGCATTTCCTGGTTCAGCGGCGGATCCGGCCAGCGGATGTTGAGTCCGCCCGGCGGCAGCACGAAATCCTCCGGCTGCACGATCTCGAGCTGGTGCGGGTTGACGTTGACCGAGGCCGACGACTCCACCGTCTCGGCGATCGTCTTGAAGCCGACCCAGCGCCCCGTGAAGCGCGACATCGCCCAGCCGAGCAGGCCCATGTCGAGGATGTCCTGCACGCCGGCCGGGTTCAGCACCGGCATCATCGCCGAGACGAACTCGAGTTCGCTGCCGTGCGGCAGCGTCGACGAGCGGCACGCGTGGTCGTCGGCCGCGAGCGCGAGCACGCCGCCGAACGTCGAGGTGCCGGCCGCGTTGCCGTGCTTGAACACGTCGCCGCAGCGGTCGACGCCGGGGCCCTTGCCGTACCACATCGAGAACACGCCGTCGTACTTCGCGCCCGGGAACAGGTTCGCCTGCTGCGTGCCCCATACCATCGTCGCGCCGAGGTCCTCGTTGAGGCCGGGCGTGAATTCGATGTTCGACGCGGCGAGATGCTTCTTCGCCTTCCACAGCTCGAGGTCGAAGCCGCCGAGCGGCGAACCGCGGTAACCCGAGATGAACCCCGCCGTGTTCTGCCCCGCGGCACGGTCGCGCATCTGCTGCATGAGCGGCAGGCGCACGAGCGCCTGCACGCCGGACAGGTAGATGCGGCCTTCGGCACGCGTGTACTTGTGCTCGAGCGTGTACTCGCGGTCGACGAGCGCGGGCTCGATCTGGCTGGCGGGGACGGACATGGCGGCTACCGGCGGACGGGTCGGGACAAGAGCGGGATTGTAGCAGGCCGCCCGGCGGAGTTTAGGGGCCGATCATGCAGCGCCTCCCGAGAGGCTCGGCGCATTCCGTCACACGTCAACAATGACTCTCGCTGCACCCTGACTCGCGCATTTTGCGCAAAAAGGAACGCGTATGAGACATTTGCTGAAATTTCTGCCCGCGCTTCTGTTCTGCGTACCCGCCGCTGCGGGAGAATTTCTCGTCCATACCGACGGGACGACGATTCGCGGCCAATACATGGTCGTGCTCGACCACCCCCCCGGCTATGCGCTCGATAAGATCAACACGGACGTTTCGACGTTTCTCGCAAAGCGACGCGTTTCGGTCATCGACGTATGGAACGACGCGCTCAATGGCTTCCTAGTGACGAACGTGGACGAGCAATGAATCGGCGCTCATCGATCCGGGTGGCGCGTTGCTGTACACGCCGCTCAACATGGCACCGCCTACGTGCACCCGCGCGAACTGACCTGGGTGCTCGCTTCGCGCCAGGACCCGGACATCATCGGCTCCGTCGACAGCTGGCTGCTCTACACGGGCGCGCCCGTGGTCTGCTCGCGCCTGTGGGGCGCTTCATTCCGCACAGCGTGCCGCACTGCCAGAAGAATGCCGGCAGCGACCGCTACCTGCTGCTCCCGGACGAGGGCGCGCAGATCCCGCTCGGACGCAGCCACCTGCAGGCCGTGCCGGTGCATTTCCTGCACAGCGTCGGCAATTTCCAGTTCTACGATCCGGTCAGCCGCATCCTGTTCAGCGGCGATCTCGGCGCATCGATGGTCGGCGCGGACACGCCGTATGCGCCGGTCGAGGATTCCGACGCGCACATCCCGCGCATGGCGGCGTTCCATCGCCGCTACATGGCGTCCAATCGCGCCTGCCGCTGGTGGGCCCGGCGTGCACGCCGGCTCGACATCGACATGATCGTGCCGCAACACGGCCTGCCGATCCGCGGCAAGGACCATGTCGAACGCTTCATCGGCTGGATCGAACGACTCGAGTGCGGCGTCGACCTGCTCGAGGCGCGCGACGACGCATTGTTCTGAAGGCCGCTCACTGCGGACGCGTCGTTCCGATGGCCGATCTCACGGTATCCGCGTGGCGCGAAGCCGGAACGCGCGCTGCGCGCGTGAATCATCGGCGGGCGCGAACCGCTTCCGCGAGGATGCGCTCCGGGCACGGCGAAGGCCGGCGCCATGCAGCGCGCCGGCCGCATGGCGCCGGACCGGTCGATTGCCCGTCTTCAGCAGAGGTAGGCGCCGCAGACTGCGAACAGGCCGACGCGCACGCTCAGCGTGTACGTCGCGTTCGTCGCGGTGTTCGTCGCGACGACCTGCACCTTCTCGCGCACATCCTGATGGTCGGCATCGAGCGCCTGGTTGCAGATCGAGCCGGAGCACGAGATCGGCTGCGGCAGCGCACCGGTGGCCGTCCACGCGTAGCTGTACGTGCCTGACGGCAGTCCCGTGACGACGAAGTTCGCGTTGTACGCCGTGTTGACGACGCTGGTTCCGCAGTTTGTGGTGCTCGGCGTGCCGCCGGGCGTGACCGTGCAGGTCAGGGTCGGCGCGGCCTGCGCCGACGCGGGCATCGCGACCGCGGCGAACGCCGACGCGGCGACGGCGATGGCGGCGGCACAGGAGCCGCTGGCGATGCGCTGGGTGAAACGGCTGAGAGCATGGTTCATGGTGACCTCGATCGTATTGGGTGCTCGGCTCCAGTAGGATTCGTCCGCCTGCGGCCGAAAGCAGGCGTCCGCCGGCCACCGCGCCGGTCGGGCCGGGGCGGTTGCGGCTGGGCGGTCCATCCGCCCATTGCCTCAACGACGCGGCGATTCCTGGAAAAGCGGGCCACGGTCCCGACGCACAACGACACGGCTTCGACGATGCCCACTTCCGATTCGGACGAGATCACCGCCCTCCTCCAACGCTGGCGCAGCGGAGGCAGCAAGGACGAGGAGCTCGCGCTGTTCACGCGCCTGTATCCCCTGCTGCGCCAGCTCGCCGCGCATCGCCTGCGCCGCAGCGCGCCGATGACGTGGCAGCCGACCGATCTCATCGGCGAGGCCTACGCGCGGCTTTTCCCGGGCCAGCGCGCCGATTTCCGCAACCGCCAGCACTTCCTCGCGATCGCCGCGCGCGTGATGCGCCGCGTCGTCGCCGATCATTTCCGCGAGCGCGGTGCGGACAAGCGCGGCGGCGCGCAGGCGCCGCTCAGCCTCGACCAGCTCGGCGCGGAAGCCGACATCGCTGACGTCGAACGCGTGGCCGATCTCGTCGAAGTAGATCGCCTGCTCGACGAACTGTCGACGGTCGATCCGCGTGCCGCCGAGATCGTCGAACTGCGCTACTTCGCGGGACTTACCGTGCCCGAGGTCGGCGACGTGCTTGAACTCTCCGAGCGCACGGTCAAGCGATCGTGGCAATTCGCGCGCGCGTGGCTGCACGCGCGCCTCGAACCCGGCGCGCCGGCGACCTGACGTGGCCGAACGCGCCGACGACGCTCGCCTGTGGGCGCGCGCACGCGAGCTGTTCGACGCCTGCGTCGACCTCGACGACGTGCAACGCGAGCGCCACCTGCTCGATGCGACCGCCGGCGAGCCGGAAGTGCGTGCCCTGGTCGAACGTCTTCTCGCGACCCACGCCGATCTCGCGCCAACCCGCGACGACCGCATCGCGCGCGGCATCGACGCTGGCGTCGGCGCGCTCTGGTGCGAGGCGCCGGCCGGCGCGCGCTTCGGCGCATTCCGTGTCGTGCGCGAGCTCGCACGCGGCGGCATGGGCGTGGTCTACCTCGCCGAGCGCGACGACGGCACGGTCGCGCAGCGCGTCGCGCTCAAACTCGTCGCGGGCACGCGCTTCGGCGCCGATGCCGCGCCGCGGCTCGCACGCGAATACCGCCTGCTCGCCGCACTCGAGCACCCGCACATCGCACGCCTCATCGACGCCGGTGCGGGCGCGGACGGCACCGCGTATTTCGCGATGGAGTACGTCGAGGGCGTGCCGATCACGCGTCATTGCGACGAGCGCGCGCTGGCGCTGCGCGCTCGCCTTGGCCTGTTCCTCGACGTATGCGCCGCGGTCCAGTACGCACACGCCCAATTGGTCGTGCATCGCGACATCAAGTCGGCCAACGTGCTGGTGCGGGACGACGGACTCGCCAAGCTGCTCGATTTCGGCATCGCGATGCGACTCGCGGACGGGGCGCCCGACCATGGCGAGACCCTCGCGGCGGGCATCTTCCTGTCGCCGCATTCCGCGGCGCCGGAACAGTTCCGGCCGAACGACCCGGTCGGTGTCGCGGCCGACGTCTACGCGCTCGGCGTGCTGCTGTGCGAACTCGTCGGCGGCATGCGGCCGATCGACGTCGACGGCCTGGATGCCGAGGCGGCCATGGAGCGTGTCGAGCATGCGCCGCCGCTCCTTCCGAGCGTAGCTTGTACGCTCGAGGCGGCGGATCGCCGCGGCCTCGCCAATGCGAGCGCCCTGCGACGCGCCCTCCAAGGCGACATCGACGCGATCGTCGCACGCTGCCTCGAGAAGGAACCGCAGCGGCGCTACGCCTCGGTCGCCGCGCTCGCCGACGACATCGAGCGCCATCTCGCGCGACGACCGATTTCGATTCGCGCGCATGAACGCGGCTATCGCGCGCGGCGCTTCGTTCATCGTCATGCGGTCGCGACCGGCTTCGGTGCGGTCGCGGCGGCGCTGCTCGTCGGTTTCGTGGCGTACGGCATCGTGACCAACCGCGAGCTCGCCCGCCAACGCGACGACGCTCGGATGCGCGAGCAACAGGCCGTCTTCCAACGTGGTCGGGCCGAGGCCGTCACCGATTTCCTGGTCGGCCTGTTCCGCTCGACCGCACCGGAACAGACGCGTGGCCACGATGTCGGCGCGCGCGAGCTCGTCGACAAGGCGCGCGCGGGCGTCGAAGCGGGCCTGGCGGCGCAGCCGGACCTGAAAGCGTCGATGCTCTCGGCGTTGAGCGACGTCTATCTTGCGTTCGACGATCTCGATACGGCCGAGCGCCTCGCCCGTGCGGCGGCGAGCCTGCGCGATTCAACCTCGACTGATCCGACGCAACGTGCGGCCGCGCTGCTTCAGACCGCGGTCGTCGCGAATCGGCGCGGTCGACCTGCCGACGCGCTCAAGATGCTCGATGCGGTGGACCGACTTGTCCATGCGCCGGATCCAGGCATGCGCTCACGCACGCTGGAGACGCGTGCGGAAACCTTGCTGGCGCTCGCTCGTACCAAGGAAGCGGTGCCCTTGCTCGAGGAAGACGTCGACGTCGTGACCACCGCGTACGGTGAGGACGACCCGCGCGCGCTGCGCGCGACGACGAAGTTGGCCGGGGTTTTGCGCGCTGCAGGACGCGTCGACGATGCGCAGGCACTACTCGCGCTCAGCCTGCCGCGCATGCGTCGCAACCTCGCCCCGGACGATCCATACCTCGCCGAGTCGTTGATCGCGTTGGCAATGCACGCGCGCAATCACGGCGACATGGACCAGGCCGAACCGCTGGCGAAGGAGGCGCTGGAGCTCGATCAGCGCATCTACGGCGAAAACAGCGCGCATACGAGCCGGACGGCTCAGGTGCTCGCGACGATCGAGTCGGCTCGAGGCCGCAAGGACGAAGCGCGTGCGCTGTTCGCTCGGTCATTGGCAATCGTCGTGGCGATCTACGGCGGAGACTCTGCCCAGGCCGCTTCCGCCGAATTCAACCTCGGATCGCACCTGCAGGCCTCGGGCGCGCAGGTGGACGAAGCACTCGCACACCTGCAGCGGGCCGTCGCGATAGCGACGCAGCGGCTGCCACCGGACCATATCAATCTGGCGATCTACCGAATTTCGCTCGGCTCGAGCCTGCGCGAGCGCGGACGCCACACGGAAGCCGACGCTGTGCTGCGCCAAGCCTTGGCCGTGTTCGAAGCCAATCCCGCGCCGCGCGGGCTCAACATCGCGCTCACGCGGGGCGAACTGGCCTGCAACGAACTCGGACCCGCCCGTTCAGCGGAGGCAATCGCCGCACTCCAAGGCGCGGTGATCGCACTCCATCGGATCGCCCCTGACGAGCCCAGCGTATTGCGGCTCGACCGCTGCCTCGCGCAGGCCACGTCGCGCCGTCGGTGAGTCGCGTCGTATCAGCGGTTGAACAGCCATTGCGAATGATAGTCGAACAACGTCGTCATGCCGTCCGTCAGGTTCGGACCCATGACGCCGCTGCGGAGGACGACGGTCGTACATGCACTTCCCGGCGCGACCTGGTACGTCCCGTACTTGTCCGTGACCCCGTCGCTCGCGCTGATCCGCAGATGGCACCAGTCCGCATCGGGCTCGACCGTGACGCTCAATTCAGCTTCGACGGGCATCGGCGGCACCACTTCCTGCAGGGACTCCCTCTGGCCCTGATCGGCGGTGGTCATCACCGAGTTCGTCGGCGAGCCTTCGATCCATACCCAGCGAAGATACAGCTGGCGATTCTGCGACGCGCTTTCTCCGACCTCCGCCTCCAGCGCGAGGCGCCCACCCGGCGAAGGCGGCGAATCGACCGTCACGGCGCCTCGGGCGATGCCGAATTCCAGCAGGGTCACCTTGCCCTCAAATCTGGGCTGCAGCGCTGCCAGATCGAGTGCGAACTCCAGCGGGGTGGGCATACCCGACAATGCCACTTCCGAATAGTCCGCCGCGACGCCCTGAGTCGATGGGTCATAGAGGGCGACCCGCGTCTGCGTGCATTCCTGCCCGCCACCGGTGATCGGATCCTGCGGAAGCGGATCGCAGAATCGGGCGTGAGCAGGCAGGGCAGCAACCAGCAGCAGCGGGCATATCATTCGGCGCATGGCGATTCCTTCGTGGGGTGGCTTTCACATGCGCATATTACGATGCCGTTCGTAGTATGTCACGCGCGTGCACGATGGACGCGCTCACGCGGACGGCTTGGCACGGAACGGAAACGCCTGCTGCGCGCGCCAGCCGTCCGGCATGTAGTCGCCGACCACGCCGTACTTCGCCGGCAGCGGCTTGTGCGCGGGCACCTTCACCGCGGTGCCGAACAGGTAATCGAGGAACGAATAGTGCGCGGCGTAGTTGCGGTCGATCGCCTCGTCGTCGGACGAGTGGTGCCAGTGGTGGAAGTCCGGCGTCACGATCAGGTACTTCAGCGGTCCCCACGGCAGGTGCACGTTGGCGTGGTTGAGCACGGCCTGGAAGCCGACCACGATGATGTAGGTGTTGATCACCGCCTCGCTGAAGCCGAGCACGAACAGCGGCGCGAGCACGCACACGCGCGTGAACACGATCTCGGCGACGTGCTGGCGCGAACCGGCGAGCCAGTCCATCGTCTTCGCGCTGTGGTGCACGGCGTGGAACTTCCACAGGAACGGGATCTCGTGGTACGCGCGATGCGTCCAGTACTGCGCGAGGTCGGCGACGAGGATGCACAGCAGCAGCTGCGGCACGAACCAGATGCGCTGCACCGCAAGCTGGAAGTCGTGGCTGACGAGCCAGGCGAAGCCATGGTGGATCGCGAAGTTCACGGTGAGCAGGATCAGGCCGACGAGGAAATGGTTGACCGCGAAGTGCTTGAGGTCGGTCTGCCATTCGGGCCGGAACACTGCCTGCTCCTTGTACAGCGGGAACAGTTTCTCGATCGCGACGAACACGACCGTCGAACCGAGCAGGTCGAGGATGAACCAGTCGAGGCCGATGTACGGCGTGTGGTCGGGGAAGTCGCCGACCGGCACGCGCGAGCCGCCGAGCGCGACCGCGACGATCACGAACCCGAACGCGACGAGGTTGAGGTTGCGCCGGATGCCGAGCACGAGATTCGCGAGCGCCAGGCCGCCCGCGACGAGCAGCGCGACGAACATGATCTGGCGCAGCACGTCGACCGAATACTGGTGGCGCAGTTCCGGCGTGGTCAGGTATTGCGGGAAATGGAACGCGAGCACGCCGAGCAGGCAGAGCACGCCGAGCGAGAACGCGACGATCGTCGCGATCGTTCCCTGGCCGAACCTGAGCGGACCGCTGCCGGCTAGGAAGCGCGCGGTGTCGTCGACGGTCGCTCGCGCGACCTCGACGTGCGCGTCGATCGCATCGCGTACTGCATACGGCGTCCTGCTCACCGACGTCTTCGACATGTTCTCCCCTCGACCTTCGAGCGCGACGGACGCCCGCGTCGCGCATTGTACCGGCCGCGCGCTGGCGCAGCGTGCGCGCGGGCCCGATCGTGGCCCGAGGGATGAGGGGTGGCCCTCGAGGCCGGAGCGTCACTGCGGCAGGGCGTGCTCCGACGACGCGCCCGGCTCCCCGCGGACGCGCGCGTTCCGCTGCAACGCACGCAGGCACGCCAGCGCGTCGACGCCCCGCTCGGCGGGCACGAAGACGTGATCATGGTGGATTGCCGCGAAGACGTTGCACGCGATGCCCGCATCGGCCAATGCGCGCGAGAAGGCCGCCGTCAGCCCGACAGCCTGCAGGTCCGAGTGGACCGCGAGCGTGATCCACGCGGCCGTGAAACCGGCCAGGCCCGCGCGGCGCGCCTGCGGCTCGGGTACCACGGCCGTCATGCCCTCGGCTTCGCGGAATACCGCGAGCGCATCGAGCGCCTCCGCGTCGCTCAGTGCGTCCACGCGCACGAACACGAACAGGCCGGGATTCAGCGTCGGCTGCAGCGACGCGAGCAGGCGCGCCAGCCCGTCTGCTCCCTCGTCGTCGGGCGCGATCGATTCGGCGTGCACGCCTGCGCCCTGGTCGCTGCCCGCGAGGCGCAGGCGGAACCCGAACACCGGCAAGGTACCCTGCAGGAAGTCGAGGTCCGCGGAGCGCGCGAAGCCGAGCCGCTCGTACAACGCCCACGCCGTGCCCATCGCCTGCGTCGTGTGCAGCACGACCTCGGCGTGCCCGGCCGACCGCGCGAGGTCGATGCACGCGAGGGTGAGCGCCTTGCCGACGCCCTTGCCGCGCGCGCCCGGGGCAACGCCGAGGAGGCGGATCCCGGATGCGCCGGTCACGCGCGTCGCCGACCCGCCCGAGCCGTACTCGCGCATGTCGCCGAAGTACACGACGCCGCCGAGCAGTTGCGCGTCCGGTCCGGCCGCCACGAGCACGCGGACGCCGCGGCGGCGCGTGAACTCGCCGATGCGCATGAGCATGTCGTAGTACGCAGGCTGCTCGTGCGGGCCGGGGAAGCCGTCGAGGCCGGAATACACCGCCACGAGCAGGCGCCCGAGGTCGGCCGCCTCCTCATCGGCAAGATCGCGGATGACAACGGCAGTCATGGCTATCCTCGTTGATGGACCCTGCATGTTCGCACTGCACTCGGCGGCGGCGCGTGCCCGGCGCGCATTTCGGGATGGTGGCCGAGCGTGCCTGAGCCGCGCGATCCACTCGCGATCGGCGCGTCGCTCAGGGCGCCTCGCCGCGCTGACGCAGTTGCATGATCGCGCCGAGCGCTTCGTCATCGCGCGGCGTCCAGCTCGATCCGGGCCGGTCGAGGCGCCGCGCCGACTCGAGCGCGGTGAAGTAGCCGCCGTCGTCGATCCCGGCCGCCGCGAGCAACAGCGCGGGCAGGTAGAACGATGCCGTCGTCTCGCTCGCCGGCGCGTCCAGCGGATGCGCAGTGTCGAACAGCAGCCAGGGCACGGGCTGCGACGGGCCACCCTCGCCGTCGTCGAAGCCGTCGCCTTCGTAGATCCGCGGCAGCGACGGCAGGTGGTCGCCGTAGAACAGCAGCAGCGTGCGCCGTGGTCGCTGACGGAGCGCGTCGGCGAGCCGGCCGAGGGCGCGGTCGGCGTGGGAGAGGTGGTAGAGGTAGCCGCGCAGGCGCTCGGCCGCTGCGGCGCTCGCGCCCGGCGGTACCGGCTGGGCGGCGATGTCCTTCGCGTCCGCGTTCGGGAACCCGGCGTACGGACCGTGGTTCTCCATGCTGATCGCGAACACGAAGGCGGGCGAGGTGGCCGCATCCAGGCGCTGCAGCACGTGGTCGACGAGCGCGTCGTCGCCGATGTACCAACCCACGCGCGCGGCATTGCCGAACGTTTCCTGGCCGTCGAATTCGGCGAACCCGAGGTGGGCGAGCGCGGCCGCGCGATTCCAGAAGTCGCGCTCGTGCGGATGCACCGCGATCGTCGCGTAGCCGCGCTCGGCGAGCACGCTCGCAAGGCTCGGCACCGCGGTCGCGGTGAGGCGGAAGTACGGATACTGCACGTCCGGGAAATAGCGCATCGCGATGCCCGTGAGCACTTCGAACTCGGTGCGGATCGTGCCGCCGCCGTAGGTCGGTACCCACAGGTCGCCATGGCGCGAAACGGCAGCGACGCGACGGAACTCGGGCAATACCTGCGACGCCTCGAGCCCGCGCAGGCGCGCCGGATCGAAGAACGATTCGCTCTGCACGACCACGATGTCCGGACGCTCGGAAGCGGCCGCCTGCGCCGACGATGCCGTGGCGCCGGAGTGCGCCTGCATGAACCGCTGCGCCAGCGCGCGGTCCGGTTCAGGCAACACGAACGCGGTGCGCCACGCGTAGCGCAACAGGGTGGCGGGCAGGCCGCTGTGCTCGGCCGACTTCGCGGGCGACCACTCGCGCCAGTCCGCCTCCTGCGCCGCGGCGTACACGTGCGACCACGGCGTCGCCCCACCGAGCAGGCTCGCGCCGAGCGCGAGCACGCCGAGTCCGACCAGTGCGCGACGCCACCCGCATAGCCGCTGCCACGGGCGTTCCCAGCGCAGCAGCGCGGCGATCGCGACCGCAGCGGCGAGCGCGGCGCCGAGCGCGGCGGCGGGCAGGTAGTGCAGCAGCAGCGCGCCCCCGTCGCCGAGATGGCCGAGCAGGACGAAATCCGCGGGCATCACCGGCGTGTCGAGCAGGTCGAGCTTGATCGCGTTGGCGTAGTAGAGGAGGTACAGCGGCAGCAGCGCAAGGCCGAGCGACAACAGCGATCGCCGCGTCAAAGCCAGCAGCAGCAGCGCGAGCACGAGCGAGGGAATCGCATTGGTCGCCACGTTCCCCCACGCCGCGAGTGCGGCGCCGTCCGCGGCGAACGCGGGATCCAGCCAGGCGACGAGCCCCGCGCCGGCCAGCAGCGCGACGGCCGCGTAGCACGCGAGCGCGAGCGGCAGGCCGATGCGTGGCGACGCTTCGCGCGGCGGGTGGGCACGTGGCAGCGCCATTTCGACTCTTCGACTCCCGGCAAGCACCGCGGCGCAACGACGTCGCTGCGCCGGACAGCATACACGCGAGCCGCCTTGCGCCGCGCGCGAAGGCTGCTCTACGCTCGCCCGATCGCCCGCGCCGCGCGGGCCGGGGGATTATCCAGATGATGCAGGCCCTGGGGCACATCGCGTTCGGGCTGTTCGGCCTCGCCGTACTGGTCGGGATCGCGTTCCTGTTCTCGAAGAACAAGCGCGCCGTCGACTGGCGCCTCGTGCTCACCGGCGTGACCCTGCAGATCGCATTCGCCGCGATCGTGCTCAAGCTGCCGCTCGGGCGCGACGTCTTCGACGCGATCGCGACCGGCTTCGTGCGCCTGCTCGATTTCGTCCGCGTCGGGTCGGAGTTCATCTTCGGCAGCTTCATGGACATCTCGAAGTTCGGCTTCGTGTTCGCCGTGCAGGTGCTGCCGACGATCATCTTCTTCGCCTCGCTGACGGGCGTGCTCTACCACCTCGGCATCATGCAGAAGATCGTCAAGGGCATGGCCTGGATCATCACCAAGGTCATGAATGTGTCCGGTGCGGAGACGACGAGCGTCTGCGCGAGCGTGTTCATCGGCCAGACCGAGGCGCCGCTGACGATCAAGCCGTACATCGAGCGCATGACGCAGTCCGAGCTCATGACCGTGATGATCGGCGGCATGGCGCACATCGCCGGCAGCGTGATGGCCGCCTACGTGGGCCTGCTCGGCGGCGACGATCCGGTGCAGAAGCAGTTCTTCGCCAAGCACCTGCTCACCGCGAGCATCATGGCCGCGCCTGCCACGCTGATGCTCGCGAAGATCCTCGTGCCGGAGACCGAGGAGCCGCTCACGCGCGGCACGGTCAAGCTCGACGTCGAGAAGACCACCGCGAACGTCATCGACGCGGCCGCGACCGGCGCCGCCGACGGCTTGCGCCTCGCCCTCAACGTCGGCGCGATGCTGCTCGCGTTCATCGCGCTGATCGCGCTCGTCAACGGACCCATCCAGTGGCTCGGCGCGCACGCGTGGGGCAACGATGCCGGCGCGTCGATCAATGCGTGGCTGAGCGCGAACGCCGGCCATCCGGTCGAGCTGTCGCTGCAGACGATCTTCGGCTGGATCCTCGCGCCGATCGCGTGGCTGATCGGCGTGCCGTGGCACGACGCCACGCTCGTCGGCAGCTTCATCGGCGAGAAAGTCGTCATCAACGAGTTCGTCGCCTACGTCGACATGTCCAAGCACCTGGCGCAGTTGTCGAAGGAGAGCCAGCTCATCGCGACCTACGCGCTGTGCGGCTTCGCCAACTTCTCGTCGATCGCGATCCAGATCGGCGGCATCGGCGGCCTCGCGCCGAACCGCCGCGCCGACCTCGCGCGTTTCGGCCTGCGCGCGGTGCTCGGCGGCTCGCTCGCGACGTTCATGACCGCGACGATCGCGGGCGTGCTCGAGCAGCTCTGAGCGCGGCGCGACGGCGATGACCGCACCGATCGCGCTCGTCGTCGGCAGCTACAACCAGGACTACGCGTGGCGGGTCGAGCGCGCGCCATCGGCCGGCGAAACCCTTCGCGGCGACGCCTTCCGCACCGCCGCGGGCGGCAAGGGTTTCAACCAGGCGGTGGCCTGCGTGCGCCAGGGTGCGCCGACCGCGTTCGTCGCCGCGATCGGCGCCGATGCCGCCGGTGACGGCGCGCGCCGGCTCGCCGCGGACGAAGGCATCGACGCGCGCTGGCAGGTGCGCGCGGATACGGCGACCGGCAGCGCGTGCATCGTCGTCGAAGCGAGCGGACAGAACCGCATCATCGTCGCGCTCGGCGCGAACGAGCGGCTCGAGCCCGCGTTCCTGCGCGCATGCGCGGCCCTGTTCGACGCCGCCGGCGTGCTGCTCGTGCAGCTCGAGAACGACATCGGCGCCACGCGTGCGGCGCTCGACCTGGCCGGATCGCGCGGCGTGCTGCGCGTGCTCAATCCTGCGCCCGTGCACGACGCGCTCGACGCTGCCCTGCTCGGGCGCTGCGACGTCGTCACGCCGAACGAAAGCGAGTTCGCGCTGCTGCTCGAACGCACCGGCGGCGCGCGCGTCGAGGCCGACACGCTCGCGTGTCGCGACGACGCCGAGTTGCACCGGCTTGCGCGCGGGCTCGGCGTGCCGACCGTCGTCGCCACGCTCGGCGCACGCGGCTGCTTCGTTTCGCACGCCGACGCTCGGCTTCGCGGCGATGCGCAGCCGTACTACCGCATCGCCGCCGAACGCGCGGGCGTCGTCGACACGACCGGCGCCGGCGACGCGTTCTCGGGCGCGCTCGTCGCGGCGCTCCTGCGCGCCCGCGATCGCCCGCTGCGCGACGCGGTCGTGCACGCGAACCGCTGCGCCGCGCTGTCGACCGAGCGCCCCGGCGCGGCCGAGGCGATGCCGCGCCTGGCCGATGTCGAGCGCCGCTTCGGATCGACACGGAGCGAAGACAAAGCCTGAAATCGTGTCGCTTCAATCTTCGGCGTCGCGAGCCGACCGCTCCGCGCGCCGTTCGCGGTGCGCATGCAGCCGGCGCAGGCGGTCGCGGCCGCGCCTCCAGGCCCAGACCGCGACGAGTGCGACGAGCGCGACGAGCAGCACGGCGAGCACGCCCTGGGAGCGATGCACCTGGGCGAGCACCCACTCGCGGTGCTCGGCGCCGAGGTAGCCGAGCCAGACCCAGAACGGCACGGAGATCAGCGCGGCGAGGCCGTCGAGTGCGATGAAGCGCACGAACGAGACGCGGTGGCTCATGCCCGCGGTGAGGAACACCGCGGTGCGCAGCCCCGGCAGGAAGCGCGCGACGAACATGAGGCGATTGCCGTAGCGCGTGAACTTCGCCTTCACCTGCGCATGGCGCCGCGGCGTGAGCACGTGCGCGATCCAGCGCACGCGCAGCGCGCGCACGCCGAACGTGCGCCCGACGAGGAACACGACGGAATCGCCGACCAGAACGCCGGCGAGGCCGACCGCGCACATCACGCGCACGTCGGCGTGGCCGAGGCCGGCGATGATGCCGCCCGCCACCAGCGAGAGATCCTCCGGGATCGGCACGCCGAAGCCGCTGACCAGCAGCACCACGAAGACGGCGAGGTAGCCGTGCTGGATGAACAGGCCGATCAGTTGGTCTAGGAACGCCATGGCCTGGCCGAGCGGGTGCGGGGAAGCGCATTTTACGGTCCCGCCGCGCATCGCGTCGTGCCGGTCGTATGATCGGCCTGCGGCGCGCGGCGTCGCCGAGGAGTCCGGAATGATCCCGAGCTGGATCTTGCTGCTCGCTTCGGTGCTGTACGTCGGCGCCTTGTTCGGCGTCGCCTACTACGGCGACCGGCGGCCTCTGTACCCGACCCGCGCGTGGTTGCGGCCGATCGTCTACAGCCTCGCGCTCGCGGTCTACTGCTCGTCGTGGACCTTCTACGGCGCAGTCGGCACGGCCGCACGCGACGGCCTCGCGTACCTGCCGATCTACCTCGGTCCCATCCTGCTGTTCGTCGCCGGCTTCGGCTTGTTCGAACGCGTCGTCGCGGTCGCCAAGGAACGTCGCATCACATCGATCGCCGATTTCATCGGCTCGCGCTTCGGCAAGTCGCACGCACTCGGCGCACTCGTCACGCTCATCGCGGTGACCGCGATCGTGCCGTATCTGGCGTTGCAGCTGAAGGCGGTCGGCATGAGCTTCGCCGTGCTCACCGGCAGCGGCGGCCACGCCGCTTCGCCGTTCGGCGACACCGCGCTGTACATCGCGCTGATCCTCGCCGCGTTCGCGATCCTGTTCGGCACGCGCGGCATCGACGCGAGCGAACACCACCACGGCATGATGCTCGCGATCGCGGCCGAGTCGCTGGTCAAGCTGCTCGCGTTCGTCGCGGTGGGCGTGTACGCGCTCGGCAGCAGCCGCGACCTCGACGTGTTCGTGCAGCCGTTCCAGTCGGCGCTGTCGAACGGGCTGCCGAGCGGCTTCGTCGCCCAGACCGTGCTCGCGTTCGCCGCGATCTTCTGCCTGCCGCGGCAGTTCCAGGTCGGCGTGGTCGAATGCGAGGATCCGTCGGACGTGCGGCGCGCGCGCTGGCTGTTCCCGATCTATCTCGCGACGATCTGCCTGTTCGCACTGCCGATCGTGCATGCGGGCGCGGCCGCCGCGCGCGGCCACGCGATCTCGCCGGACGCGTACGTGCTGTGGCTGCCGCTCGCCAACGGCGACCGCCTGCTCGCGATCTTCGCCTACATCGGCGGCTACTCGGCCGCGACGGGCATGGTCATCGTCGCCTCCGTCGCGCTCGCGACGATGATCAGCAACGACCTCGTGATGCCGCTGCTGCTGCGCATCCGCGCGCTGCGGCTCGAGCAGCGCGAAGACCTGTCCGGCATCGTGCTCGGCGTGCGGCGCGTCGCGATCGTCGTGCTCGTGCTGCTCGCGTTCGCCTACTACCGGGCCAGCACGCAGAGCCAGAACCTCGCCGCGATAGGCCTGCTGTCGTTCGCCGCGGTCGCGCAGTTCGCCCCGGCGATCGTGAGCGGCCTGTATTGGCGCAGCGCGAGCCGGCTCGGCGTCATCTGCGGCCTCGTCGCCGGCTTCGCGGTCTGGACCTACACCTTGCTGCTGCCGACGGTGTCGAGCGCAGGCTGGCTCTCGACGCAGTGGATGGAGCGCGGCCCGTACGCGATCGCCTGGCTGCGGCCGCACGCGCTGTTCAACCTGCAGGGCTGGGAGCCGGTCACGCACGGCGCGTTCTGGTCGTTGCTGTTCAACGTCGCGCTGCTCGTGTTCGTCTCGCTGCGCTTCCGCCCCGGGGTCGACGAGCGCCTGCGCGCGGCGGCCTTCCTCGACCCCGACTTCGCGCGGCCGTCCGGGGTCGGCGAATGGCGCGGGCGCGTGCGCGTCGGCGAACTGCGTGCGATCGCCGAGCGCATCGTCGGCGAGCGCAACGCCGAGCGCGCGTTCGCGAACTACGCCCAGGCCGAGCAGGCGACGCTCGCAAACGACGCCTACGCCGATCGCGCGCTGCTGCAGCACACCGAGCGCCTGCTCGCGAGCGCGGTCGGCGCCGCAACGGCGCGCCGCATGCTCACCACCGCGCTGCGCGGCACCGGCCTCGACCTCACCGAAGCGGTCGCGATGCTCGACGAGACGTCGCAGGAGCTGCGCTTCAACCGCGAGCTCATGGCGGTCACGTTCGAGAACATGATGCAAGGCATCAGCGTCGTCGATACGAACCTGCGCATCGTCGCCTGGAACCGCCGCTACCTCGACTTCTTCGATTACCCGGAAGGCTACGTCTACGTCGGTCGCCCGATCGCCGACCTGATCCGCTACAACGCCGAGCACGGCCTGCTCGGCCCCGGCGAGGTCGACGCGCACGTGCGCAAGCGCATCGCGCACCTGCGCCGCGCCCGCCCGCACATCTGGCTGCGCACGCGCGACGACGGCCGCGTGATCGAGACGCGCGGCGAGCCGCTGCCCGGCGGCGGCTATCTCACGACGTTCAACGACGTCACCGCCTACAAGCACGCCGAGCAGGCGTTGATCGAGGTGAACGAGACGCTCGAGCAGCGCGTGGAGCAGCGCACGCACGAGCTGTCCGAGGCGCTCGCGGCGCAGGAGCAGGCCAAGCGCCTGGCCGAATCGGCGAACCTTTCCAAGACGCGCTTCCTCGCCGCGGCGAGCCATGACCTGCTGCAACCGCTCAATGCCGCGCGCCTGTTCACCTCCGCGCTGCGCCAGCAGCCGCAGCTCGACGCCGAATCGGCGCGCCTCGCCGAGCGCATCGACACCGCATTCAAGGCCGCCGAGGAACTGCTCGACGCGCTGCTCGAAGCGTCGCGCCTCGACGCGGGCCGCTACCGCGCCGAGATCGGCACGGTGGCGCTTGCCGACGTCATCGAACCGCTGCGGCACCAGTTCGGCGTGCAGGCGAACGCGCGCGCGATCCGCCTGCGCTTCGCTCCGACGCGCGCCTGGGTGCGCAGCGACCCGCAGCTGCTGCGGCGCATCCTGCAGAACTTCCTCGCCAATGCGCTGCGCTACACGCGCAGCGGCAGCGTGCTGCTCGGCGTTCGCCGCGCGGGCGTCGATGCCTGGCGCATCGAGGTGCGCGATTCGGGCCCGGGCATCTCGCCCGAGCAGCAGCATGCGATCTTCGAGGAGTTCCACCGCGGCACGCAGGTGTCGCCGTGGGGCGAGAAGGGCCTCGGCCTCGGCCTCTCGATCTGCGAACGCATGGCGCGCCTGCTCGGTCACCGGCTCGACCTGCGCTCCAGTCCGGGGCACGGCAGCGTGTTCTCGGTGACCGTCGCGCGCGCGAAGCCGATGGCCGCGGAAAACAGCGCGGCGCCCGTGCGCCCGCGCGCGATCGGCCTCGCCGCCGACCTGCGCGTGCTGTGCATCGACAACGACGCGGCGATCCTCGACGGCATGGCGACGCTGCTCGGGCAATGGGGCGTCGCCTGCGACCTCGCCGGCGACATCGCGGGCGCGGTCGACGCGGCGCGCCGGCGGCGGCCCGACCTCGTGCTCGCCGACTACCACCTCGACGCGGGCGAGAACGGCATCGATGCGCTCGCCCGCGTGCGCGCGGCCTGCGAGCCACCACCGCCGGGCGCGCTGATCACGGCCGACCACGGCGTCGATCTGCATGCGCAGGCGCGCGAAGCCGGCTACGTCGTGCTGCACAAGCCCGTGCGGCCCGCCGCCTTGCGCGCGGTCATCGCGCAGCTCGGCCGGCGCGCGCGGCGGGCGGCCGAGCCCGAAGGGCCTCAGGAGCGAAAAGCGGAAGCCTGAAACACGAAGCACACCGAGCACACGAAGAAGAGCAGAACGAGAACGGCATTTCTCGGTGTGCTCGGTGTGCTTCGTGTTTCAGGCTCTTGCTTCAAGGACGAAGCAGCCCTCACGCCAGCGGTTCGCCATCGACGGCGAGCTGGCTCGCGAGCAGCGCGACCTGGGTGCGGTTGCCGACGCCGAGCTTGCGCATGATCGCGGTCATGTGCGCCTTGACCGTTGCCTCCGAAACGCCGAGGTCGTAGGCGATCTGCTTGTTGAGCAGGCCCTCGGCGATCATCGCGAGCACGCGGAACTGCTGCGGCGTGAGGTCGGCGATGCGAGCGGCGGCGTCGGCTTCCCCGGGCTCGAGCGAAGCGCCCGTGCCGACGAGCGACTCGGGCAGCCACACCTCGCCCGCGAGCACGCCGCGGATCGCCTCGACGATCGTGCCGATCGATGCCGACTTCGGGATGTAGCCGGATGCGCCGTGCGCGACCGCGCGTGCGATCACCGCGCTCTCCTCGTGCGCGGACACGACGACGATCGGCAGGCCCGGGTGCTGGCTGCGCACGTGCACGAGCGCGGAGAAGCCGCTCGCACCCGGCATGTGCAGGTCGAGCAGAAGCAGTTCCGCGTCCGGATGCGCATCGATGAGCGCCTGCAGCGCGGGCACGCTGTCCGCTTCGTGCAGCAGCGCGTTCGGCCACTCGGTCTGCACCGCGCGCTTGAGCGCGTCGCGGAACAGCGGGTGGTCGTCGGCGATCAGGACTTCGCGCATGGGCTTGGCAGGGCTGTGGGCCCGGGGCCGAGGGCCGGGCGCAAGGCGCTACGCCACGCCGGACGCGGCCGTCGCCCTCGGCCGTCGGCCGTCGGCCTTCGCTCCGGCTTCATTTCACGAGCCGCTCGTCGACGAGGT
This sequence comes from Dokdonella sp., assembly GCF_036518555.1. Taxonomy (GTDB): domain Bacteria; phylum Pseudomonadota; class Gammaproteobacteria; order Xanthomonadales; family Rhodanobacteraceae; genus Dokdonella_A. The sequence continues at coordinate 238 of NZ_DATDMY010000302.1, read as the reverse complement.
TCTTCACCACCGACGGGTCCGCGAGCGTCGACGTGTCGCCGAGCTGGTCCGGTGCGTTCTCGGCGATCTTGCGCAGGATGCGTCGCATGATCTTGCCCGAACGCGTCTTCGGCAGGCCGGGCGCCCATTGCAGCTGGTCCGGCGTCGCGATCGGACCGATCTCCTTGCGCACCCAGGTGACGAGTTCCTTGCGCAGGTCGTCGGTCGGCGCCTCGCCGCTCTTGAGCGTGACGTAGGC
>NZ_DATDMY010000301.1:0-6048 GCF_036518555.1 Dokdonella sp. | reverse complement strand
CACCTACACCGACTTCCGCGCGGCCTACCTGCTCGCCGGCTGGGATCGCGGCGCGTGGCGGCCTGCGCTGCGCATCGACGCGTTCTCGACCGACCAGCTGCCGCGTTCGATCGACGGCCGCGTGCGCGAGCACGGCAGTGCCCTCACCTTCGCTCTGAACTGGCGCCCGCGCGAGTGGCTGCGCGTGACCGGCGAGGCGCTGCACGTACGCAGCTGGCGCAACCAGCGCGAACTCGAAGGCTTGCCGGCGCAGCGCGACGACACGCAACTGCAGTTCGGCCTGCGCCTCGTGTTCTAGCGCCCGCCGGCGGACTCGTGCGCGTCCGGCGCGACGAGCAGGCGCAGGCCGACGCCGGGCTCGGTCGCGATCCAACGCGGCGCGGTCGGATCGTCACCGAGCTTCTGGCGCAGCTTGCCGACGAGGATGCGCAGGTAGTGCGTGTCCTGCTCGTGCGTCGGCCCCCACACCTCGCGCAGGACCTGCGGCTGCGTGACGACGCGCCCCGCATGGCCGACGAGGAGCGCGAGCAATGCATACTCCTTGCGCGTGAGCACGAGCGGCTCGCCACGCAGCCTGACTTCGCGGCGCGCGAGATCGACCTGCAAGGTGCCGTCGTCGAACAGCGGCGATGCGTCCGCGGGCACCGCGCGCGCGCGCAGCAGCGCGCGCACGCGCGCCATGAGTTCCTGTACGCCGAACGGCTTGGTCACGTAGTCGTTCGCGCCCGCGTCGAGCGCGCGCACCTTCTCCGCCTCGCCCGCGCGCACGGTGAGCAGGATCACCGGCACGCCCGACCATTGGCGCAGGTCCGCGAGCACGTCGTGGCCGTCGCGATCGGGCAGGCCGAGATCGAGGATCACGAGGTCGGCGCCATGCGTCGCGAGCGCGGCGAGGCCCGCGCCGCCGTCGGCCGCGGTCTCGACGCGATAGCCCTGCGCGCGCAGGCTGATGTCGAGGAAGCGGCGGATCTGCGGCTCGTCGTCGATGACGAGGATGCGCGCGGCGGCGGCGTTGGCGGACTCGCTCATGCGGCCATCCTAGCGTTCGCGCGAAGGCGGCGCGAATCCGCGGTGCTCACGCGGGTTCGGCGCGCGGCAACGAGATGCGGATCGTCGTGCCGCGCCCGTCGGCGCCGGCCAACGCCTCGACGCTGCCGCCGTGCGCGCCGATCATGCCGCGGCAGATCGCGAGGCCGAGGCCGGTGCCCTGGCGCCCGCGATCGCCGCGCTCGACGCTGTAGAACATGTCGAAGATGCGCCGGCGCTCGTCCTCGGGAATGCCCGGTCCGCGGTCGCGCACGTCGATGCGCAACGCGCCGTCGTCGAGCACGCGCGCCTCGATCGCGATCGCTTCCCCCGCGGGCGAGAACTTCGCCGCGTTTTCGATCACGTTGAACAGCGCCTGCTCGATCAGCGCCGGATGCACCCAGATCGGCCCGATGCCGTCGCCGACCGCGATGTCGAAGCGCGCGTCGGGCTGGTAGCGCTGCAGGCGCGCGACCGCGGAGCCGATGAGTTCGCCGACGCCGATCCAGTCGCGATTGAGCGCGAGGCCGCCGTGTCCGAGGCGGGTCATGTCGAGCAGGTTCTGGATGTAGCGGTCGAGCCGCTCGCCTTCGAGGCGGATCGTCTCGAGCAGGCCGTGGCGGTCCTCTTCGTCCATCGCGGCAGCGTAATTGTCGAGACTGCTCGCCGCGCCGATGATCGACGCGAGTGGCGAACGCAGGTCGTGCGACACCGACGACAGTAGCGCCGAACGCAGGCGCTCGGTCTCTCCCGTCACGCGCGCGTCCTGCAGGTCGCCGACCAGGCGGACGCGCACGATTGCCTGCGCGATGTCCTCGGCCATCGCCTCGGCGAGCCGGCGCTGCTCGGCGCCGAGCCGCGCCTGCTGCGCCTCGAAGCGCAAGCCGAGCACGCCGACGTCGGCGCCGCCGGTCGCGAGCGGCAGGAACCACCAGTCCGCGCCGGCCATCGTGTCGGTGTAGCGTCCTGCCGGCTGCACGTTGCGCCGCGCCCAGTCCGCCGCGGCGCGATCGCGGTCGCCGACGGCGGCGTCGCGCAGCGGTGCGCCGCCAAGTTCGATCAACGCATCGGCGCCGAGCGCGCGCCTGAGCGCGCGCGTGCCTGCGCCGACCACCTCGCCGAGGTCGGCCGCGCCCGCGAGCGCCTGCGACAAGCCCTGCAGCGCGGTCGCATGCACATTCGCAGCCTGCAGACCGAGCACCTGCGCGCGCAGGCGCGAGGCGAGCCGCCCGGCCACGAGCGCGGCGAGCAGGAACAGGAACACGGTCGCGACGCCCTGTCGCGCGCTGATGTAGAAGGTGTAGCGCGGCTCGATGAAGAAGAAGTCGTAGCTGACGAAGCACAGCGTCGCCGCGATCACCGCGGCGGTCATGCCGGTGCGCGCGGCGACGAGCACGACCGCGACGATGAACACCATCGACAGGTCATGCAGGCCGGCCCAGCGCTCGGCCAGGCCGGCGATGACCGCCGCCGCGGCCGCCGCGAACAACGCCAGCGCGGCGTCGCTGCGATTCAACCAGCCGCGCAGGTCGCGCAGCGAGCGGCGCGACTTCGCACGCGCTTCGGGCGTGCTGACGATCGTCAGCTCGTAATGCGCACCGCGCTGGATCAGCTGCTGCGTGAGCGTGCGGTTGAGCATGCGCGCGAACGGGCGCTCGCGCGTGCGCCCGAGCACGATCGCCGAGGCGCCGCTGCGCGCCGCGTGGTCGAGCAGCGTGTCGACGATGCTCGAGCCGTGCAGCAGCTCGGTCTCGCCACCGAGTCGGCGCGCGAGCGCGAACGCGCGATCGAGTTCCATCTGCCGCGCGGCGTCGACCGCGCCGCTGCCCTGCACGCTGACCACGCTCCACGGCGCGTCGCGGCGTTCGGCGAGCCGGCGCCCGACGCGCACGAGGTATTCCGACTGGCCGCGGCCGTCGATCGCGACGAGCACGCGCCGGCGCAGCGACGCGCCCGGCAGGCCGCGCGCGACCTGCGCCTCGCGCAGGTCGCTGTCGACGCGGTCGGCCGCGGTCTGCATCGCGAGCTCGCGCAGGGCGGCTAGGTTCGACGGCGAGAAGAACGCCTGCAGTGCCTGTGCCGCCTGCTCCGGCACGTACACCTTGCCCTGCTGCAGGCGTTCGATGAGTTCACGCGGCGGCAGGTCGACCAGCACGATGTCGCGCAGGCGATCGAACACGATGTCGGGCACCGTTTCGGCGACGCGCACGCCGGTGATCCGGTGCACGACGTCATTGAGGCTCTCGAGGTGCTGGATGTTGACCGTCGTGTGCACGTCGATGCCGGCGTCGAGCAGCTCGAGCACGTCCTGCCAGCGGCGCTCGTGACGGCTGCCCGGCACGTTGCGATGGGCGAGTTCGTCGACGAGCGCGAGCGCGGGCCGGCGCGAGAGCATCGCATCGAGGTCGAACTCCTCGAGCACGCGCCCCGAGTGTTCGATGCGCCGGCGCGGGATCTGTTCGAGCCCGTCGAGCAGCGCCGCGGTCTCGGCGCGCCCGTGCGTTTCGACGACGCCGACGACGACGTCGACGCCGCGGCGCTTGAGTTCGCGTGCGCGGCCGAGCATCGCGTAGGTCTTGCCGACCCCGGGCGCGGCGCCGAGGAAGATCGTGAGCCGCCCGGCACCCTCGCGGCGCAATTCGCCGATGAGTGCGTCGGCCCGGGCCGTACGCGGATCGTTCATCGCCGCATTGTGCAACGATCAGCGCGTCCGCGCGTCGAGCGCGAGATTGAGCTCGAGCACGTTGACCCGCGCCTGGCCGAAGACGCCGAACTGCGGTCGCTCGACGTACCGCTCGACCAGCGCCGCGACGTCGTCCTCGGCGAGACCGCGCGCCCTGGCGACGCGTGCGACCTGCAGTCGCGCCGCAGCCGGCGAAATGTGCGGGTCAAGCCCGCCGCCGGACTCGGTCACGAGGTCGCCCGGGACCGCCTCACGCGCGACGCCTTCGCGTGCGGCGACAGCAGAGACCGCGTCGTCGAGGCGCTTGCGCAGCTCCGGATTGCTGCGCGCCGCGTTGCTGCCGCTCGCGCGCATCGGGTCGTAGCCGGCCGCCGACGGCCGTGGCGCGAAGTAGCGCGCGTCGGCGAACGGCTGCGCGACGAGCGCGGAACCGACGACCTTTCCGCGTTGTTCGAGCAGGCTTCCGGTCGCCGCGTACGGGAAGAACATGCGGCCGAGCGCGGTGCCCGCGAGCGAGTAGAGGAAGCCGTACGCGACCAGCACGATAGCGGCGAGCACGATCGCGGCGCGCCACGAGGCGTGGTCGTCGGGGCGGTGGTTGGAGGCATTCATGTCAGACTCCGATGGCGGCGAGCAGTAGGTCGATCGCCTTGATGCCGACGAACGGCAGCAGCACGCCGCCGACGCCGTAGACGAGCACGTTCCGGCGCAGCAGCGCGACCGCGCTGGCCGGCTTGAAGCGCACGCCCTGGAGCGCGAGCGGGATCAGCGCGGGAATGATCAGCGCGTTGAACACGAGCGCGGACAGCACCGCGCTGTTCGGACTCGCGAGGCGCATCACGTTGAGCGAGGCCATCGAAGGCAGCGCTCCGGCGAACATCGCGGGCAGGATCGCGAAGTACTTCGAGACGTCGTTCGCGAGCGAGAACGTGGTCAGCGCGCCGCGCGTGATCAGCTGCTGCTTGCCGACCTCGACCACCGCGAGCAGCTTGGCCGGGTCGTTGTCGAGGTCGACCATGTTGCCGGCCTCCTTCGCCGCCTGCGTGCCCGAATTCATCGCCACGCCGACGTCGGCCTGGGCCAGCGCCGGCGCGTCGTTCGTGCCGTCGCCGACCATCGCGATGAGGTGGCCGGCAGCCTGTTCGGCGCGGATGCGCGCGAGCTTGTCCTCGGGTTTCGCTTCGGCGATGAAGTCGTCGACGCCCGCCTCCGCGGCGATCGCGGCCGCGGTGAGCGGGTTGTCGCCGGTGATCATCACGGTGCGGATGCCCATCTCGCGCAGGCGCGCGAAGCGTTCCTTCACGCCGTGCTTGACCACGTCGGAGAGCTCGATCACGCCGAGCACGTGCTTGCCGTCGGCGACCACGAGCGGCGTCGCGCCGCCGCGCGCGACCTGCGCGACGCGCGCTTCGAGTTCCGGCGATACGACGCCGCCGAGCGCGATCACGTGCCGTGTGATCGCGTCGCTCGCGCCCTTGCGGATCGAACGCGCACCGACGTCGATGCCGGACATGCGCGTCTGCGCGCTGAACGAGATGAAGGTTGCCTGCTCGGGATCCTCGACGCGACTGCGCTGTTCGCGCGCGAGCCGGACGATCGACTTTCCTTCCGGCGTCGGATCGGCGAGCGACGACAGCAGCGCGGCGTCGCGCAGCTGTTCGCGGTCGATGCCGCCGAGCGCATGGAACGCGGTCGCCTGGCGGTCGCCGTGGGTGATCGTGCCGGTCTTGTCGAGCAGCAGCACGTCGACGTCGCCGGCGACTTCGACCGCCTTGCCGGACTTGGCGAGCACGTTCGCCTTCAGCGCACGGTTCATGCCGGCGATGCCGATCGCCGGCAACAGGCCGCCGATCGTCGTCGGGATGAGGCAGACGAGCAACGCGATGAGCAGCAGCGGATCGAGCTTCACGCCGACGAAGCCAGCGAGGAACGGCAGGGTCACGCAGACGACGAGGAAGGTCAGCGTCATCGCGGCGAGCAGCATCGTCAGCGCGATCTCGTTCGGCGTCTTCTGGCGGTTCGCGCCTTCGACGAGCGCGATCATGCGATCGAGGAAGCTGCCGCCGGGCTCGGCGCTCACGCGCACGACGATCTCGTCCGACAGCACTTTCGTACCGCCGATCACGCCGCTGCGATCGGTGCCCGCTTCGCGCAGCACCGGCGCGGATTCACCGGTGACGGCGGCTTCGTTGATCGTCGCGACGCCGCGTTCGATCTCGCCGTCGGCCGGCACGAACTCGCCCGCCGACACGAGCACGCGGTCGCCCGCGCGCAGTTCGCTCGCCGGCACGCGCGTCTCGTTGCCGCCGTCGTCGTGGCGGCGGCCGACGAGGTCGCGC
>NZ_DATDMY010000300.1:0-3227 GCF_036518555.1 Dokdonella sp. | reverse complement strand
CGCGCTGCAGCGGTCGGTGCGCGCGCTGTTCGCGCCGGCGTCGATGTTCCTGTCGGCCGCGTTCGTACTGCTCGCAGGCATGACGCTGCCTGGGCTGATCGGCGCAGGAGGGCAGCGGCTACTGCGCAGCGGCCTCGGCCTCTCGATCGCAGGCGCGCTCGCCACGGCGACCTGCGGCGCGATCGTCTCGCTCGCGCTCGCCGGCCATATCGCAACGCCGTGGCCATTGCCTGCACTCGTGGACGTGCACGCCGCGTGCGGCGTGCTCGGCTGGATACTGCTGAGCCTCGTCGTCGTCGGCCGCGTCGTCATGCCGATGTTCCAGGGGACCGCGACGGTGCCAGGGCCCGTCCTTGCGGCCTGGCTCGGCAGCGTCGCGTTCGGGTTGCCGCTCGCGGCGGCGGTTCGGCTCGCGCATGCGCACGATTTCGCACTGCGCATGCTCCTGGCCGGCCTCGCGATCGCGTTCGCGCTCGGGGTCCTGTGGCTGCAGGCGCGCGCGCCGCATGCGCGCAATGCGCCGCTGCGCGCGTTCTGGCGCACAGGCTCGATCGCGCTCGGCGCCGCGGCGTTCGCGCTCGCGCTCGGCCATGGCCTGTTCGCGGGCGCGCTCGCGGTCGCGGTCGCGCTGCCGCTGCTGGCCTGCGGCATGCAGCTCGAGATCGCCGCCTTTCTCGGCTGGATCGACCTGCACCGCCGTTGCGGTCGCGGCACGCGGCTGCCGCCAGTACAGCGCCTGTTGCCCGACGCCGATCGCTGGCGTGTGCTCGCCGGATTGCTCGCGGTCGCGCTGCTGTTGCCGGCCGCCCTGCTGTGGCCGTCGTCGCCGCTCGTGCAGGCGTCCGCCGTCGCGATCGTCGCTTCGCGCGCGCTGCTGTGGTGGACGCTGCGCGGCGTGCGCCGTCGCGCCGCGCGCTTCCTCGCCGATGCGGACGCAACCGCCGTTTCGCCGCGCACGGGCGGAGGGCCTTGACCTGCATCAAGGCGACGCCGTGCGCGGGCGTGGAGACTCGCGGCTTTCGCCGATTCGGAATGCGCCGCCATGTCCCGACCGTCGTCGCTCGACCACGAGCAACTCCTTTCCTGCGCACGCGGCGAGCTGTTCGGTGCCGCCAACGCGCGCCTGCCGTCGCCACCGATGCTGATGTTCGATCGCGTGACGGGCATCGACGAGCACGGCGGCGCCCACGGCAGGGGATGTCTCGAAGCCGAACTCGACATCCGTCCGGATCTCTGGTTCTTCGGCTGCCATTTCGACGGCGATCCGGTCATGCCCGGGTGCCTTGGCCTCGATGCGATGTGGCAGCTCGCGGGGTTCTTCCTGCCGTGGCTCGGCGAGCCCGGGCGCGGTCGCGCGCTCGGTGTCGGCGAGGTGAGGTTCACCGGACAAGTCCTGCGCGAGTCGCGCCTCGTGCGTTACGTCATCGACGTCAGTCGCGTCGTTCGCGGCAGGCTGCGCATGGTCGTCGCCGATGGGCGCACCTTCGTCGACGACCGGCTCATCTACGTCGCCAAGGACCTGCGCGTGGGCCTGTTCCAATCGACGGAGGGCTTCTGATGCGGCGCGTCGTCGTCACGGGAATGGGCATCGTGTCGTGCCTCGGTCACGCCCTGTCCGACGTCGCGCGCGCCGTGCGCGACGGCACCAGCGGCGTGTGCGCGGTGCCCGGCTACGCCACGCTCGGGCTGCGCAGCCAGGTCGCCGGCGTGCCTCGGATCGACCTCGACGCCGCGATCGAACGCAAGGCGCGACGCTTCATGGGCGACGCGGCCGCCTATGCATGGATCGCCATGCGCGACGCGGTCGCGGACGCGGGCCTCGCGCTCGACCGGATTTGCCACCCGCGCATCGGCGTCGTCGCCGGCTCCGGCGGCGGTTCGGCGCAATGGCAGATCGAGGCCGCCGATCTCCTGCGAACGAAGGGCGTGCGTCGCGTCGGCCCGTACATGGTGCCGCGCACGATGTGCTCGACCGTATCGGCCACGCTCGCGACCGCGTTCGGCATCCTCGGCGTCAGCTATTCGATCGCGGCCGCGTGCGCGACGTCGGCGCATTGCATCGGCGCCGGGGCCGATCTCATCCGTCACGGCGCGCAGGACGTCGTGTTCGCCGGCGGCGCGGAGGAACTGCACTGGGGCATGACCGCGCAGTTCGACGCGATGGGCGCGCTGTCGAGCGCGTGGAACGCGACCCCGCAGGCTGCATCGCGACCCTACGACGCCGGTCGCGACGGCTTCGTCATCGCCGGTGGCGGCGGCATGCTCGTGCTCGAGGCGTTCGAGCACGCGCGAGCGCGCGACGCGCGCATCCATGCCGAACTGGTCGGCTACGGCGTCAGCTCCGACGGCGCCGACATGGTCGCGCCCTCGGGCGAGGGCGCGCTGCGCTGCATGCGCATGGCGATCGCGCGCGCGGGCGTGCCGATCGACTACCTCAACACGCACGGCACCGCGACACCGCTCGGCGACCTGGTCGAACTCGACGCGGTTCGCGCGGCGTTCGGTGCCGACGTTCCGCCGCTGTCGTCGACCAAGGCGCTGAGCGGCCACGCGCTCGGCGCCGCGAGCGTGCACGAAGCGATCTACAGCATCCTCATGCTGCAACGAGGTTTCATCGCGGGCTCCGCGAACATCGATGCACTCGACCCGCGCGCGCAGGGATTGCCGATCGTGCGCGAGAGCCGGGAGGCGCGACTGCGCACGGTCATGTCGAACAGCTTCGGCTTCGGCGGCACGAACGCGAGCCTCGTGTTCGCGGACGTCTAGCATCGCGATGCCCGACCACCGCGTGCCCGAACCCGACTACATCCAGGCGTGGCAGTGCATCGGCTGCGGCAAGATCGAGGCGCCGCAGACCTGCATCGGCGTGTGTCGCGACCGCAAGGTGTACTTCGTCGGCCGAGACGAGCACGAAGCCGCGCTCGCGCAGATCGCACGCCTGCGCGAATGCGTCGCGCACGTGCGCGATGCATTGCTGCGATTCGAGCGGGCGACGCCGCGCGAGGGCGCGTGGCGGCGCTCGTACGAAGCGCTGCAGGCCGAGGTGCGCGAATTGCGCGCGATGCTCGATCCGGCGCGTTGAGGCCGACGCGGGCACGCGCCACGCCGGGGGAGGTCAGGCCTTGCGCCAGCGGCCGTCGTCGATGCAGGCGCGCAATGCCGCGTGCCACGGTCGCGGATCGATCGCGCGCGCGGCGAGCCACTCCGCGTCGAACAGCGTTTCGGCA
>NZ_DATDMY010000299.1:0-21255 GCF_036518555.1 Dokdonella sp. | reverse complement strand
CGATGTCGGCGACGCCGGAGCCGCCGCCCGCGAGTGTGCGCGAAGTCGACGTCTGCTGGCCGCTCGGCCAGGCATGGGATCCCGCGCGGGCGGACCTGTGTCACCAGAAGCGCACGGCCTGGGTTCTCGACGGCGTGATCCCGCCGACACTCGCCGAGCGTGACGCGACGAGCTGGAGCGCGGGGCTGCTGCGCGTGCGCGTCGACGCGGCCACCGGCGAACGGCTGAGCGCGGACTGCCCGCGCAAGCGGGTGCGCGAGATCGACGTCGCGCGCTGGCCCGCGCTCGCGTATCCCTGGCTCTCGCGCGACCTGCGTCGGCGCGCCAGCGTCCCGCCGCTCGCGCCCGGCTGCGCCGAGGACGGCCTCGAAGCGGGCCTGCCGCTGCGCATCGACGGCATCGGCGCCGACGCGGCGATCGCGCGCGCGCCGAACAGCGGCACGCCGGCGACGTTGCACCTGCGTGCGCTCGGCACCACCGGCGACGTGCAATGGCTCGTCAACGGCCGTCTCGCGGGCAGTACGCGCGGCGGCGGCGCGTTCGAGCATGCATTCGCGCAGACGGGCCCGCAGACGATCACCGCACTGGCCGACTCCGGCGCGTGGGCGCAGCTGCACGTGCGCGTGCTGCGCTGAAAGGAACCCGCGCGCGCGCCGGTCTGTCGGCCCGACCCGTCGGCGATGATGCTGCGGTGCATCGTCTTCGGCGTCGTGCAAGGAAACGTCCGCGCGAGCGGTCTAGATCGACCGTACCGGCCGCTGCAGCGCAGCAATCGACGAAGCGTTCGCCGCCCGCGGCGAGGCGTGACATCGGGAGCGACCGTTGCGGGTCGAATACGCCGCGTTAACGCACGTGCGACTAACGTAGACAAGCCAGTCGCCGGACGCTCGGCGCACACCACGGGCACACGCCCACCCCACCATGGAGATCACTCGAATGTCCAGCAAGATCGGCAATACCCTCGGCGTCGCGATCGGCGCAGCGTTCATCGGTTCGCTTTCGCTGAGCCAGCTCGCCGCGGCCAGCCCGGCGTTCCAGGCCAGCGACCTTGCGACGGGCTACATGCTCGCGGCCGCCGGCGAAGGCAAGTGCGGCGAAGGCAAGTGCGGTATCGAGAAGATGGACACCAACAAGGACGGCAAGGTGTCGATGGACGAAATGAAGGCGATGAAGACCTCCAATGTCGAGCAGCACTTCAAGGAAGCGGACACCAACGGCGACGGCTTCATCGACAAGGCCGAGATGGACGCGCATCACGCCGCGATGAAGAAGAAGGGCCACGAGGGTTCGTGTGGCGGCGACAAGAAGAAGGCCGAAGGCTCGTGCGGCGGCGACAAGAAGAAGGCCGAGGGCTCGTGCGGCGGCGACAAGAAGAAGTCCGCCGAGGGCTCGTGTGGCGGCAAGAAGGACGCCGAAGGCAGCTGCGGCGGCGCGCGCTGAGATGTCTTCCCGACGTCCCGCGCTGAACGGTGCAGGACTCGGTCTGCGGCGGGCCCTGCTGGGCCCGCTGCAGGAACACATCGCCGATGCGTCGCAGGAGCCGCGTGCGATCGACTTCTTCGAGATCGCGCCGGAGAACTGGATCGGCGTCGGCGGCAAGCTCGGCCGCCAGTTGCGTGCGCTGACCGAGCGCCACCCGTTCGTCTGCCACGGGCTCTCGCTCTCGCTCGGCGGTCCCGAGCCGCTCGACGAGACGCTGCTCGCGCGCATCCGCCGCCTGCTCGACGCGCACGGCATCGCCGTGTACTCCGAACACCTCTCGTACTGCTCGGACGACGGCCACCTGTACGACCTCATGCCGATCCCGTTCACCGACGAAGCGGTGCGCCACGTGTCGGCGCGCATCCGCCAGGCGCAGGACGTGCTCGGCCAGCGCATCGCGGTCGAGAACGTGTCCTACTACGCCGCTCCTTCCCAGGCGATGACCGAAATCGACTTCGTCAACGCGGTGCTGCGCGAAGCGGACTGCGACCTGCTCCTCGACGTCAACAACATCCACGTCAACAGCGTCAACCACGGTTACGACGCCGGCGCGTTCCTCGACGCGCTGCCCGGCGAACGCATCGCCTACGTCCACGTCGCCGGCCACTACGTCGAGGCGCCCGACCTGCTCGTCGACACGCATGGCGCGGCGATCATCGATCCGGTATGGCGGCTGCTCGCGCGCGCCTACCGCAATTTCGGCGTGCGGCCGACGCTCGTCGAACGCGATTTCAATTTCCCCCCGCTCGCCGATCTGCTCGGCGAGGTACGCACGATCCACTCGATCCAGGCCGACCACGGGAGTGCGAACCGCGATGTCCGCAGCGCCTGACGCGACGCGCGCGACGCAATACGCATTCGCCGCGCACATCCGCGATCCGCGCCATGCACCGGCGCCGGTCGGCGTCGAACCGCGCCGAATGGCGATCTACACGGAGCTGTTCTTCAACAACGTGTCGAGCCTGCTCGCGGCGAACTTCCCGGTGATCCGCCGCCTGCACGACGACGCGGCCTGGGAGGCGCGCGTGCGCGCGTTCTACCGCGACCATCGCGCGCACACGCCGCTGTTCACCGAGATCGCACGCGAGTTCATCCGTCATCTCGAGGCACGCGCGGATGGCGGCGCGGGCGATCCGCCGTTCCTGGTCGAACTCGCGCACTACGAGTGGTGCGAGCTCGCGCTCAGCCTCGACGAAGCCGACGCGGACGCGGTCGGCTGCGATCGCGCGGGCGACGTGCTCGCCGGCGTGCCCGTGCTGTCGCCGCTCGCGCGCGTGCTCGCGTACCGTTGGCCCGTGCACCGCATCGGCCCCGACTTCGTGCCGCAGGAGCCGGCCCCCCAGCCGGTGCTGCTGCTGCTCGTGCGCGACCGCGACGACGAGGTGCGCTTCGTCGAAATCGATGCGCTGACCGCAATGCTGATCGAGCGGCTCGGCGCGAACCGCGGGCGATCGGGCACCGGCTGCATCGACGACCTGCTCGCGGAACTCGGCCGCGACGGCGACGAGGCGCTGCGGGCATCGGGCGCCGCGATCCTGCGGCACCTGCGCGAACGCGACGTCATCCTCGGCACGACCGCGGCCTGACGCCGCCCGCATCGAAGCGATCACTCGGCGACGCGGCCCGGCGCTGCGTGGGCGGCGGCGCTGCGCCGCGCCTCCGGCCGCCCTGGGCATCGAAGCGCGGCCGGCGCGCGACGCGCGCCGACTACCCTGAGGATTTCACGAGCAGATGTTTCGCGAGCGCGCCTTGCAGCCGGCCGACGCCGCGCGCCAGATGCAGCACCGCGAACGGCAGCACGATGCCGAGCAGCAGCGCGACCGGCATCGCTGCGATCGGCGGCAGGACCGAATCGCCATCGAGATAGATGCCGCCCTCGACGACGCCGAACTGCGCGAGCAGGAGCGCGAACGGGCCCGCGATCATGGCCACCGACAGCACGATGCCGACCACCGCGAGCGTGAAGTACACGATGCCGAGCGGGAGCATGATCACCATGTAGAGCAGGGTCGACCACGTGCGCGGGTCGGTGAACATCGCGCCGATGCGCGAGCGCCACGACAGCTCGCGATCCGTGTAAGGCGGTCGCCGCGGCATGCGTTCGCCGAGCATGACCTCGATGATGCGCCCCTCGACGAGCGCGAGCACGCGCACGGTGCCGAAGAACAGCACGGCGAACGCGACACCGAAGACGAGGATCGAGAGGCCGAGCGAGAGCGAGAGCCCGGTCACGGCCCAGGTAAAGTAGAAGATGCCCGTCGCCAGCGACAGCAGCATGTAGAACAGCGACGCGTACGCGCGCGGATCGGCCGCGACGCCGAAGAAGCGGCCGAGCGCGCTGCGCCGCTGGGGCGGTGGCGGCGAGCGCAGGGCCTCCTGCACGACCTGTTCCTTGTCGACGTAGATCGCGGCGACCTCTTCCGGCGCTCCGTAGCTGTTGGCGATCTTCGCGAGCACCTCGGCCTCGGACTTGCCCGGGTTTTCGGCGAGTTCGGAGCGCAGGTGGTCTTCGGCGTCGTAGAGCGCGTCCTGTATCAGCGCGGGATCGGCACCGCCGAGTGCCGAGCGCAGCTGGTCGAGGTATTGCCTGATCGTACGTGGCGTGCTCATGTGCCCTCCAGCACGGTGTCGACGAAATCGCGGGTCGCGGTCCAGGCGTAGCGCCATTCCTCGAGTACCCGGCGCCCGAGCGGCGTGATGCGGTAGTAGCGGCGCGGCGGACCCGCGACCGACGGCTCGACTTCGCTCGCGAGCAGCCCCGCGGCGTCGAGATTGCGCAGCACCGGGTACAGCGCGCTCTGCTTGCCGCTGAGCACGCCCTCCCCCGTCTCGTCGAGCTGCTTGGCGATCTGGTAGCCGTACATCGGGGCGCGCGCGCGCGCGAGCACCGCGAGCAGCACGAGCGACACGATCCCGGCGCTGAGCTCCTTGTGGAACTTCCAGAGGTGGATCTCGGTGGCGACCATGCCTTCACCTGCTCATGGGCAGGACTCGATCATAGTACTGAGTTAACAGTAGTGGATGCGCCGGAAGTCATGCCTGCCGCGCCCGCATCCGGCACAATCGGGCTCCGTCGACGAGGGAGGGGCGATGAATCATCCGGAGCTCCTGCTCGCACCCGTGCTCATGGTGGCCGACCATCTGCTCACGGTCGCGGGCGCACGCGCGAGAGAGGACGGCTACAGTCGGCATATCCATACCGAACATTACGAGCTCAATCCGGTATGGCAGAAGGAAATCGCGCGCAAGCGCTGGTTCAATCCACGCCACTGCGTGCTCGTCGCGGCGGCCGCCGTGGCTTTCTACTTCATCGGCGAGGCGTTGCCGCGCGGCGACGACCCGGCCGCTTCGTTCACGGCCGGGATGCTGCTCGGCGCGTTCGGGGCCATCAACGGTCGCCATCTCGCGAACCTCGCCACGTTCCGCTACCTGCGGGCGCATCCGGACCGTGCCATCGTCGGCACGGTCACGTTCTCGCACGAGTACGTCCTGCGCGCATCGCTCTACCAGCTGTTCGGCGTGTTGTCGCCGATCGCACTGTTGTGGCTCTGCCGCCCTGAACCGATGCTGGCGGGCGCCGTCGCCGGCATCGTGCTCCTGATGCTCCTGCACCTGGCGTGGATCGCGCGCTGGCGCCGTCGCGCGGCGTCGACCACGCCAAGCCGGACGTCGCGCTGACGGGCCGATTCAGCCGCCTTCGTCCTCGGCGAAGTCCGGCGCATCGGTCGCGTCGGCGACGAAGCGGCCCTGGCCGTCGAGTTCGGCGAACAGGCCGCCGAGCGCGACGAGTTCGGCGTAGCGCCCCCGTTCCACGAGCTCGCCATCCTTGAGCACGAGGATGAGGTCGGCGTTGCGCACGGTCGACAGCCGATGCGCGATCACGAACGTCGTGCGATCGCGCGTGAGCGCGCCGAGCGCGCGCTGGATGCGCGCTTCGGTCGCATTGTCGAGCGCGCTGGTCGCCTCGTCGAGAATGAGGATCGGGGCATCCTTGAGCATCGCGCGCGCGATCGACAGGCGCTGGCGTTCGCCGCCCGACAGCGAACGCCCACGCTCGGCGACGAGCGTGGCGTAGCCTTCGGGCTTGACGACGATGAAGTCGTGCGCCTCGGCCGCCCGTGCGGCCCGCTCGATCTCCTCCTGCGTCGCGTCGGGATCGCCGATGCGCAGGTTGTCCGCGATCGATCGATAGAACAGGCCCGGATCCTGGAACACGACCGCGATGGCCCGCCGCAGCGACTGCAGGCTCACGCTGCGGATGTCGATGCCGTCGACCGTGATGCGGCCCTCGCTCGGATCGTAGGCGCGGTAAAGCAGGCTCAACGCGGTGGTCTTGCCGGCCCCGGTCGGGCCGACGAGTGCGACCGTGGCGCCCGGGCGCACGCGGAACGTGAGGTGCCTGAGCGCCGGGTGCGACGCATCGTACCCGAACGACACGTTCTCGAACGCGACCTCGCCGCGGACAACCGGCAGGTCGGGCGCACCAGGCTGCTCATGCAGCGTCGCCGGCGTTTCGAGCACGGCGAAGAAGTCGCGGAGCGAATGCGCCTGGAAGAACAGGCCCGACACGAAGCCGGCGAACTGCTCGAGCCGGCCGATCAGCATCATCGCGAAGCCGACGAAACTGACGATCGCGCCGACGGTGACCTCGCCCTCGAGGTTGAGCGACGTGCCGAGCGCGAAGATCGCGACGATCGTGAGCGTGCTCGCCGCGCGGTTCGCGACCGACAGCCAGGCCCAGCCACGCAGCACGGGATACTGCGCCGCGAGCGCACGTCGCATCATGTCGCGGATCGCCGCGACCTCGGCGGCCAGCCGCGTGAAGCTCTGCACCACCAGTACATTCCCGAACACGTCGCCGGCACGTTCGGAAATCTCATGGTGGAGTTCCTCCACTTCGCCCTGCGCCTTGTGCGTCTTGCGCATCGCGATCGCATTGAACGTGGCGAAGCTGGCCATGAGCAGGATCATCAGCAGCGCGAGCTTCCAGTTGATGCGCAATGCGAGCGGCACCATCACGACGATCGACAGCAGCGTCGCGAGGTGCTCGCGGAAGAAGCCGAGCCAGAGGCCGAACAGGTTCGCACTGCCCGCATGCATGATGCGCAGCAGGCGCCCGGTGTGGTGCTCGCCGTGGAAGGCGAGCGGCAGGGCGATCGCGTGCTCGAAGAAGGTCGCGATCGCGGCCTGGCGCCGTCGGTGGGCGAGGCGATCCGCGTAAAGCGAGACCCACACGCTCGCGACGACACCGCCGAGGCCGACGCCCGCCCATGCCCAGATCAGGTTCCAGGCGCCGTGCTTGGCCGAAGAGGCGAGCGCATCGACGACCTTGCCGAACAGCCACGGCTCGAGGAAGTAGACGCCGGCGAGCGCGAGGTTCGCGAGCGCGAGCGTCGTCGCGAGCCACTTCTCCGGCGCAAGCAATGCGATCACCCGGAAATAGATGCGCAGCATCAGGCGACACGCTTCCGTCGGCGGTTGCATGAATCGTAGCAAACGCGCGTGCGCACGTCGGCTTGACCCGTGCAGGCACCGGGCGAGAATCGAGCCCCCTGCCCATGGATCCCGCCATGCATCGTCGCCTCGCCCTGCTTGCCACGCTCGCCCTCGCCGGCTGCGCCGTCGCTCCTTCGCACGTTCCGCCGGGCGCTGAGGGCGCCGGAGCCCGCACCGGCGACATCAGCTACGAACCCGTCGAGGGCCGCGACGCGCAGACCGTCGCACGCATGCGTGCCGCCGCGCCGCCCGACGCGGCGACGATCGACCCCTCATCGGATGGCGAGGAAGCACGCCTTGCCGCGCGCGGCTACGTCCGCATAGGTCGCGGGCGCTTCCCGATCGAGCGGATCGCCCGTGCGCAGGAACGCGAGGCGCGCGAGCAGGCGCAGCGCCAGGCGATCGAGAACGGGGCGGAACGCGTGCTGCTCGCAGCGCCGCACGAGGGTCCGGACGCCGCCTGGATCGCGGACTACTACGTGCGCTTCCGCTTGCCTTTCGGCGCATCGTTCCGCGACCTGCGCGCGCACGAGCGCGAAACGCTCGGCGTGCGCGGCGGCGTCGCGATCGGAACGGTCGTGGGTGGGACGCCCGCATCGCGCGCGAACCTCCTTGCCGGCGACATCGTGCTCGCCCTCGACGGCAACGCGATCGTCGACAGGGCGGACTTCCAGCAGCGGCTCAAGCGCAGCGCAGGGCGCAATGTCGTGCTCACGCTCGTTCGCAACGGCGAGACACTGAAACGCCCGCTGAGACTCGAATCAATGCCGTCCGACGCGGGCGAATGACGCGCATCGACGGGTCCGCGTCGGAGGCACCGCGAACCGACGGAGCGTACGCTCCGCCGGCCGCACGATCACTCGTCGCAGGCGCGCGGTGAGGTCTGCGCGATGATCGACGGCGCGACGCCGTCGGGCAGCGCGATCTCCAGCGACACCTGGTCGCCTTCGAGCAGCAACAGGGTGCGGTCGTCGGCCACCACGACGGCGAGCGCGAGCGCGGCGCCCGATTGCGTTCTTGCCCAGGCCGTCGCGCGCTCGCTGCCGTCGCGGTCGACCGCGACGAGGCGAACCGACGGTAGCGGGTCGACGTTGAGGCGCTCGATACGGAAGCCCGTCGACGCATCGCCGCGCGCGACGAGCACCGTGTCGACGGCCGACGCGGGCAACGTGCGCGGCATGTCGAACACGCGCGTCGCGGTCAGGTCGAAACGCCGCGCCTCGGCGGGCGCGGGTGCGCATGCGAGCGGACTTTCGTCCATGGCTCCGCCTTCCGCCCCGCCGCCGTACGGCACGTCCATGCCGGT
Organism: Dokdonella sp.; assembly: GCF_036518555.1. Lineage (GTDB taxonomy): Bacteria > Pseudomonadota > Gammaproteobacteria > Xanthomonadales > Rhodanobacteraceae > Dokdonella_A. Next base: position 12,971 of record NZ_DATDMY010000299.1, on the reverse strand, counting down.
GCGGAAGATCACGATCACGTCGTGATCGGTCGCGTTCGCCGGCGACGGACCGCCGACACCGACGGTGTAGTCGATGAGGCCCGTGGGTGCGTCGACGCGAACGGGCGCGGAAACGACCCAGGTCAGCGTGCGCCCGGGCGGTATCGCGACGCCGCCGTCGTTCAAGGCTCCCGAACCGCTCGCCTGGCAGATCGCGCCGCCGCCCGCGCCGTGGCAGCTCCAGGTCGTCGAGGCGGCGTCGATCTGAGGCGGCGATGCATTCGAGACCGTGACGCCGGTGGCGACGCCCTCGCCATCGTTGGTCACGCGCACGAGGTAGGTCAGCAGCATGCCGTAGCGCACGTAGGTGCGATTGTCGGTGACGCTGACCGTCAGGTGTGGCGTCGGCGGGGCACAGTCCACCGCAACGTTCGTGACGTCCGCCCCGGCGAGTACGCCGCTGCCGTTGCCGACCGTGCACACCTGGGTCGGTCCGCCCGGCTGCTGGGCGACGGTGACCGCGTAGGCGCTGAGGTCGTCGAGCGCCGATGCGAACTGGAACGCCCCGTTCGCGGCGATCGGCAAGTCGTTCGCACCGTTGAGGCGCAGGACGAGCCCTGAGCCGAGCAGGCCGCTGACGTTTCCGCCGATCGTGTGCGTGTCGATCGCGAAGTTCGCGATCACGGTGCAGTCGGCGGTGATCGCGCTCGTCGTGTACACGTTGCCCGCGAGGTTGCCGCCGCAGGTGCCGGTCACGTCGACGATGTGATAGCTCGACGCGGGCGCCAGCGTGAACGTCGTCGTCGCGCCGTGGTTGACCGCCTGCGGCGTCGACGGGCTGATCGTGCCGTTGCCGCCGCCGACGCTTGGCGTCACCATGTGCGTGTCGATCGCGAAGCTCGCGACGACGGTGCAATCCGCCGTGACCGCATTGGTGGTGTATACGTTGCCCGCGAGCGTGCCGCCGCAGGTGCCCGTGATCGCACCGACGTGGTAGTTCGGATCGGGCGTGAGCGTGAAGCTCGTCGTCGCGCCGTGGTTCACCGTCTGCGGCGTCGACGGGCTGATCGTGCCGTTGCCGCCGCTCACGCTTGGCGTCACCGTGTGCGTGTCGATCGCGAAGCTCGCGACGACCGTGCAATCGACGGTCACGGCATTCGTCGTGTAAACGTTGCCCGCGAGCGTGCCGCCGCAGGTGCCGGACACGGTGCCGATGTGGTAGTTCGCGGCCGGCGTGAGCGTGAAGCTCGTCGTCGCACCGTGGTTCACCGTCTGCGGCGTCGATGGGCTGATCGTGCCGTTGCCGCCCGACACGCCCGGCGTCACCGTGTGCGTGTCGATCGCGAAGCTCGCGACCACTGTGCAATCCGCCGTGACCGCGCCCGTCGTGTACGTGTTGCCGGCGAGGCTGCCGCCGCAGGTGCCGCCGACGCTCGCGACGTGGTAGTTGGCGGCCGGCGTCAGCAGGAAGCTCGTCGACGATCCGTGGTCGACTGCGACCGCGCCCGCCGGGCTGATCGAGCCGTTGCCCCCGGCAACGCTCGCCGTCACCACGTGCGTGTCGATCGCGAAGTTCGCGACGACCGTGCAGTTCGCGGTCACCGCGTTGGTCGTGTAGGTGTTGCCGGCGAGACTGCCGCCACAGGTGCCGCCGACGCCGAAGATGTGCCAGTTCGGCGCTGGCGTCAGCGTGAAGCTCGTCGCGGCGCCGCTGTTCACGGTCTGCGGGGTCGACGGTGAAATCGTGCCGCTGCCGCTGCCGACGCCCGGCGTCACGGTGAATGTGCTCGGCACGAAGGTCGCGACGCACGTACGCGCGCCCGTCATGGCGATGGTCGTGACCGGGTTCGCGCTGCCGACGCACGCGCCGCTCCAGCCCGTGAACGTCTGGTTCGCACCCGGGGTCGCGGTGAGCGTCACGGTCGGCTGCACTTCGCCGTCGTAATACGCGACGCAGGTGCCGGTGCAATTGCTGATGCTGCCGATCGTCGGCGCCGGCGTGGCGCCGGCCGACACGCTGCCGCTGCCGACGATCGTCGCGGTGAGCGGGAACTCGCGGAACTCGACCGCACCGATGTCGCAACTGATGCCCTGCGGGCGCGTGAATCCGCGCTGGTCCGTCGCCTGGCACGGTGCACCGCTCCGCTCGAGCAATGGGCTGGTCGGCTGCGGCAGGCGCGTCGCCGTCGGACCGCCATTGTTGCCGAGTGCACCGAGCAGCGGGTCGAGGCCATCGGCGAGGTCGCTGCCGACGAAGCCGATCGCGTCGCCGCGCGTCTTCACGAGGTTGTAGCCGCTCGACGTGAGCCCCCCGCCGAACGCGCCATGCACGTCGGGGTCGAGAGGCGCCCCCCCACCGGTGGTACCGTCGCTGATCACGCTCGTGCTCAACGTCAGCGCTGCGGCAGAACTGCCCTTGTAGACGTTGCCGCCGCCGAGCCCGGCGCTGTTCGCGGTGATGGTGCTCGCGGTGATCGAAGCGCTGCCGTCGTTGAAGCTGACGCCGCCGCCGTTGCACGAGGGCGCGCTGTTCGCGGTGATCGTGCTGTTGCGGATCACGAGTACCGAGCCCGGCCCCTCGCTGCGGATCGCGCCGCCGCCGGCGCACGTCGAATCCGTGACGGTGTTGGCGCTGATCAGGCTCGAGGCGATCGTCAGCGTGCCGGTGTTGTAGACGCCGCCGCCGGCATCGCCGGCGCTGCTCGACGTGACCGCAATTCCGTCGAGGGTCAGGTTACCCGTGCTCGAGATGGCGCCGCCTTGTCCGCCCGCTCCCGCATTGCCGGCCGTGAGCGTGAGGCCGGATACGGTGGTCGTTCCGCTCACGCTGAAGATCCGGTTCGCGTTGGCGCCGCTGACGATGATCTTGTCCGCACCCGGCCCCGTGATCGACGGCGTGCTCGCCCCGTTCACGACGATCGTGCCCGTGGTGAGGGTTATCGTGCCGGTCAACCCGGCCGCGAACGTGATGGCCCCGCCGGCGCTGACCTGCGCGCGCAAGCTGCCCGCTCCGCTGTCGGCGAGCGTCGTGACCACGCCCGCCGCGGCCGGCGCGGCTGCGAACAGGAGTGCGAGCGCCAATCCCGGCGCCGTGCGGTGTCGCCTCGTTGCATTGCCGATCATGCGTGCTTGCCCCTGTTCAAGCCGCCCGGCTCGCGTCGTGATTGCGCGGCAGACGTTCCATCAAGCGATAGATCGAATCGGCTTCTTCGCGGAACGCGAAGCCGAAGCGGAGATAGAGATGCTGCGCGGGATTGTCGCGCTCGACGTGGATGCGCATCGCCAGTCCCGCCGCATCGGCCTCGGCCGCGAGCTGCGCGAGCAGGTAACCGCCGACGCCGCGGCCGCGAAACTCCGGCAGCAGCGCGATGTCGACGATGCGCAACTCATCGGACCCGCGCTGCACGTACAGCCGACCCGCATCGACGCCGTCGCACGTGACGACGTGGAAACGCGTCGTGTCGTAATTGCGCCAGTAGTCGCTGCGCTGCGCCGCGTACTGCATGCGCAGGAACGTGTCGACCTGCTCCACACTCCAGCCGAGCGGCGCGAGCTCTTCGAGGCGCGTACCTGCATACACGCGATACAGGAACTCGTCGTCGTCGGCGCGCAGGTCGCGCAAGGCGACCGCGTGCCGGCAGGCTGTGGCGTGGGCGCTCACGATCGGGACGGGAAGATGCCGTTGACCGCGATGCAGAAGTTGACCGCGAGGAACGGCTGCATGTTGTTATGCGGCTGGCCGCCACCGGCCAGAGACACCGACACTGGGCTGAGCGCCGCGGACGGCGCGCCGGTCGAATAGATCGGCGTCGCGCTCTGCGCGAACGACGCGCCGGTCGCGTTCGCCCGGTCCGCTCGCGTCGCCTGCGCGCCCATCGCATGCGTGTGCACGGGCATTTCCGTCGACAGCAGCGACACATTTTCCACACCGGAGGTCTCTCCGATGACGCGAGGCGTGAGCCCCGGACCGTCGCCATAGGCCATCGGCGCCCTGCCGCGCAGGTCCGGCAGCGCGAAGTTGGTCGTGCCGTTGCCGCCGTAGTACGTACCGAGCAGCGCGAATACCGCGGTGTACTGCTGGATCGGCAGCAGCTGGCCGTTGCAGAACATCCAGCCGCGCGGCGCGAAGTTGCAGCCGAACATGCGGATCTCGCCGAGGAAGGGTGCGCTCATGCTTCAGTTCCGGCTCGGGAAGACGCCCTCGAGGGCGATGACGAAATTGATGCAGAGGTAGGGCTGCATGTTGTCGTGCGGCTGGTTGCCACCGCTGGTTCCGATCGCATTCGCCGCCAGGCTCACGGGCGCTCCCGTGCCACGCGTGTACATGTCCGCTTCGCCGCTGCCGAGCATGTTGCCCATCGGATTGGAGCTGCGCGTTCCGCCACTGGCGGCACCCACCGGGTGCGCGTGCTGCGGCATCTGTTGCGCGATCAGCGTGACCGTTTCGGTCCCCGCCGCCTGGCCGATGACGTAATTGCTCAATCCGAGCCCCTGGCCCTGGTGAACCGGCAGGCGGCCCGCCATGTTCGGCAGCGCGAAGGTCGACTGTCCGTCACCGCCGTAGATCGTTCCGATCAATGCGAACAGCGCGTCGTACTGGGAAATCGGCAGCAGCTGGCCCGCGCAGAATGCCCATCCACGCGGCGCGAAGTTGAAGCCGACCATGCGGATTTCGCCGAGGAAGGGTTGCGACATGTCCGGCGCTCAGCTGCGGGAGGGAAAGATGCCCTGCAAGGCGATCGCGAAATTGACCGTCAGGTAGGGTTGGAGATTCGGATGCGGCAGGTTGCCACCGCTCGGGCCGAGATTCGGCAGAGCCGTGTTGCCGACACCGCTGCGGTAAGGCTTGCTCGTCGTCGGCGTGGCGAGGAGCGCATTGGTCGGATCGCCCGTCGTCGGGGCGCCCGCTGCGTAAACCTGGTGCGTATGCTGCGGCAGCTCGCCGAGCGTGAGGGTGTGACTTTCCTCGCCGCCTCGTTCGCCGAGCACGCGGTTCGACGTACCCGGCGAAGCACCCGTGTGCACGGGAACACGCGAGCGCAGGTCGGGAAGCGCGAAGGTCTGTACGCCGTTGCCGCCGAATGTGGTGCCGAGCAATGCGAACAACGCCTGGTTCTGCGCGATCGACAGCAATTGCCCGTCGCATTTCGCCCAGCCACGCGGCGGGAAATCGAACGAGAACATGCGTATCTCGCTCAGGAATGGTGCGCTCATCGATGTTCCCCTGGTGCCATCCGGCGTCGCCGCGGCGGACCCGGCCATGGTAGGCGTTGAGGCGCTGTGAACTCAAGCACAATTCCGCCTTGCCGCCGTCGAGACCGACCGATAGACTCCCGTCGTCGTCTCAGGGGACCGTCCAGATGTCGCAGCCTCGTCGCCAATTCCTGCGGCTCTTCGGTGCGGCCGCGACCATGCTCGCGCTCGGCAAGTCGGCCTTCGTGGCCGCGGCCGCGGCGGGCAGCCTCGGCGACATGGATGCGTCGTCGTTCGCACGCATGGTCGGCGCGAAGTTCCAGCTCGAGCGCGACGGCGCGCCCTCGTCCGAACTCGATCTCGTGAAAGTCGTACCGCTGCAGAGCGTGAAGGGGTATCCCGACGCGCGCAGGGCGCGCGCGGGGTGCTTCACCCTCGTGTTCCGGACCGCGCAACCTTCCGCCTTGCCGGAAGGCATCTACGACTTCAGCAACAGTGGCGCGCGCTTCCAGGCCTACATGTCGCCGATCCGCGGCGATGGCCTGAGCTATCAGGTCGTGTTCAACCGGACCTGATGTCCGCGCCGCGCGATCAAGCGGCCGTTGCAGTCCGGTTGAATACCGCTTCGTACGCGATCCCGTCGCCGTCGCGCCCTACCGGCACGAGGAAGATGTCGCGCGCATCCTCGCCGTCGAACCGCACGGCGTAGTTTCCCTGTTGCGGCATGCCGGCTTCGGCGACCCTGAACAGCAGCGCGAACTGTTCGTAGCCCTGGCGCACGCGGCGCTCGCCGACCTCCACGAGCACGCCCGCGAGTTCCGACGCGTCCTCGCCGCGATCGAGCGCGCGGATGCGGCAAACGCGGCCGACGAGGGCCGACAGGTCTTCGTAATGCATCGATGCGGACACGCGGATGGCAACTCCTGTTGGTTGCCGCAAGTCTAGCAGCGCCACCGACATCCGGGATGCGACGATGCGCAGCCGAAAAAAAAGGCGGGCCGATCGGCCCGCCTCTTGTCGTGCGTGGGATGCGGGTGTCAGGCCGCGCCTTCTTCCTCGACCGCCTTCATCGACAGGCGGATGCGGCCCTGCTTGTCGACTTCGAGCACCTTGACCTTGACGATGTCGCCTTCCTTGAGCTTGTCGGACACCTTCTCGACGCGCTCGTTGGAAATCTGCGAAACGTGCACGAGGCCGTCCTTGCCCGGCAGGATCGTCACGAACGCGCCGAAGTCCATGAGCTTGGCGACCTTGCCCTCGTAGATGCGGCCCGGCTCGACGTCGGAGACGATCTGCTCGATGCGCTTCTTCGCCGCGTCGCCCGCTTCGCGGTTGACCGACGCGATGATCACCGTGCCGTCGTCGTTGATGTCGATCGTCGCACCGGTTTCCTCGGTGATCGAACGGATCGTCGTGCCGCCCTTGCCGATGACTTCGCGGATCTTGTCCGGGTGGATCTTCATCGTGATCAGGCGCGGCGCGTACTCGCTCATTTCCGCACGCGGCGTGCTGATGACCTTGTTCATTTCGCCGAGGATGTGCAGGCGACCGCGCTTGGCCTGCTCGAGCGCGACCTTCATGATCTCCTCGGTGATGCCGTCGATCTTGATGTCCATCTGCAGCGCGGAGATGCCGTCGGCGGAACCGGCGACCTTGAAGTCCATGTCGCCGAGGTGGTCCTCGTCGCCGAGGATGTCGCTGAGCACGACGAAGTTCGCGCCTTCCTTGACCAGGCCCATCGCGATGCCGGCGACCGGTGCCTTGAGCGGAACGCCCGCGTCCATCATCGCGAGCGAGGAGCCGCACACCGACGCCATCGACGAGGAGCCGTTCGACTCGGTGATCTCGGAGACCACGCGCAGCACGTACGGGAACTGGTCGATCGCGGGCTTGACCGCCTGCACGCCGCGCTTGGCGAGGCGACCGTGGCCGATCTCGCGGCGCTTCGGCGCACCGAAGCGTCCGGCTTCGCCGACCGAAAACGGCGGGAAGTTGTAGTGGAACAGGAACGGATCCTTCGACTCGCCTTCCGGCGCGTCGATGATCTGCGCGTCGCGCGTGGTGCCGAGCGTGCAGACGACGATCGCCTGCGTCTCGCCTCGCGTGAACAGCGCCGAGCCGTGCGTGCGCGGCAGCACGCCGACGCGGACGGTGATCGGGCGCACGTCGTCGAGGTTGCGGCCGTCGATGCGCGTCTTCGTGGTGAGCACGCTGTCGCGCAGCGTGCGGTATTCGAGCTCGGCGAATTCCTTGCCGAGGTCGCCCGCGGTCCAGCCGTTCGCTTCGGCCTGGGCCTTCAGCGAATCGAGCACGTCGGCCTTGATCGCGGCGATCGCATCACGGCGCTGCAGCTTGTCGCGCACCTGGAACGCCTCGTCCAGGCGGCCGCCGACCGCGGACTTGAGCGCGGCGACGAGCGCATCGTCGCGCGCCGGCGGCTGCCAGTCCCACGACGGCTTGGCGGCCTGGGTCGCGAGTTCGGCGATCGCGCGAATGACGACCTGCATCTGCTGGTGGCCGAACATGACGGCACCGAGCATGACGTCTTCGCCGAGCAACTTCGCTTCCGACTCGACCATGAGCACGGCGTTCGCGGTGCCGGCCACGACGAGGTCGAGGTCGGACGTCTTCAGTTCCGTCGCGGTCGGGTTGAGCAGGTACTTGCCGTTGGCGTAACCGACGCGGGCCGCGCCGATCGGGCCCTTGAACGGGACGCCGGCGAGGCTGAGCGCAGCCGATGCGCCGATCATCGCCGGGATGTCGCCGTCGATCTCCGGGTTGAGCGAGAGGACCTGGGCGATGACCTGCACCTCATTGCGGAACTCTTCCGGAAAGAGCGGGCGCACGGGGCGGTCGATCAGGCGCGAGGTGAGCGTTTCCTTTTCCGTCGGACGGCCTTCGCGCTTGAAGAAGCCACCCGGGATGCGACCGGCCGAGTAAAACTTCTCGACGTAATCGACCGTGAGGGGGAAGAAGTCCTGGCCCTCGCGTGCCTTCGGCGCTGCCACCGCGGTCACGAGGACGACGGTGCCGCCCATGCTGACCATGACCGCACCGGTCGCCTGGCGGGCGATTTCGCCCGTCTCCAGTGTGACCGTATGCGCGCCGTACTGGAACGACTTGGTTACTTTCGCCACGTTGTTTGTCCTGTCTGGAAGGCGCATTCCCCGTGGAACGCGCTCGTGCTTCACTTGAAAAGTGCGGCCATGGATGGCCGCTCTGGAACTTCATGCTGCCTGGAACGCATTCGTCCATGCACCGGCCCACCGGGCGGCGTCCATGCACGAACGCACGAACAAACGGCCCACACGGAGCCGTCGACACTCTTACCTGCGCAGACCGAGGCGCTCGATCAGCGTCTTGTAGCGTTCCGCGTCCGCCTTCTTGAGATAGGCGAGCAGGCTGCGACGCTGATTCACCATCTTGAGCAGGCCACGACGCGAATGATGATCCTTGTCGTGATCGGCGAAATGCTTGGACAGGTGCTCGATGCGTGCGGACAGCAGAGCGACCTGCACTTCCGGCGAGCCGGTATCGTTCTTGCCACGGCCGAAATCGGCAATGATCTTGCTGGTTTGTTCAACGGAGAGGGACATGATGTGTGCCTTTTGATGGAACATACGGCGCGGATCAGCCCGGGCGTTCGGCACGAGCGCAAGCCGCGTCAGGAACCCGGCCGGAAGCCGGGACGAAACTTAGCTTCTTATTCTAACCCGATTCCCGGAGCGAGTGGGCGTGGACCCGGGTGGCATGGCGGCTAATCCACGCGGTCGGCGCATGCCGGCACCGGATTGAACCCGCGCAGTACGCGCATCTCGCCGCCGCCGATCTCGACCAGGGCGACGAGCCGGCCCGCCGGGTCCATCGCACACGCGAGGGGCATCGCACTCGCACCAGGGCGGACCGGGCGCCGCCCCTGCCCGAGCAGGGTCGCCTCTGCCGCCGAGACCGCGAGCCGGGGCAGCGCAGCCAGGCCGCTCTCGAGCGGCAGCAGGCACGCGTCGAGGGCGGCCATGCCGTTGGCGGCGATCGCCTCGAGCTGGCCGAGGGTGAACATCACCGGCTCGACGAACGGCTCGACCCAGAGGCGGCGCAACGCGGTCACGTGCGCGCCGCAGCCGAGCCGTTCGCCGAGATCGCGCACGAGGCTTCGCACGTACGTACCCGACCCGCACTCGACGCCGAGGCGCAGGCGGTCGTCCGCGTGATCGAGCAGCTCGAAGCGGTGCACGTCGACTTCGCGCGCAGGCGCGGCGACATCCTCGCCGCGACGAGCACGCCGGTACAGCGGCTCGCCCCCCTGCTTGAGTGCCGAATAGACCGGAGGAACCTGACGGATGCGGCCGGTCAGGCCGGCAGCGGCGGCCCGGATCGTCTCCTCGTCGAGCGGCGGCACCGCGCGACGCTCGATCACCTCGCCCTCGGCATCGTCGGTGGTCGTGGTCGCGCCGAGCGCGCATTCCGTCACGTACGCCTTGCGCGCGCCGAGCAGCAGGCCGGCGATCTTGGTCGCCTCACCGAAGCAGATCGGAAGCAGTCCGGTCGCCAGCGGATCGAGGCTGCCGGTGTGGCCGGCCTTGTCGGCGCGGAACAGGCGCCGTACGCGCTGCAGTGCCTGGTTGGAACTCAGCCCCGCCGGCTTGTCCAGCAGCAGGATGCCGTGCACGTCGCGCCACGGGAGCTTGGCCATCGCGATCTCCGGGCGAGGCGACCGACGGCGATCAGGAGCCGCCGCGCAGCAGCGTCTCGATGCGCTCGCCGCGATCGACCGAATCGTCGTAGCGGAAGCGCAACTCCGGCACGCGGCGCAGCTTCATCGTGCGCGACAGGTCGCGCCGGAACTCCTTCGCGAGCTCGTTGAGCGCCGCGACGGCCTCCGGCCCCTCGTCGCCGAGCAGCGCCGTGACGAACACGGTCGCGAAGTCGAGGTCCTTCGTGACTTCGACGTCGGACACGCTCACCGACGGCAGCGCGTGCTCGCGCACGGCACCGTGCACGAGCAACGCGATCTCGCGGCGCAGTTCGGCCGAGACGCGATCGGAGCGATTGAAGGATTTGGCGGGCATGACCGGGGGCGAGGGCTGCGGGCTGGGGACTGGGTATGCTCAGGGCTGCGGGCCTTTCGGCCCCCAGCCCTGCTCCATCAGAGCGTGCGCTGCACCTCGATGCGCTCGAAGCACTCGATCTGGTCGCCCGGCTTGACGTCGTTGTACTGCTTGACGCCGATGCCGCACTCGGTGCCGTTTCGCACCTCGTCGACGTTCTCCTTGAAGCGGCGCAACGATTCGAGTTCGCCCTGGAAGACCACCGTGTTGTCGCGCAGCACGCGGATCGGCTTGTGCCGCTTGACCGTGCCCTCGATGACCATGCAGCCGGCGACCGCACCGAACTTCGAGCTGCGGAACACCTCGCGCACCTGCGCGACGCCGATGATCTCCTCGCGCACTTCCTTGCCGAGCAGGCCGGTCGCGACCTGCTTCACCTGGTCGATGACGTCGTAGATGATCGAGAAGTAGCGCAGGTCGAGACCGTTCGCTTCGATGATGCGCCGCGCGGACGCGTCGGCGCGCACGTTGAAGCCGATGATCACGGCCTTCGACGCGGCGGCGAGCGTCGCGTCGGACTCGGTGATGCCGCCGACGCCGGAGGCGATTACGTTGACGCGGATCTTCTCGGTCGTGATCGCGGTGAGCGCCTCGCGCAGCGCCTGCGCCGAACCCTGCACGTCGGCCTTGACGACGAGGTTTAGGGTCAGCTGGCCCGCGCCCTCGCCCATCTGCGCCATGATGTCTTCCATGCGGTTGCCGGCCTGCTTGACCAGGCGCGACTCGCGGCGCTTGTGCTGGCGCTGCAGCGCGACTTCCTTGGCCAATCGCTCGTCCTCGACGACGACGAAATCGTCGCCGGCCTGCGGAACGCCCGACAAGCCGAGCACCTGCACGGGGATCGAGGGGCCGGCCGATTCGACCTGGCCGCCCGTCTCGTCGAACAGCGCGCGCACGCGGCCGTACTCGATGCCGCACACGACGAAGTCGCCGCGCTTGAGCAGGCCCTGCTGGACCAGCACCGTCGCCACCGGACCGCGCCCCTTGTCGAGGCTCGATTCGATCACCGCGCCGCTCGCGCGGCCGTCCGGCACCGCCGTGAGGTCCATGACTTCGGCCTGAACCGAGATCGCATCGAGCAACGCGTCGACGCCCATGCCGGTCTTGGCCGACACCGGCACGAACTGGACGTCGCCGCCCCATTCCTCGGGCACGACTTGGTGCTGCACGAGACCCTGCTTGACCGTGTCGGGATTCGCGTCCGCCTTGTCCATCTTGTTCATCGCGACGATCAACGGCACCTTCGCCGCGCGCGCGTGCTGGATCGCCTCGACGGTCTGCGGCATCACGCCGTCGTCGGCGGCGACCACGAGCACGACGATGTCGGTCGACTGCGCACCGCGGGCGCGCATCGACGAGAACGCGGCGTGGCCGGGCGTGTCGAGGAACGTAACGACGCCCTTGGGCGTGTCGACGTGATAGGCGCCGATGTGCTGCGTGATGCCGCCCGCTTCACCCGCGGCGACCTTCGTGCGGCGGATGTAGTCGAGCAGCGAGGTCTTGCCGTGGTCGACGTGGCCCATGATCGTGACCACCGGCGGACGCGTCGCCTTGTGGCCCTCGTCGCCGGCCTGCTGCGCGAGCAGCGTCGTCTCCGCACTGGTGTCCTCGGCCGCAACGACCTTGTGGCCGAGTTCCTCGGCGACAAGGACGGCCGTGTCGTGGTCAATCGCCTGGTTGATCGTCACCATTACTCCCATTTTGAACAGCCCCTTCACGACGTCGGCGCCCTTGACCGCCAGCTTCGACGCCAGGTCGGCGACGGTGATCGATTCGCCGACGGCGATCTCGCGGACGACCGGCGCGGTCGGCCGCGAGAACGCATGCGCCGGTCCGCTGCGCGACTGCTCGACCTGACGCGTCTTCGGGCGCTTGCGCCCGGTGCGGCGTGCCGCGCCTTCGCGCGAAAGATGCAGTTCGTTGCCGAAGTAGCGCGGCCCGCTGTCGTCTGGACCGCCGTCGTCGCGCATGCGATGCGAACCGTGCTTCGCCTTGTGGCGATGCGGCGCGTCGGCTGCGGCGCCGTTGCCCGTGGTTTCCCGCGCGCGCTCGGGGCGCGGACGCTCCACGCCCGCTTCCCGCGGCGCGGCCGCCGGCTGCTCGGACGGAGCCGCCTCGGTCTTCACCTCTTCCTCGGCGCGACGGCGAGTTTCCTCTTCGGCGGCGAGGCGACGCGCGTCGTCGGCGGCGCGCATCTTCGCGTCCTCGTCCTGGCGGCGACGATCGGCCTCCGCGCGCGCGCGGTCCTCGGCTTCGCGCTTGAGCTGCGACTCGCCGAGCTTGCGCAGGGCTTCCTCGCGCTCGGGATCGACCTGCTGCGATTCCTCGACCGTGCTGCGCTTGACGTAGGTGCGCTTCTGGCGCACTTCGACATTGACCGTCTTCGCGCTCGCACCGCGCTGGCCCGGAACGACGGTGATCTCGCTGACCGTGCGCCGCTTCAGCGTGATCTGCCGCGGCGACGATGCGGCCTCCGCGGGCGCTTCTTCCTTCTTGCCGTGCGTACGGCGCAGGAACCCGAGCAGTTTCACCTTTTCGGTGCTGCTGATGACCTGGTCGGGATCGGAGAACTTCATGCCCGCTTCACCGAGCTGCGCGAGCAGTTTGTCGACCGGTGTGCCGAGGACCTTGGCCAGTTGTTTGATCGTGACGTCCGACATCGATTTGGTACTCCGTGGCCCTGCGACGCGTGCG
>NZ_DATDMY010000298.1:0-5096 GCF_036518555.1 Dokdonella sp. | reverse complement strand
CATGTGGACCTCGTCGACGGCTGGCGCGACGTGCTCGCGCAGTTGCTCGAGCGTCGCGAGCCGCTGACCAAGTCCGCCGCGGTCGAGCGCATGCGCGCTGCCACCGTGACGCTGCGCGGCCCGGTCTGACGTGCGCGCCTTGCGCCGGCCGCTGCTGCTCGCGCTCGCACTGCTCGCGACACTCGCGGTACCGTTACTGCTCGGTGGGCACGCCGCGCTCGCGGCCGTGCGCGAGGTCCCGCTTGGCGCACTCGCGACGATCTTCGGCGTGACCGTGTCCGGATGGCTCGCACGCGCAGCCAAGCTCGCCGTGCTCGCGCACCGCGTCGGCGTACGCCTGCGTCCGCTGCGTTCGCTGCTCGTCTCGCTCGCGACCGACTCCGGTTTCCTCGCGACGCCGGGCGGGCTCGGCGGCTACGCGGCGAACGTGCTGCTTGTGCGCCGCGCGGGTGCGACGACGAGCGCGGCCACCGCGATCGCGGCCGCGGACCAGATCGTCGACGCCGTGTTCTTCGCGGTGGCGCTGCCTGTCGCTGCCGGTGCCGCACTGCGGTCGGCGGTGCCCGGACCCGTGCTGCACGCCGCGTTCGCGGGTGGCGGCGCCCTCGGCGCCGCCACCCTGCTCGCCGTCGCGCTGCGCCGCCCACTGCTGCGTGCAGCGCTGCGCCACGCCGAGCGTCATCGCGGCCGCATTTCGCGCGCCGTCGTGCTGCTCGCGCAGGCGCTGGACGACACCGCCCGGCTGCTGCGCGGCGACGCGCGCGCGATGCTCGCGCTCGCGCTGCTGACGAGCGCGCAGTGGCTGACGCGTTACGGCGTGCTGTGGCTCGCGCTCGGCGCCTTCGGTCACGCGGTACCGTACCCGGTCACGCTGCTCGCGCAGGGCGTGGTCATGCACGTCGCACAGTGGACCGGCGTTCCGTCCGGCGCGGGCGGCGCCGAGCTCGGCCTCGCTGCGGCGCTTGCGCCATGGATGACGCCCGCGCAACTCGCACCCGCCGCGCTCGTCTGGCGTGGCGCGACCGTGCACCTGCCGCTGCTCGCAGGCGGCTTCGCATGGCTGCAGCTGCTGCGCGGCCGGGTCGCGCCAGGCGCGCCGGCTGTGGTCGCCGATGGCGCCTGAACCGTTTGCTGTGAAGATGGCGTTTTCTGTCCGCTCCTGGTCCCGCCGCGGCCTGTCGCGCCTGCGCGTCCGGCGCGAGGATGGCGCTACCATTCCTTGCCCCGGAGCCGCCATGAACGCCTCGCACACCGCCCTCGTCGTCGTCGATGCCCAGGAATCGTTCCGCGTCCGTCCGTACTGGGACGACGCCGATGTCGCCACCTACGTCGCGCGCCAGCAGGCGCTCGTCGATGGCGCGAAGGCGCTCGGCATCGCCGTCGTGCAGGTCTTCCACGTCGAACCCGACGGCCCGTTCTCGCTCGCGAGCGGCCACGTGCGCACGCTCGCGCCGCTCGTGATCGAGGCCGACGCCACGTTCCACAAGACGCGCCACAGCGCACTCGTGGGCAGCGGCCTCGACGTCTGGCTCACCGCGCGCGGCATCCACCGCGTGATCGTTTCCGGCATCCGCACCGAGCAATGCTGCGAGACGACCGCGCGCCACGCATCCGACCTCGGCTACGAGGTCGACTACGTCGGCGAAGCGACGCTCACGTTCGCGATGACCGATCGCGACGGCCGCCGCTGGAGCGCGGCCGAGCTGCGCGCGCGCACCGAGCTCGTGCTGGATGGACGCTTCGCGCGCATCGCGACCGTCGAACAGGCGCTCGACGCGGCCACGACGAGGCGTGCCGCGTGACGCGTGCGCCGCGCCGGCAGGCCGTCTGGGTGCTGGTGCCGCCACGCGCGCTGCTGCTCGACCTCGCCGGGCCGCTCGAGGTGCTGCGGCGCGCGAACATCGAGCAGTCGGCGCTGCAGTTCGACGTACGCTACTTCGCCGCGCGCGCGCACGTGACGAGTTCGATCGGCCTGGTCCTCGGCGCATTCGAGCCGCTGCCGGGCGCGCCGCCCGCGGACGCCTGGCTCGTGCTCGGCGGCAGCACCGACACGGTCGCGTTCGCGCCCGATCCTGGTGATGCCGCGGTCGATCGCGACGAACGCGCGCTCGTGGAGTGGCTGCGGCGGCACGTGCGCGACGCGCATCGCGTGATCTCGATCTGCAGCGGCGCGCTGCTCGCCGCGCGCGCGGGCCTGCTCGACGGCTACGCCTGCACGACCCACCACGCGTGCTGCGCGGAACTCGCCGCGATCGCGCCCGCCGCGCGCGTGCACGAGAACCGGCTCTACGTCGAGGATCGCACGCGCCTCAGCAGCGCTGGCGTGACCGCGGGTACCGACCTGCTGCTGCATCTCGTCGCCCGCGAGTGCGGGCCGGCGGTCGCCGCCGCGATCGCCCGCCACCTCGTCGTCTACCTCCGCCGCAGCGGCAGCGATCCGCAGCTGTCGCCGTGGCTGCAGGGACGCAACCACTTGCACCCGGTCGTGCACCGCGCGCAGGACGCCGTCGCCGCAGATCCCGCGCGCGCGTGGTCGCTCGCCGCGCTCGCGCACGTCGCGAACGCGAGCCCGCGCCACCTCTCGCGCCTGTTCAACGAACACGCGGGCATGAGCCTGCCCGACTACGTCAACCGGCTGCGCGTCGCGCTCGCGGCCGAGCTGCTCGGTCATACGCGGCTGGACATGGAGCGCGTCGCCGAGCGCAGCGGCTTCGCGTCCGCGCGGCAGCTGCGCCGCGCTTGGAGCCGCACCCACGCGACGTCGCCACGCGGCGCGCGCGCGTCACCGGAGTAGCCACCGAGTCGGCGGCAGGCGCCACCACGGCGCATCCGCGGCGCCGATGCGCCGCTACACTGCGCGGGCCGCGCTCGCGTGCCCCGGTGGCCCGCATGTCCGCCGGGCAGGCGATGCGGCGTTGTGCGCTGGTGACACTCGCGCAGGAATCCGCGATGACCGAAGCGTTGCCGAATCTGCGCGGGCTGTTCGAACACGTGCTCGCGCTCGCGCCCGCCGAGCGCACCCTCTGGCTGGCCGGGCGCCCGGCGTCGGTGCGAACCACGCTCGAACGCATGCTCGCCGCCGACGCCGTGCGCGACGCGCCGCTCGACGGAGCGTTCGAGGACCTGCTCGGGCGCGTCGGCGAGTCCGGCGCCGATGTGCCGCTCGCGGCGAGCGGTTCGACGGTCGGTCCGTTCACGCTCGGCGAGCGGCTCGGCGAAGGCGGCAGCTCGATCGTCTTCCGCGCCACGCGGGAGCAGGCGGGCGTGCAGCAGGTCGTCGCGCTCAAGCTCCTGCGCCGGGGCATCTACACCGCGGACGAACAGCGGCGCTTCCGCAGCGAGCGCCGCGCGCTCGCGCAACTGCACCATCCGGGCATCGCGCGCCTCATCGAAGGCGGCGTTGCCGAGGCGGGCGTGCCGTACATCGCGCTCGAACTCGTCGACGGCGTGCCGATCACCGACTACGCGCGCACGCGTCGGCTCGACCTGCGCGCGCGCCTGCAGCTGTTCGTGGCGGTCTGTCGCGCCGTCGAAGCGGCCCACCGTGCGCTGATCGTGCACCGCGACCTCAAGCCGTCGAACGTGCTCGTGACGGGCGACGGCGACGTGAAGCTGCTCGATTTCGGCATCGCCAAGCTGCTCGACGCCGACGACCCGCTCGACACGACGCGCACGCACGCGGTCGCGATGACGCCCGCGTACGCGGCGCCCGAACAGTTCCGCCATGAACTCGTCACCGCGGCGACCGACGTGTATGCGCTCGGCGTACTGCTCGGCGAGCTGCTGACCGGGCGTCGGCGCGAGCCCGGCGACACGCGCACCCTGTCGGCGCAGGCGCACGCCGCCGGGCCTGACGCACCGCTGCCGCCGGACGCGCTGCGTCGCGCGCTGCGTGGCGACCTCGACAACATCGTGCTGCGCGCGATCGATGCGGAACCCGCGCGCCGCTATGCGGGCGCCGGCCCGCTTGCCGACGACCTGCAGCGCCATCTGGACGGCCAGCCGGTGCTCGCCCATCCGCCGTCGCGGAGCTATCGCGCGCGCAAGTTCGTCTCGCGCCACCGCGGCGGCGTCGCCGCCGCGCTCGCGGTTCTGGTCGCGATCGTCGCCGCGCTCGGCATCGCGCTGTGGCAGGCGCAGGTCGCGCGCGAGCAGGCGCGTCGCGCCGAGACGATCAAGGACTTCCTCATCGACATGTTCCGCGCGAGCGACCCGCGCGTCGCGCAGGACAAGCCGCGCGGACAGGTGAGCGCGCGAGAACTGCTCGACTCGACCGCGCCGCGCATCGCGCGCGAGTTCGGCGACGACGCGCAGACGCAGGTCGAGTTGCTCGGCGTCGCCGCGTCGATCTACCGCGAGCTCGGCGACGACGCGCGCTACCGCGCGCTGCACGAGCAGCAGGTCGAGCTCGCACGGCGCGCGTTCGGCGACGCGCACCCGGCGATCGTCGACGGCCTGCTCGACGATGCGCAGCACGCGAGCGACCGCAACGACTACGCCGCGTCGCGCCGCCTGCTCGAGCAGGCCGACCCGCTGATCCGCCGCGCCGGACTCGACCGCGCCGTGCAGCGCGCGCGCTGGTGGGGCATCCGCGCCGGCCTGTTCAACGCGAACGAGGGCGAGCGCGAGGACTCGCAGGCCGCGCTCGACAACGCGATCGCCCTGTATGCGCGCGTAGCGCCGACCGACCCCGGTTACGTGCACGCACTCGGCATGCTCGGCTTCCGCCGCTCCGGCGACGATCCACGCGCGGCCGAGCAGGCCTACCTGCGCGCGATCGACGCGGCCGCGGCGAGCCATCGCCGCGACGACCGCGAACTGCAGCAGCTGATCCTGCCCGGGCTCGCCTCCGTGCGCGAGGACCAGGGCGACTACGCCGGCGCCGAGCGCGCGTACGAACAGAGCGCCGAGCTTGCGCGGCGCACCTACGGCGAGGAGCACAGTACGGCATGGGTGCCGGCGGCGCAGCACGCCTGGATGGTGCACCGGCAAGGCGATCGCGAACGCGCGCACGCGCTGTTCGACCGCCTGCTCGCGCTCATCCCGCCCGACTGGGACACCGACTCCTACGACGAGTACGCGCGCGAGTTCTACGC
>NZ_DATDMY010000297.1:0-12741 GCF_036518555.1 Dokdonella sp. | reverse complement strand
TCGCGTCGCGTTACCCATCCCTTTACGCACGGTCGACAGGGTCATTCCGAACCTCGACTCGATGGGGACTGTCCCACGCAATGTCGCGCGCACCTCTCGTACGCCGCCATTCTCTTTGATCATCTGCGTCAAGGCGCGACTCGGAATGTTCTGGGCCTTCATGTGGGCAATGCGCCGATCGACCTTCTTCGATAGGTAAGCTAGCGCGCTGACGACCGCGGCGACTCCTCCTGATCCCGACGCATATTCCACGATCATCGTTTCGCCAAGCACGATCACCTGACACATGATGGCAACGGCCTTCTGTTTTCCGTCTGCGGTCTCGAGCGGCTCCGTGACCAAGTTCACATGTTTCGCGTTCAGATCTGGAACGACCTGATCCGGCGTATGCGCGTGAACGTACGAGTACATTTTGAAGCGCGCGCCAACTCCTGAATCAACGTAGTCATCGAAGCAGACGCAAGGCTTTCCAGGCTTGAGATTGTCGGCCGCCGGATAGTGTCGCTTCCCGACCGTATCGCCCTTGGCGAATATCCCCTTGATCATTTCGTCGAGCGTAGGCAGGTCGCTTGCCTCCCTATTGCCACGCCCTCGATATGTAACACGCTTTACGTGCAGCGTCCGCGAAACGAGTTTCATTGGCCCTCCCCCTGTACCAGAGAAGAATACGCCACGACCTCGACGAGCGGCCGCAAAAGTGTGCGAATGTAAGAAATCGTTGTGCTTGGCTGTAGGAAATTTCCTACATGCCTATTTGTCATCGGAGCCTGCGATTAACTCCGCCCACGCCTGCCGGGTTTTCCGCCAGGGCGAGGCACTTCTTATGCTTGTACGCGGATGCGCGCTCCCTTGTCGCTCTTCGCGCGCGCGGAACTTTCCCTCGCGCCAAACTCATCCAGAGGTGCTCTGAAAAATTCGTGCGCCAACGGAGGGTGTGGCGAACACGCCATTGGTGGGGGCAGGCCGGAGCCGGGAACGTTACTTGGCCCGGTAGCTGCGCAACGGATCCGGACTTGAGGACGCATCTTGCAAATGTACGGCAAACACCGCGAGACGATCCGAGGGCGAGACTGCGCAAGTCATTGATGCAATGGTGGCCGGGGACGGAATCGAACCGCCGACACGGGGATTTTCAATCCCCTGCTCTACCAACTGAGCTACCCGGCCAGGATGTCTTGCATGCGTGCGGTCCGAACGGACTGCAGCGGGGCCGCGTATTAAAGCCGCAGGCGGGGGCGGCGTCAAGGGTGGCGCGACGGTCGCGGATGCGAGATGCGTGACGCTGCCTGCATGGAGAGCATCGCGGCTTCCGCCGCTCCCACAGTTCATGCTGCAGCCGTGCCGCACGCGGTGCGCGGATTGCGTGCGGGCTTGCGAAGTCCTGCAGGGCGAATCAGGACGCGTGGCGGCGCAGCCGCCTCGACCTTGCGAGAGTGGCGCATCGCGAACGCCGAGGCGGCTCCGGCCTTCGGCCTTGAGCCGCCCTACAGCGTGCGCTCCCGGCAAGCGAGCGAGCGCTCAGGCGCTGCGCAGGCGCGGCCATTTGCCGCTAGGCTGCGCACTCCCCGCACGAGGAGCGTCGATGTCGTCCTTCCATGCCCTGGTCACCGGCGCGTCCGCCGGCATCGGTGCCGAGTTCGCGCGTCAGCTTGCCGCGGAGGGCTGCGGCCTCGTGCTGACGGCGCGCCGTACGGATCGCCTCGAGGCGCTCGCGACCGAGCTGCGGGATCGCCATGCGGTCGACGTCGTCTGCGTGCCGGCCGACCTCGCCGACCCGAGCGCGCCGACGCGCCTGTTCGAGGAATGCGCGCGCCGCGGACTCGCGATCGACGTGCTCGTCAACAACGCAGGCTACGGCGTCACCGGCTCGTTCCTGTCGCGTCCATGGCGCACGCACGCCGACTTCATCCAGGTGCTCATGACCGCGCCCGCGGAGCTGTGCCATCGGTTCCTGCCCGCGATGCGCGAGCGCGGCCGCGGCCGCATCGTCAATGTCGCGTCGCTCGCGGGCCTCGTGCCCGCACCGGCCGGGCACACGCTGTACGCGGCATCGAAGGCGTACCTGATCAAGTTTTCTCAAGCGCTCTCGCTCGAGAATCGGGCCTACGGCGTCCACGTGCTCGCGTGCTGTCCCGGCTTCACGCATTCGGAGTTCCACGACGTGACCGGAACGCGCGATCAGATGAAGGGCATGCCGCGCTGGCTCTGGCTCGACGCCGACGAGGTCGTGCGCGACGCGCTCGCCGCGGTCGGACGCGGCGAATCGATCCGCGTCAGCGGTCGCGTCAACCGCGCGATCAAGATGCTCGTCAAGCTGCTGCCGGACCGCCTCGGCGAGCGCCTCGTCGCAGGCGGCGGGAAGAACTTCCGCGATTCCACCTGACGCTCAGCGATCGAACGGCGCGAAGCCCCACGCGTGCAGGCGCTGCAGTCGTTCGCGCGCGATGCCGGGCTCGTCGAAGTAGATCGCGGCAAGCACGTCGGGCGGCACGTCGGGATAGGTGCGGCGGATCGTTTCCGCGGTCGCCTGCGCGCGCGCGGCGACCGTCGCCGCCTTCTTCGCGAGATGCACTGCTTCGAACGTCGCGAGCACGGCGACGGCCGCGACGATTCCGCGCACGACCCCGGCGCGCCAGCGCGTCGCCTGCGCCGCGAGCGCGAACAACCCGAGTGCACCGATCCAGAACACGCTCGAGAAACTCACGTAACGCGTCACGAACGCCTGCTCCGCACCGTAGTCCCCGGCCCGCCCGTACGCGGTCAACAGCGCGCTCGCGGCGCCGAACAGGAACAGGCCGATCCACGGCAGCGCCGCACCGCGCTCGCGCAGCGTCCACGCGGCGACGACGCCGCCCGCGAGCCCGAGCGCGCCGAGCCACGGCGCGAGATCGGTCGCGTAGCGCGCGATGCCCGCGCCGAGGAAGTCGAGCGCGTAGAGCGCGATCGTCGCCACGTCGCGCGTCGTTGCGCCGTCGCGCTGCAGCGCGAGCCCCGCGGCGAGCGCGACGGCGATCCACAGGCCCGCCCATGCCCAACGGGCGCGCACGGCGAGATCCTTTCGCGACGCGATGAGCACCGCGCCGACCGGGAATGCCGCGAAGCCGATCGCGAAGCTCGCGAACGCGACGGCTGCGCACGCGAGCGCGGCACACGCGCGCAACGGCGTGAACGCGGCGGCCGAGAGCAACGCGATCGCGGACGCCGCGCCCGCGAGGCAGACGAACACCGCGACCTGCCAGCCCCACTGCAGGTTCGCGAGGTGCCCCGGCGTGAGCGCGAGCAGGACGAACAGCAGCATCGTCGGCACGCCGATCGCGCGCGCACGCCGGAGCCGCGACGCCATCGCGACCACGACCGCCGCGTAGCCGAGCAGGAACAGCGCGCTCGCGAGCACGTCCAACCAGGTGCGTCCGTGCGACAGCGCCGTCGTCGGCAGCAGCACCGCGTACGCGCCCGCGTGCAGGTGGCCGCCGTGGATGCGGAAGAAATCCGCCGCGCCGAGCGTGCCGCGCAGGTAGCGCTCGTAGATCGGCACGAGATCGAGATGGTCCCACAGCATCATCGGAATGCGCCACGCGAGCGCGAGCGCGACCAGCAGCGCCGCGAGCGCGACGAACGCTGCGGCGACGACGATGCGTTCTCGCCGCTCGCGCGGAATCGTGCCCGGATCCGTCGCGGTCATGCCGGGCGCATCCGCGCGACGGTCGGGGGCTGAGGGCTGCGCATGATCGGCGACGTACGGGTAGCGCGTGGACCGGGGACGGGCACGCGAGGCGGCGAAGCGGGCGGCAGGTTCCGACCCGCAGCCGTCAGATCAGCTTGATCTCGCGCAACCGCTCCTGCAGGTACTCGTGCGCGGTGATCGGTTGCGGGTAGCGGTTCGGATTGTCGGCACCGATGCACGACGGCAGCGCGTCGATGACGAAGTCCGGGTTCGGATGCAGGAAGAACGGCACCGAGTAGCGCGGCTTGCGCGCCTCGTCGCCGGGCGGGTTCACGACGCGATGGGTCGTCGACGGGTAGACGTGGTTGGTCAGGCGCTGCAGCATGTCGCCGATGTTGACGACGATCGTGTCGGCCTCGGCGG
The DNA here is from genome assembly GCF_036518555.1 of Dokdonella sp. GTDB lineage: Bacteria > Pseudomonadota > Gammaproteobacteria > Xanthomonadales > Rhodanobacteraceae > Dokdonella_A. Next base: position 8,654 of record NZ_DATDMY010000297.1, on the reverse strand, counting down.
TGAACGGCACCCACTCGCCCTTGCGCGACTTCACCTCGAGGCCCTGCGCGCTCGCGCCGACGAGCAAGGTGATGAGGTTGATGTCCTCGTGCGCGCCCGCGCGCACGTTCGGCACGTCCGGCGCGGTGATCGGCGGATAGTGGATCGGGCGCAGGATCGAGTTGCCGAAGTTCGTCTTGTCGTCGAAGTACGCGTCCGGCAGGTCGATGTGCAGCGCGAGCGCGCGCAGCACGCGCGAACCGAGCGTGTCGAGCGCCTCGAACAGGCCGTAGCCGTAATCGCGGAATCCCGCGACTTCGGTCGGCCACAGGTTCGGCGCCATCACGTCGGCGTAGGTCGAATCGCGCGCGATCTCGCGGCCGATGTGCCAGAACTCCTTGAGGTCCGGATACTTCGAATCCTTCGCGGTCTCGACGCCGAACGGGGTGTAGCCGCGCGCGCCGCCGCCACCCTTGATGTGGTACTTCATCTTCACGTCGGCGGGCAGCGCGAAAAACGCCTTGAACACGCCGTACGCGCCGTCGATGAGATCCTGCGCGATGCCGTGGCCGCGGATGCCCGCGAAGCCCCACTCGCGGTAGGCCGCGCCGAGCTCGGCGACGAACGCGTCGCGGTCGCTGTCGTAACGGCGGATGTCGAGGGTCGGGATGCGTGGGCTCATGGCGATCAGGCGCTGGTCGTCGCGGATGCTGCGGATCTTACGGCGTCGGCAAGTTGCGCGGCGAGCCGCTCGACGAGGCCGGCATCGCCGGCTTCGACCGTCACGCGTACGAGCGGCTCGGTGCCGGACGGGCGCAGCACGACGCGACCCTGCCCTTCGAGTTCGGCGCGCACGCTTTCGTAGACGCGCTGCACGCGCGCATCGGCGACGAGCGCCGCGGCGCCACCGGCGACGCGCACGTTGACGGTCGTCTGCGCGACCTTGCGCATGCCGGCCACCGCCTCGTCGAGGCTGCGCCCGCTGCGCCGCAGCGCGTCGAGCACCTGGAGCGCGCTGACGATCGCGTCGCCGCTGCTCGCGCGGTCGAGCGTGAGGATGTGGCCGGAGGTCTCGCCGCCGAGCACGCCCTGGTGCTGCTTGAGCTGCTGCAGCACGTAGCGGTCGCCGACGTTGGCGCGGATGAACGGCACGCCGAGCTCGCCCATCGCGCGCTCGAGTCCGTAGTTGCTCATGAGCGTGCCGACGAGCGGACCGCGCAGGCGGCCGCTCGCATGCCAGTCGCTCGCGAGCACATAGAGGAGCTGGTCGCCGTCGACGAGCGCGCCACGGCGATCGACCATCTGCACGCGATCACCGTCGCCGTCGAACGCGATGCCGAGATCGGCGCCCGCGGCGACCACCGCGCGCTGCAGCGCCTGGGGATGCGTCGAGCCGACGTCGCGATTGATGTTGAGGCCGTCCGGCTGCACGCCGATCGCGGTCACCTTCGCGCCGAGTTCGCCGAACACGGTCGGCGCGATCTGGTAGGTCGCGCCGTGCGCGCAGTCGAGCACGATGTGCAGGCCGCGCAGATTCAGCGCCGGCGGCACGGTCGCCTTGCAGAACTCCGCGTAGCGCACGACCGCGTCGCGCACGCGCACGACCTTGCCGATCGACTCGGACGCGACCGTCGTGAACGGCGCCTCGAGCTCGGCCTCGATCGCCGCCTCGACGTCGTCGTCGAGCTTCTCGCCTTCGGCCGAGAAGAACTTGATGCCGTTGTCGTGGTGCGGGTTGTGCGAGGCGCTGATGACGATGCCGGCGCTCGCGCGCAGCGACCGCGTGAGATAGGCGACCGCGGGCGTCGGCATCGGGCCGAGCAGGCTCACGCCCGCGCCAGCGGCGACGAGCCCCGCCTCGAGCGCGGACTCGAACATGTAGCCGGACACGCGCGTGTCCTTGCCGATCACGACGTTGACCGCCTGCCCGCGCGTCGCGAGCACGCTGCCGACCGCGCGGCCGAGCTTGAGCATGAACTCCGCGGTGATCGGCCATTCGCCGACCCTGCCGCGGATGCCGTCGGTGCCGAAGTACCTGCGCGCGTTCATGGCGCGAGGCGCGAGGGCCGGGGACGGAGGGCCGGGGGCTGCAAGGCGTCGACTCGGGCCGATCCATCGGCCGCTGCGCGAGGGCCGGCGAATCGCTCGTTGGCGCAGACGCCTGGCATCGCAAGCAACGGGCCGATCTCCTCGAGCCCGCGGCGCTCAGCCGTCAGCCCTGCTCGCATCAATCGCCCATCTGCTTCTGGCGATGCTCCCAGCGTTCCTGCGCATCGAGGCTGAGGGTGGCGATCGGACGCGCTTCGAGGCGCTCGATGCCGATCTCCTCGTCGGTCTCCTCGCAGTAGCCGTACCGGCCTTCCTCGATCCGCTTGAGCGCCTTGTCGATCTTCGCGATGAGCTTGCGGTAGCGGTCGCGCGTGCGCAGCTCGAGCGAATTCTCGGTCTCGCGCGTCGCGCGCTCGGCTTCGTCGCCGACGTCGCGCACTTCATCGCGCAGGCTCTCGATCGTCTGGCGGCTCTCCTCGACCAGCTCTTCGCGCCACTTCGACAGCTTGTTGCGGAAGTACTGCAGCTGGCGCGGACTCATGTACTCCTCCTTGGACGACGGCTTGTAGCCGCCCGGGAGGTCGATCGTCACGGTCGTCGGCAATGCGTAGCGGCCGTCCTGCATGGTCACGCCGTTCTCGGCGGCGGGCTCGGCTTTCTTGCTGCTCTTGGCGGCTGCGGTTTGCGGCTTGCTGGTAGTCACGAAATTCCTGGAGGTTTCTGCGGCATTGCTGCTCGCGGTCTGCGGTTTCGATGCGGGTACGGCGGCGGCGGGTTTGGACGGCTTCGCGGCCGGCGCCGGCCTCGCGGCGGGCCTGGCGACCGGTTTCGGCGCGGCCTTCGCCTTCGCTGCCGGTGCCGCCTTCTTCGCGGGAACGGCCTTCTTCACGGGCGCGGCCTTCCCGGGCGCGGCTTTCGCCACCGGTTTCGACGCCGGTTTGCGCGCCGGAGCCGGCTTCGCGGCCGGCTTGGCCGCCTTCTTCGGCGCGGCCGCCTTCGCCTTCGCCACCGGCTTGGCAGGAACCTTGCGGGACGCCGCCACCCCCGCACGCGCGGCGGGTTTGGCCGCCTTCGTGCTCTTGCGCGGATCTGCTTTGCTCTTCGCCATTCCTCGGGCCTACCTTGTGACTCGGCGGTCGCGTGTTATAGCCTAAGTCCTACCCCCCGGCAACCGCCGAAAATCCGTGCCGTGGCGTGCGATTGCGCGCGCTGCGGTGCGCGCAGATGGCCCGCCCGACGATTCTCCTGCTCCGGTATTACAAGCGCTGGTTGAGCCCGCTGCTCGGCGCGCGCTGCCGTTTCCACCCGAGCTGCTCCGATTACGCGCGCGTCGCGATCGCGCGCTTCGGCACGCTGCGTGGCGGCTGGCTTGCGTTTTGCCGCATCATCCGCTGCCAACCGCTGTGCCGCGGCGGCCTCGACCCGGTACCGATGGCATTCCGCATATGGCCGCCGCGCCACGCACACGAACAGGACCACGAGCATGACTGACTGGTTGATCACCAATGCCGAACTCGTCAACGAGGGCCGCCGCTTCCACGCCGACGTGCGCGTGAGTCGCGGCCGCATCGAGCAGATCGGCCGCGGCCTCGGCGCGCGCGGCGGAGAGCGCGTGTTCGACGCCAACGGCCGCTGGCTGCTGCCGGGCATGATCGACGACCAGGTGCACTTCCGCGAACCGGGCCTCACGCACAAGGCCGACATCGCCTCGGAATCGCGCGCGTGCGTCGCCGGGGGCATCACGAGCTTCATGGAGATGCCCAACACGAAGCCGCCCGCGACCGACCGCGCCGCGCTCGAGGCGAAGTACGCGCGCGCGGCGGAGGTATCGCGCGCGAACTTCGCGTTCTACCTCGGCGCGACCAACGACAACCTCGCCGACATCCGCGCGCTCGACCCGAAGTCCGCACCCGGCGTCAAGGTGTTCATGGGCGCGTCGACCGGCAACATGCTCGTCGACGACCCGGCCACGCTTGACGCGATCTTCCGCGACTGCCCGGTGCCGATCATCACGCACTGCGAGGACACGCCGACGATCACCGCCAACGAGGAGGCGGCGAAGGCACGCTGGGGCGACGACATCCCGATCGCGCAGCACCCGCTGATCCGCTCGCGCGAGGCGTGCATCAAGTCGACCCGGCTCGCGATCTCGCTCGCGCGCAAGCACGGCACGCGCCTGCACGTGCTGCACATCTCCACCGCGGACGAATGCGCGCTGTTCGAGCCCGGCCCGGTCGCGGGCAAGCGCATCACCGCCGAGACCTGCGTGCATTTCCTGCATTTCTGCGACGCCGACTACGCGCGCCTCGGCACGCTCATCAAGTGCAACCCTGCGGTGAAGACCGCGCACGACCGCGAAGTCATCACGCGCGCGCTCGCCGAAGGCCGCCTCGACGTGCTCGCGACCGACCACGCGCCGCACCTCGCGACCGAGAAGTCGAACCAGTACCCGCGCGCACCGTCCGGGCTTCCGCTCGTGCAGTACGCGCTGCAGTGCGCGCTCGAGCGCGTGTTCGACGGGGCGCTCACGCTCGAACGCGTGGTCGAGGCCGCGATGCACGCGCCGGCGACGCTGTTCGACGTGCGGGAACGCGGTTTCCTGCGCGAGGGTTTCCATGCGGATCTCGTGCTCGTCGACCCGAACATGCCGCACACGGTGACCGCCGAAGAGGTGCTGTCGAAGTGCTCGTGGACGCCGTTCGAGGGGCACACGTTCCGTTCGAGCATCGCGGCGACGTGGGTCAACGGCCAGCTCGCGTGGAACGACGGCCGCCTCGACGACGGCGTGCGCGGCACGCGCCTGGAGTTCGCGCGGTGACGGACAGGTACGCGCGCCCTCCGATCGGAACGGCGGCTGCTGCCGCCTGTGGGAACCGCGGAAGCCGCGATGCTTTCGCTACCACGAACCAGATGCATCGCGGCTTCCGCCGCTCCCGCCGTAAAGCCGGCACGCTTGCGGCCTTCCTCGCCACGACGACAGCGCGCATCGCGACGCTCCTCCCCGCCACACTCGTCCTCGCACACGCCGCCGCGGCGAGCCCGTTCCCGGACCAGGTCTCGCAAGGCGCGCTCGTGCGCGCGACGGTCAACCCGCATGCGAAGGTGCGCGTCGCCGGCCATGTCCTGCGCGTGGGCCCTCGCGGCGAGATCGTGTTCGGCGTCGGCCGCGACGAGCGCGGCCCGGTCACGATCGACATCACCGAGCGCGACGGCCAGCGCGAGCGCATCGCGATTCCGGTCGTGCCGCGGGACTGGCCGGTCGAACGCATCGAAGGCGTGCCGCCGAAGACGGTCGAGCCGCCACCGGAGATCGCCGAGCGCATCAAGCGCGAGCAGGCGCGCGTGGTCGCCGCGCGCGAACGCGACGACGCGCGCGAGGACTACATGCAGGCGTTCGCGTGGCCCGTCGACGGACGCATCAGCGGTCGCTTCGGCAACCAGCGCATCTACGTCGTCGACGGCCGGGACGTGCCGAAATCGCCGCATTCGGGCATGGACATCGCGGTGCCCGAGGGCACGCCGGTGAAGGCGCCCGCAGCGGGCGTCGTCACATTCGCCGACCCCGGCCTCTACCTCACGGGCGGCACCGTGCTCATCGACCACGGCCACGGCGTGAGCTCGAATTTCCTGCACCTCTCGCGCATCGACGTGAAGCTCGGCCAGCGCGTCGCGCAGGGAGACGTCATCGGCGCCGCGGGCATGACCGGCCGCGCGACGGGACCGCACCTGCACTGGGGCATGAACTGGTTCGACGTGCGCGTCGATCCGCTCCTGCTCCTGAATCCATGACACCGTCCGCTGCCGGGGCCGTGAACACGGGGCCGTCGCGATGACCCACGTTCGCGGTTCGACGGCGACGCACATCCACGCGAGCAAGGTGCCCGCCGTGACGCTCGGGTTCTGGCTCGTCAAGACCCTGGCGACTACGCTGGGAGAAACCGGCGGCGACGCCGTGACGATGTCCATGGGCCTCGGCTACCTGGCCGGCACCGGCATCTTCGCCGCGTTGCTCGTGGTCGCGGTGTCGGCGCAGATCCGCGCGACGCAGTTCAATCCGTGGTTGTACTGGTTCGCGATCATCGCCAGCACGACCGTGGGAACGACGCTCGCGGACTTCGCGGACCGTTCGCTGGGCATCGGCTACCCCGGCGGGTCGGTACTGCTGCTCACCCTCCTCGTCGCGTCGCTCGCCGCGTGGTACCGGAGTACAGGTTCCATCTCGGTCGAAAGCGTCACCCATGCTCGATCCGAGACCTTCTACTGGATCACGATCACGTTCTCGCAGACGCTCGGAACGGCACTCGGCGACTGGACCGCGGACACGGCCGGCCTCGGCTACGCCGGCGGCATGGCGATTTTCGGCGGGCTGCTCACCCTCGTCGCGGCACTGTACTTCGCCAGCTCCATCTCGAGAACGGCGCTGTTCTGGTCGGCCTTCGTGCTGACCCGGCCGCTCGGCGCAGTGGTGGGGGACTTCCTCGACAAACCAGTCGCCGATGGCGGCATGGCGCTCGGCCGCTATCCGGCATCGTGCGTACTGCTGATCGCGATCGTCGCGTTGATCGCACTGCTGCCGCAGCGGGCAGCGCAGCGACGCGCCTGACGCGCGTCGCCGAACCTGCGCGCGGATCTGCAACGCGTGCGCGCGCACGTTCTCGAGAATGGCCTTACTTCACTTTGCACTGCATACCGCCGCGCGCGGGCGATCCGGCATGGCCTGCCTTGCAGGCTCCAGCCCTTCGACATCTCACGCGGCGGCCTGGCCGATCATGAAAGCACCTGATCCGACGAGTACGACGCCAAGGCCTTCCACGACGCACGCTCCGCGCGGCGCGAGCCGCTCGGCGGTGATCGCGGCGGTCACGAACGCCATCGCGCGCAGGTCCATCGCGCCGAGCGCGAGCAGGACCGCGGTGAGGTTCGCGCACGCGGCATTGCAGTGCAGGCCGAGGCGCACGCCTCGTCGCCATGCCACGGACGCGCCGCGCGCGTCGTCGCCGCACGGCGCCGCGTGCCAGCAGGCGAGGCGATGCCGCTTCCATGCACTGAACTGCAACGCACCTGCGAACGTCACGACGACGCCCGCGAACGCGGGCACCGCACGCGACCACGCGGGTTGCTGCACCAGCGCTTCGCCCGCGACGGCGGCGAACGCGAACACGACGAGGCCGAGCGCGGTCCACACCGCGAAGTAGCCGAGCGCGACCATCGCGGCGCTTCGGTTCGCCTGGGCGGATGCGCCCGTCCGCTCCAGCGCCGAACGATGGCGCCACAGCACCGGCGCGAGCGTGGGCGACATCATCGCGACCATCATCGCGAGCCACATCGGAACGAACGCGAACAGGGCGCCGGACGCGCCCTGCCCGCACATCCCCATCGCGGCCATCGACGCCATCCAGGCGCCCGGCATCGGCTGTGCTCGGGTCGCCATCGATGCGCAACCGACGACCGTCGCGACGGCGCCCGCGGCGAACATCAGCGCGGCGACGACGACGAACGCGCGGCGCCCGGCGCGAAGGGGCGACGCACCGTGCGTCGCCCGACTCGTGCGGCCGCCGGCAGCGGTAATCAGCCGCAGCACGAAGCCGCCTTCGTCGGCGCCGGCGCATCGTAGGCATCGCGATGGCGCCACCAGATGCCCGACTCGTTGCGACCCTTCGGCGCGCGGTCGAGCCACTGGTACGCGCCCCAGAGGCCGTCGAGGCCGCGCGCATAGGTCGAGTAGGTGTGGTACACGACGCCGTCTTCGAGCACGAACGCGCTCATGCCCGGGCGGTCGCGCGTGTAGGTCGCAACGTCGGTACCGGTCATCGAGGCGATCTGCGCGACCGGGCCTTCCTCGCCGCGCAGCCGCCATTCCTGCACGGTCCTGCCTGCGAGCGGTTCCTTCGCGGCGACCGGCATCGGCGCCTCGCGACGCCAGTTGTACTCGATGCCGCCCTCGCGCTGCTGCCGTTCGGTGAACAGCACGTTGAAGTCGGCATTGAAGTCGCAGCCACCCGACGAGGCCCACGGGAAGCGCCAGCCCATGCGCCGTCTGAACGCCTGCAGCGTCGGCAGCGGCGCGCGCGACACCGCGCACAGCATCGTGTCGTGATGGGCAAGGTGCACCGCGAAACCGTCGAAGCCGTCCGCGATCATCGAGCACGAAGGGCAACCGGCCTCGTAGTCGGGGCCGAACATGAAGTGGTAGACGAGCAGCTGCGAGCGCCCCTGGAACAGCCCTGCGAGCGGCACCGTGCCCGCTTCGGTGTCGAACGCGTAGGGCTTCTCGATGCGCACCCAGGGCAAGGCCTGGCGCTGCCGCGCGAGCTCGTCGCTGCGGCGGGTAAGTTCCTTCTCGGCCTCGAGCAGCGCGAGGCGCGCGTCGAGCCATTGCTCGCGCGTGGCAGTGGCGTGGGTCGTAGTCATCGTGGTCTCCTCGACGGGGCGGCCCCGTCGGCCGCCACTCGTGAGGTAGATTGCGCGCTGGTCGCGCGATGCCGGGAGTGACAATCGTGTCGGGATTCGAATGGATGCCCTGATCGCCGACGCCGCGCGCGCGCTCGCGCGCGGCGACCCGCTCGGGGCGCTCAAGCGCGTCGCGTTGCGCGAGGACGCGCCCGCGCTCGCGCTGCGCGGGCTCG
>NZ_DATDMY010000296.1:0-6391 GCF_036518555.1 Dokdonella sp. | reverse complement strand
GCTCAACCTTGCCGGCAAGCTGCTGGCGATCGGCAAGACGCTGATCATCGCGACGTTGTTCGGCACGAGCGGCGTGCTCGACGCGTTCTGGGTCGCCTACTCGCTGCCGCTGATGTTGCCGAACCTGCTCACGACGGTCGTCACCGTCGCGTTCGTGCCGCGTTTCGTGAAGAGCCTCGAAGGCCGCACCGGCGCCGCGGCGTGGCGCGGCGCGAACACGCTGTTCACGCTCGCGATCGGCGTGTCGTTGCTCGCCTGCGCGGCGATCCAGCTCTGGACCGGCGCGCTCGTGCACCGGCTCGCGCCCGGCCTCGCGCCGGAGAACCAGCAGCAGGCGATCGGCATGATCCGCCTGATGCTGCCGTGCATGCTCATGCTCACGCTGTCGTCGCTGCTGTCGGCGCTCAGCAACGCGCGCGAGCGCTTCGTGCTGCCCGGCCTCGACGGCGTCGTGAACAACGCCGCGATCATCCTCGTCGCGCTGCTGTTCGCGCACAGCCTCGGCGTGCGCGCGCTCATCGTCGGCATCACGCTCGGCTTCTTCGCGCAGCTGTGCATCCTCGTGCTGGGCAATCGCGACCTGTTCCGCAGCAGCCTGCGGCCGGCGCTCGCGCTCGGCCATCCGGATGTCCTGCGACCGCTCGCGCACCTTCTGCCGCTGCTGGTCGGCTCGGTCGGCGCGATGCTGACCGGCCTCGTCGACCAGTACTTCGTCTCGCGCCTCGATGCCGGTTCGATCTCCGCGCTGACCTACGCGACGATGATGGCGATGCTGCCGGTCGAGGTGTTCGCGCAGGCGATCATCACGAGCTACTACCCCGCGCTCGGCCGCGGCGTCGCCGCGGGCGATCATCGCGCGGTGGCGGCGACCTGGCGCAGCGGCCAGCGCCTGATCCTGCTGCTGACGCTGCCGTGCGCCGTACTGCTGGTCGGTCTCGCCAAGCCGATCGTGATCGTGCTGCTCGAGCACGGGCGCTTCGACGACCGCTCGACCGCGCTCACGGTCGAGGCGATGAGCCTGCTCGCGATCGGCATGGTGTTCCGCTCGCAGGCGTACTTCAGTTATCGCGTGCTGCACGGCATGGTGCGGCCGTGGACGCAGGTCGTGATCGGCCTCGCCGGCGTCGCCACCTGCGTCGGCCTCAACCTCGCCTGGGCCCAGCGGCTCGGCCTGCGCGGGGTCGCGCTGTCGGCCGTGCTGTCGCAGCTGCAGTCGGCGCTGGTCGCATCGCTCGTCGTACGTCGCCTGCTGCACGCGGACGCGAGCGCGCGACGCACCCTGTCGGCGCCCCTGCTGCTGCCCGTCGGCGCGCTCGCGGCCGGCGTGCTGCTCGCCCGCGTGCTCGTGCCCGCGAGCCTTTACGAAGCGAGCCACCGCCTGTGGGCGCTCGCCTGCGGCTTCGCCGCACTGCCCGCCGGCGTGTTCGCGTTCGCGCTCGCGTGGCACCTGCGCCTGCCCGAAGTCGTGGAGATCGTCGCGAAGCTGCGCAGCCTCCGGGCACGATCCCCCGCGCGGCGCAAACCGTGACGATTATCACGAAGCACGCGCGCCGCGGCCTCCCGAAAATCGACCGCTGAAAATCGTCCTGCGATTTATCGGCGACATTTTCCGCTAACGCCAGGATAACCGGATTCACGATTTTCGAACGGCGCTCACACATTTCCGGGAAACGGCGGCAAGTCGTTGTCTCAGGGTGCGAATTTCATCGCAAACCGGGGCGGAAGCGCGGCGCAGAATTCGCGCCTCGACTCCACCCCTGGATTATTCATGCCCGCGCCCCTGTTGCGTAATGCCTCACTGCTCGCGATCTCGCTCGTCGCGTCGTCGCCATTCCTCGCGACGACGCGCGCCCATGCCGAATCCGTCGCCGACGATGTCTTCGGCAACGGCTTCGAAGCGCCCGCTGGCGGTGGCATGGCCAATGCCTGCAGCACGTTCTACCCCGACGGCTTCACCCTGCTCGAAGGCAGGATCAATCCGCCCGCCGGCAGCCTCGCGAAGCCGGCCAAGGGCCAGGCGTTCGCCGACCCCGGTTTCGACACCTGCATGGTGCGCATGACCCAGCACGACGTCGAACCGCCGCAGCAGTTCGCGCGCAACGATTACTCGCGCCGGGAGCCGTTCAACGCCGACGACAGCCGCGTGCTCGTCTACGGCTCGGGCGGCTACTGGCACATCTACGATGCGAACACGCTGCAGTACGACAAGCAGCTCAGCGGGCCGGCCGGCGACTCGGAAGTGCAATGGCATCCGACCGATCCGAACAGCCTCTACTACATGCCGACCAACGGCGGCATGAAGATCTTCAAGCTCGACATCCGCACGAACACCTCGCAGACCGTCGCGAACTTCAGCGGCCGCCTGCCGTGGTCGAACGCGGCGCGCCTGTGGACGAAGAGCGAGGGCTCGCCTTCGCGCGACGGTCGCTACTGGGGCTTCCAGGCCGAAACGAGCAGCTTCGGCATCCTCGGCTACGTCGTCTACGACATGCAGACCGACCAGATCGTCGGTACGCGCAACGCGACGGTGCGCCCCGACCACACGAGCATGACGCCGTCGGGCCGCTGGTTCACCTCGTCCGACGATTCGCTCGGCACGTGGGCGTGGTCGCCGGACTTCACGCAGAAGAAGAAACTGCTGCACAAGTCCGAGCACTCCGACATCGCCGTCGGCGCGAACGGGCACGACCTCTACACCTCGATCGATTTCCAGAGCAACAGCGGCGACGTGTTCTTCGTCGACATCGACGCCTGCCCGAGCGTGCCCGCCGACGCCGACCCTGCGTCGACGCCGGAGTGCCCGCGCACGGTGCTGTTCCCGACCTACGTCAACGGCTCGTCGACGTCGGTGCACATTTCCGGCAAGGCGTACGCGAAGCCGGGTTGGGTGCTGATCTCGACCTACAACACGCACCAGGACCGCAGCGGCGCGTGGCCGTGGTTCACGAACAAGGAGATCGCGGTCGAACTCAAGGCGAACGGTCGCGTGTACGGCCTCGGCTACCACCACGGCGGCGACGACGGCTACTGGACGGAGAACCAGGGCGCGGTCAATCGCGATTTCACCCGCATCGCGTTCAATTCGAACTGGAGCACGGGCAGCCAGACCGACGTCGACGACTACCTGATCCAGCTCGGCCCCGGGATGATTCCCGCCGCGCAGTAGCGCCGTGTGGCGCCCGGCGCCGACGAACCGGGTGCCCGGTGAACGGGGAAGGCCGGTGGTCTCGCGACCACCGGCCTCTTTCGTTCCATGCGACGCGCATCGCGCGCGATCGCAACGGACCGTCGATCACGGGATCGTGATCGCCGCACCGCTCCGGTCGTAAGCCCAATCGAGCACCTGCGCCGGGAAGCCGTTCGGCGCGGTCGTCACGAGGTGCAGGTATCCGTAGTCCACGTGCCCGCCCGCCTCGTCGTAGAACGCGATGCCGAGGTAGCCGTCCGCGCCACCGACCCAGTTGCCGAGGCGACGCGATGCGCCCGATACCGGAGTACCCGGTCCGACCGTGTCGCCCGCATGCAGCACCGCGAACGCGCCGCCGCCGTCCACGACGCCACCGACCGCGGCGGCGAACGCGGGCGGAACGGCATCGCCGTACCAGTACGCGTAGAGGCCGTCACCGTCGGGCCCGCCGACGAGGTCGTACAGGTTGACGTCGTCTCCCGTCGCGTTCGCGTCGTAGGCGTGGTAGCTCCCGGTCGCGAAGTCGAACGCGCTGCCGTCGACGCTGTCGGCGACGGTGGCGTCGTGCCGCGGACGATGTCCGCGTTCGCGTTCGCCTCGAAGCCGTCGCAGAACAGCGTGTCGGAGCCGCCGCTGCACGCGGCGGCAGGCGGATGGCCGACGACGAGGTCGACCGGGATCGCGAGCACCGGTCGCTGCGGATCGTTCGTCACGAGGCAGAGCTCGGCGTGGTAGTCGCCCTCGCCGAGCGCGGCCGCGTCGGCGACGACCTGGATCGTCACGCCCTCGCCGCCGTCGACGCTCGTCGCGCTCGCGCTCGCGGCGAGCCACGGCACCAACGGGCCGGAACACGCGCCGCCGCTGCCGCCGCCGGTCGCGACCGCGCGGATCATGAAGTTGCCGTCGAGGGCGCCCTGCTCGATATCGCCGATCGTCCCCGTGATGTCGTTGTTGCCGAGATGGGAAAGGTCGACCGGTGGCGTGGTCGCCGACGAGATGTACGAGCGCCCCTGCGATGCGGATTCGTCGAGCGCGGCCGGGAACAGGCGCGGCATGAAGTTGCCCGCGATCGCCCACTGGTCGACGAAGCCGAGGTAGACGTCGCCGCCCGCGGGCACCTCGAAATCCACCGCGTAGGTTTCGAACGTGCCGGTACTGCCGATCGACACGAGGGTATCGACGCCCAGGCGCACGGCATTGCGCGGATCGCCATCGCCGTCGGCGTCGTAATAGGCGACGAGGTTGGCTTGCAGGCCGCTGAGGTCGCCGTCGCCGGACGGCCAGTACACGCCGATCGAATGGATCGTCATCGCAGCGCTCGCGACGTATCGATTGAGGTAGACCGCACCCTGCTCGCCCGACGCGCCGCCCGCGCCGAGCGCGGTTTCGGCGCTGCCGTCGTCGAGCTGCAACGTGAACGAACCGTCCGGCTGCCACGGCGATGCCGCGCGCGGCGCGCGCACGAGTGCACGCGACCCGATCGTCGCCACGGCGTGCGTGCCGTTCGCCTTGCCGGCTCCGGCCTTGTCGCGCGCATACGGCAGCAAGGTCGCGTGCGCGGTGCCGCGCGTCTCGATCGAGAATGCGAGCGGTGCGCTGCCCGCCGCGTTGGACAGGACGACGGCACCCGTCGTGCTCGCGCCGACATCGACCTGGACGTCGAGTGAAGCGGGCGCGACCGATGCGCTCGGCGGAATTGCGTCGACGCCGAGCGCGACCGAGTCGATCCACCAGCCGTTGTCGCCATCGGCGCCGAACGACGCGTCATCGGCGGTGCGGAAGCGCAGCCGCGCCGCGTGGCCTACCGCGCCGGCCGGCAGCGTCGCGATCGTCGTCATCCAGCCGTGGCTGTCGCCCGACCATGCGGGCCGGCCGCCGATCGGGTTGTTGGTGCCATCGTTGAGCGTCGTGCCGTAGCCGCCGGTGACGAAGCGGCCGCCGGCATCGACGATGTCGACGTAGGGCGAGCCGTCGATCGAGACCTCGAGCACGGCGCCGTCGTAGCGGCGCTCGAGGTTGTAGCGATGGCGGAACGCCACATGCTGGTTCGCGACCGGCGTGAACGACGGCGTTTCGAGCGTGAAATCGGCGATGTCCGCGCGCTCGGGCGCGTGCGCGGACACCGGCGCCGAGTCGGAGACGTCGCTGACGGTGCGCCAGTCGGCGCTGCCGCCGAACGTCGACGAGATCCAGCCGGGCGGCAGCGCGGGCGGCACATTGCCGTCGAAGTCCTCCGCCGGCGGGAACGCGCCGCCGCCTGCGCTCGTGACGAGCAAGGTCGCGCTCGCGCCGGCGGCGTTCGCGCCGAGATCGGTCTGCAGCGCGCCCGCCGCGATCGCATGGGTGTAGTTGCCGGGCGCCGCGGCGCTCACGGCGACGCTGATGGTGCAGGTACCCGCAGCGGGAATCTGCGCACCCGCGGGCAGGACCAGGTGCGTGCCGCTCGTCACCGGAGTCGCGCCCGCGCACGTGCTGCTCGCGGCACCCGCGAAGGCGAGCCCCGCCGGCAGCGCGTCGTCGAGGTCGGCGCCCAGCGTCGCCGGGCCCGGCTGCGACTGGTTGCCGAGCGTGATCGTGAGCGTCGACGGGCTGCCCGCCGCGACCGCGGCGGGCGCGAATGCGATCGCGAGGCCCGGCGGTGCGAGCACCCCGGTGGCGCGGAAGCGCAGGTCGTCGATGAGTTCGCCGCCATCGGCGTGCGCGCGGAATTCGACCCTCCGGATCGGCGTCGTGCTCGTGACGCCGAAGAACGCGGCATTGTCGCGTGTGCCGATCGGCGTCACCGTCGTCGTACCGAGCGAGACGCCCGCATCGTCGTACACCTCGACGTCGACCGCGGTGCCGGCGCCGAGTCCGCCGTAGACGTTCGCGGCAACCGCGTCCGCGACGGGATCGAGCGTCACGATCGTCGAGTCGACGAACGTCGTCGCGCCGACCGCGCGCGTGAGCTGGTTCGGCCCGAGGAACGCGGGCGGGAACTCGATGATGCCGTCGCCCGAGGTCGACGTGATCGAGAAACCGCCCGCGAGCTGGCCGGGCGCGAAGCAGGCGTCGTTCGACGTGCTCCCCATCGGCTCGCCGCACAGGGTCGGAAACGGCCCGACGGGGCTGCCTCCGTCGAACGTCTCGTCGGTGAGGTTCGGTGGAACGCCGACCGCGGCGTCGAACGACGCCTCGTCCGGATGGAACTGCACGCCGCCGCGC
>NZ_DATDMY010000295.1:0-8012 GCF_036518555.1 Dokdonella sp. | reverse complement strand
CGAATCGGCCGAGACGGTCGCGAAGTACACGCGCCGCGCGGTCGTCGGCGCGCTCGCCGCGGTCGCCCCCGGCAGCGATATCCTGATCCAGGGCGCGCTCGGTACCGCCCTCGTGCGCGAGCTCGCGCGCATCCATGGCGTCGCCGTGCGCGAGCTCGACGTCGAGGCGCTGCTCTCGCGCGTCGGCCTCACCGTTCGCAACACGACCGCGCTCGTGCTCGCGATCGCGGGCAACGCGATGAAGGCGTTCCCCGGGCTTGGTACGCTCGGCGGCGGCGTGTTGCACGCGATCGCGTACGGGCTCGTGTTCGACAGCCTCGGCCATGCGATCGCCGATACGCTCGCCGAGCACGCGTCGCTCGACGTCGCCGACGTCGAGACGCGCGTGCGCGCGCTGCTCGCGGAACCCGCTCGCGACCGCCTGGAACGCGTCGCGCGGCTCGCCCTCGAGGCCGCGCGGGAGACGAGGGCCGACGGCTGAGGGCGCGCGTGCGCGGGAGCGCCCCCGTGTGCGACTACGGCATCGAACCCGGCGGCTTCACCGGTCGCTCACAGCGGGCTCCTGCGGGCGGCCCGGTGCGGCGCACGCCGGGCGCGACCGCGGCATTCATTCGGGAACGCAGCGTTCACCCCGCGAGGGTGGCGCGCATGCGGCGTTTTTGCCAAGCTCGTCGCATGTCGACGCCATCGTCCCGCCCTCGCCCGGTGCTCGCCTGTACCTCGTCCGCGGCGCTCGCGCTCGCGGTTGCGATGCCCGCGGCCGCGGCGCCGGTCACCTACCGCTTCGACCTCGTCCACACGCAGGTCGGCTTCGCGGTCGACCACCAGCGCTTCTCGCGCCCGCAGGGCCGCCTGCGCGTCAAGGACGGCTGGTTCCGCTTCGATCCGAAGGACTGGAGCAGCGCGCACGTCGACGTCGTCGTCGATCTGGCCTCGCTCGATCTCGGCGACGCCAAGTGGAATGCGACCGCGACCTCGGGGCAATTGCTCGACGTCGCGCGCTGGCCGACCGCGCGGTACGTCAGCCGCCGCGTCGAGCAGACCGATGCGCGCCACGGCGTCATCCACGGCGACCTCTCGTTCCATGGCGAAACGCGCGCGCTCGATCTCGCATTCACCCTCAATCGCGTCGGCAACGACCCGTACGCGTTCAAACAGAAGGCCGGTTTCTCCGCGACGGCGACCCTGCCGCGCTTCGACTTCGGCGTCACGCGCTACAAGGACGTGATCGGCGCCGAGGTCGAGCTGCGCATCGAGGTCGAGGGCCTGCGCGACGACGACGCCGCACCGGGCAAGGAGGAATGACGATGGCACTGAAGAGCGACGCGGCGCACTGGGGCACCCTCGCCAAGCTGTTCCACTGGACGATCGTGCTGCTCCTGCTCGTGCAGGGCACGCTCGGCCTCGTGATGGTCGAACTGCCGAAGAAGCCGAGCGTGATCGCGTGGTTCACCTTGCACAAGTCGCTCGGCCTCACGATCCTGCTGCTCGCGCTGCTGCGCCTCGGCTGGCGCCTGTTCGACCGGCGCCCGCAGGAGCCCGCGTCGATGCCGCGCTGGCAGGCGATCGGCGCGCGCGTCGGCCATGCCCTGCTGTATGCGCTGCTGTTCGCGGTGCCGCTGTCGGGCTGGCTGTTCGATTCGGCGACCGCGCTGCGACCGCTGGTCTGGTGGGGCGTGGTGCCGATGCCGAGCCTCACCGGCGGCGCCGCTCCCGCGATCAAGGAGATCGCGCAGGAAACGCACGAATGGCTGTTCTGGACCCTCGTGCTCGTCGCCGCGGGCCATGCGGCCGCCGCGCTCGTCCATCATTTCGTCGACCGCGACGACGTGCTGCGCCGCATGCTGCCCGGCGGGCGCCGCGGCGGCGCCGCCTGATCCAACCCTGCTGGAGAACCGTCATGCTGCGCACCTTCATCCCCACCCTCGTGATCCTCCTGCTGCCGGTCGCGGCATCCGCGCGCGACTGGAACGTCGATGCCTCGAAGAGCACGCTCGGCTTCAAGGGCAGCTATCAGGGCGAGGCATTCAACGGCACGTTCAAGGCCTTCGATGCGAAGATCGCCTACGACGCCGCCGATCTGGCGAAGGCGCGGTTCGACGTCACGGTCGATCTCGCGAGCGCCGACACCGCGAGCGCGGAACGCGACGATGCGCTCAAGGGCAGCGACTTCTTCGCGGTGGCGAAGTTCCCGAAGGCACGCTTCGAGACCGAGTCGTTCGCGCAGGGCGCCGACGGCAGCGTCACCGCGCAGGGCAAGCTCACGATCCGCGACCAGACCAAGCCCGTGACGCTCAAGGTGAAGTTCGTCGAAACGGGTGCGACGGCGACGCTCGACGTCGACAGCGTGCTCAAGCGCGCCGACTTCGGGCTCGGCGCGGGCAGCGACTGGACCGACGTCGGCGCCGACGTGTCCGTGCACGGCCACCTCGTGCTGACGACGAAGTGACGGCATATCAGCGCCAAAGATTGAAACACGAAGGACACGAAGGACACGAAGTAGAGCGAAGATCGAACCGAGAATTGAAGAGGCGACCGCACGTCCGATCAGCGCGACGGTCGTGCGCGATCCCCTCGATGAGCGCGCGCGGTGGCATTGCCTTGTAACAAGTACTTTTCTTCGTGTCCTTCGTGTGCTCTTTTTCGTGTCCTTCGTGAAACTGCTTTTGCCCCGAATAATCCGTCCATGAACCCCACGTCGATCTGGCAGCGGTTGCGGGCGCGCTTCGCGCGCGAGCCCGCGCGGGCCGGTGAGGGTGTCGCGCACGGCGAACAGGCGGCGCAGAGCCTGCGCGCGCTGCTCGATGACCCGCACATCCCCGCGAATGTGCGCAACGGCCTCGCCGTCGATTTCGCGCGGCTCGAGTCCATGCTCGGCAAGCTCGAGCGTGGCGAGCTGCACATCGCCGTGTTCGGCCGCGTCAGCGTCGGCAAGTCCGCGCTCGCCAATGCGCTGCTCGGCCACGACGCATTCACGGTCGGCGTACTGCACGGCACGACGCGCGAGGCGGGCCAGCGGCGCTGGCAGGACGTCGCCGGCAGCGGCGTGCATCTCATCGATACGCCCGGCATCGACGAACTCGACGGCGAGGCGCGCGAGCGGCTCGCCTACGACGTCGCGAGCGTCAGCGACCTCGTCGTGTTCGTCGTCGACGGCGACATGACGCAGCGCGAGCGCGACGCGCTGGTCGAACTCGCGCGCACCGAGCGCCCGCTCCTGCTCGCGCTGAACAAGGCCGACCGCTACGGCGACGACGAGCGCGAACGCCTGCTCGAACGCCTGCGCGAGCGCGCGGCGGGGCTCGTGCGCGCCGACGACGTCGTCGCGATCGCGGCGCAGCCGGCAGCGACCCGGCGCGTGCGCGTCGACGCCGACGGCAGCGAACGGATCGAGCTCGTCGAGCAGCCGCCCGATCTCGCCGCGTTGCGGTCGCGCCTGCTCGCCGTGCTCGAGCGCGAGGGCCGCACGCTCGCCGCGCTCAACGCGAGCCTGTTCGCCGGTCGCGTCGCGGACCAGGTCGGCGCACGCATCGCCGAGGCGCGGCGCGAACTCGCGGACACGGTGATCCGCCAGTACTGCGTCGCGAAGGCGCTCGCGGTCGCGCTGAATCCGATCCCGGTCGCCGACCTGCTCGCTGCAGGCGCCCTCGATGCGGCGCTCGTGATGCACCTCGGCCGCGTCTACGGGCTGCCGCTCACGCGGACCGAGGCGGGCTCGCTCATCGGCGTGATAACCGCCCAGCTCGCCGCCCTCATGGGCGCGATCTGGGGCGTTCACCTCGTCGCGTCCGCGCTCAAGGGCCTCAGCGCCGGCGTCTCCACCGTCGTCACCGCGGGCGCTCAGGGCGCGCTCGCGTGGTATGCGACCGAGCTCGTCGGCCGCGCCGCGGAGAAGTACCTCGTCGCGGGCAAGTCCTGGGGCGAGCTCGGCCCCAAGCGCGTCGTCGCCGACATCGTCGCGAGCCTCGACCGCGATTCGATCCTGCGCGAGGCGCGCGAAGAGATCCTGCGGCGACTGCGTTCGCGCGCGGTATGATTCGAATCCAAGCGCAACATGGGTGACGAAATGCGCGCTGCATACTCCATGGTTCTGCCGCTCGCGTTGCTGATGGTGACGTTCGCGCGCGCATCCGACGGCGACCTCGATCCTTCGTTCGGTATCGCAGGCGTCGCTTATGCGGGCATCGCCGATGCGTCGTCGTATTCCGGAATGAGCATGCAGCCGGACGGAAAGGTCCTCGCGTGTGGAACGCATGCAACGGGAAACGATCATGACTTTCTCGTCGTCCGCTTTCTCGCCGACGGGTCGCCCGATACCGCCTTCGGTACGAACGGCCGGGTGTCGATCGCGTTCGACCACTCGCCTTACAGCGGCTACGACCAGTGCTCCAGCCTCGCCGTGCAGCCGGACGGCAAGATCGTGGCCGCGGGATCGACCAAATGGAACATTGGCCCCGCGATCATCGGCTTGTTCGCAGTGGCCCGCCTCACCGTTGACGGCACGCTCGACCCGTCGTTCGGCGAAGGCGGCACGGCCACCGCCGTTGGAACGCAGGCTTTGATCAGCGTCGCCGAGGCGGGCAGCGTCGCGCTGCAGACCGACGGTCGCATCGTTGTCGGCGGCCAGCTGATGGCAACCGAAGGGGGCCCGTTGTATCGCTTCGCATTGGCACGCTTCACGGCCAACGGCATGCTCGACCCGTCCTTCAATGGCACCGGATGGACAGAGATCTCGGCGATCTCGTTCCCGCAGAGCGACGCGATGGCCGCCGCGGTGGCGCTCGATGCGCAAGCGCGCATCGTCATCGCAGGTAGCAATCCGCACGACGCCGAGAGCAATGCCAACTCCGATTTCGCCGTCGCGCGCGTACTGCCGAACGGCGCCCTCGACGCATCGTTCGGCCAGGCGGGTCGCACGCTGGTCGCGTTCGACGCCGGCGGAAGCGGAAGCGGGAGCGACATTGCCTACGGCCTCGCCATCGATCATGCGGGACGCACCGTCGTGGTCGGCATGGCGGACACGTCCTCGACTACGACGCCCAACTACGATGTCGCCGTCGCGCGTCTGCTCGACGACGGTTCGCCCGACGCCGCTTTCGGCGACGCCGGCAAGGTCCGGGTGGCGTTCGACAGCGTTCCGGCGGGCATGGATTTCGCGCGTGCCGTCGTCGTGCAGGCGGATGGCAAGCTCGTTCTCGCCGGAGCAGCACAGGGCGCGTCATCGCGTGTACCGCTTCTGGCCCGCCTCGCCGACGATGGCTCGCTCGACCCGGACTTCGGCGACGGAGGTCGCAAGATTCTCCACATCGGCACCGACCCGGAGATCGGAACAATCAACCGGGCCGCATTGGCGGGCGACCGCCTGTTCGTCTCGGGTGTCGAGAAGACGGCGGCAAGCGCCTTTGACTACTTCGTCGCACGCGTTTCGATCACGCTCGAAGACCCGATCTTCGCCGACGGCTTCGAGTGATGCATATCGAAACCTTGCAGCGGTGACGAGCCGCCTGATCCCCGGGTTGCGCGCGACGTGGTGCACGGAAGGCGGCGTCGCCGAGGTCACCCCTTTGCGTGAGCAGGGGCAGGATTGCCCGCCACGCGCACCTCGATGCCCGCGGTGACGCCGTCGGGCGGGTTCTGGATCACGCGGTCGGTGGCGTCGAGGCCGGAGCCGAGCTGGATCGTCTTGCCGAAATCGCGCGCGATCGTGACCGGCTTCATGACGACGCGATTGTCCGCGCCGACCGTCGCGACGCGCAGGCCGGCGGCGTCGAAGATCAGCGCGCTCGCGGGAATGCTGAGCGCACGCGCGTCGTGCGGCAGCGCGAGGCTCACGTTCGCATAGCTGCCCGGCAGCAGCTCGCCGGCGGCATTGTCGACGACGAGTTGCATGAGGGTCGTGCCCGATTGCGCGTTGACCGACTGCGCGGACGCCTCGACCGTCGCCGTGTAGCGCTGGTCCGCGTGCTCCGGCACGCTCAGGGTCGCCTTCGTACCGGGCGGCACGTCGGGCACGAAGTTCTGCGGCACGTTCACGTAGACGCGCAGCTTGCGCGTATCGGAGACGACGAACAGTTCCTGGCCCGCCGCGCTGCCTGCGTTGACGAGCGCGCCGACGTCGGTGTTGCGCGCGGTGACGATGCCGTCGAACGGCGCGACGATGCGCGTGAAGCCCTTCAGCGCGACGTAGCGGTCGACGTTCGCCTTCGCCGACGCGACCAGCGCGCGCTTCGCGGCGAGGTCGCCGGTCTTCTCGTCGACGTCCTGCCTCGACACCGCGTTGGACTGCAGGATCTTCTGCCAGCGCTCGGCCGTGATGCGGGCGAGCTTCTCGTTCGCCTGCGCGGTCGCGAGGTCCGCGCGCGCCTGCTGCAACTGCTGGTCGAGGTCGGGCGTCTCGATCTCGGCGAGCAGTTGGCCCGCCTTCACCGGCGTGCCGATGTCCGCGGTCCAGTTCTTGAGGTAGCCGCTCGTGCGCGCGTACAGCGGCGCGCGTGCGTAGGCTTCGAGCCGGCCGGGCAGCTTGAGCTCGTCGCCGTCCGCGTTCGCGCCCGGTGGCGCGACCGCGACGGTCGGGATCGCCTGCGCCTCGGTCCAATCGCGCAGTTTCGCCTCGCCGCGGCTGCGCGCGAGCACGCCCGTGGCGACGACCGCGATGGCCACGACCGCGCCGACGAGGCCGGCGATGCGCAGGCCGCGCTTCGTGCCATGGGTTTCAGACGGCCTGATGTCAGACGGCAACATGGGGAACTCCGATGACGGGCGTCGCGGCCTTCTTGCCGTGGCGCGAATGGATGATGCTGAAGACGACCGGCACGAACAGCAGGGTCGCGATCGTCGCGAACACGAGGCCGCCGATCACCGCGCGGCCGAGCGGCGCGTTCTGCTCGCCGCCCTCGCCGAGGCCGAGCGCCATCGGCGCCATGCCGATGACCATCGCGAGCGCGGTCATGAGCACGGGACGGAAGCGCACGAAGCCCGCCTCGAGCGCGGCCGCGGTCGCGTCACCGAGTTCGTCGAGCTTCTCGCGCGCGAAGCTGATCACGAGCACGCTGTTCGCGGTCGCCACGCCCATGCACATGATCGCGCCGGTCAACGCCGGCACCGACAGCGTCGTGCTCGTCGCGAACAGCATCCAGACAATGCCCGCGAGCGCGGCCGGCAGCGCGGTGACGATCACGAACGGATCGCTCCACGACTGGAAGTTGACGACGATGAGCAGGTAGATCAGCACGATCGCGCCGAGCAGGCCGAAGGAAAGGCCCGAGAACGCGCTGTTCATCGTCTTCACCTGGCCGAGCATCGACACGCTCGCGCCCTTCGGCAGATCGGCCTTGCTCGCGTCGATGAGCTTCGAAAGGTCGGCCGCGACGGCGCCGAGGTCGCGCCCCTGCGTGGTCGCGTAGATCTGCACCAACGGCTGGATGTCGTACTGCGACACGACCGCGCTCGACGCGGTGCGATCGATGTCGGCGATGCCACCGAGCACCTGCGGCGACCCGCCGGCCGACGGCGTCACCGGCAGGTTGCGCAGGTCCGCGAGCGAATCGACCGCGTACTGCGGCGTCTGCATCACGATCGAGTACGACACGCCGTTCTGCGGATTGAGCCAGAACGTCGGCGCGACCTGGCTCGAGCCGGCGAGGTTGACCACCATGCTGTTGGTGACGTCCCGTTCGGTGACGCCCGCGTACTGCGCGCGGCTGCGGTCGACGTCGACCTTGAAGCCGGGGCTCGCGAGCGACTGCTGGATGCGCGCGTCGACGACGCCGGGCACGTGGCGCACCTTCGCGAGCAGCGTCTGCGCATAAGCGAAGTTCTCGGCGACGCGCGGGCCGCGGATCTGCACGTCGATCGGGGCCGGCGCGCCGAAGTTGAGGATCTGGCTGACGATGTCGGCCGGCAGGAACGAGAACGTCGCGCCGGGGAAGCGGCGCGGCAGTTCCTCGCGCATGCGCTTGACGTACGTCTCGGTGGGCGCGTGGCCTTCCTTGAGCGCGATCTGGATGTCGCCG
>NZ_DATDMY010000294.1:0-2527 GCF_036518555.1 Dokdonella sp. | reverse complement strand
GTCGCGGCGCCTGCGCCGTCGCCGCTCGCTGCAGCGCCGACCCCGATCGCGAGCACGCCCAGCGAGCGGGTGACCCCTGCGCCGCCGGTCGCGCGCGCGATCGACGTCGCGAAGCCCGCCGCTGCATCGGTGCCACTCGAGCCGATTGCCGCGCCCGCCGCGCCGAAACCGCCGGTCGCGACCTACGTCGTCGCACCGAGCTTCCCGAACTACTACTCGTCGCAGACCGGCCGCGTCGAGGCGACGTTTTCGATCGCCGAGGACGGCTCGGTCAAGGACATCGAGTTCGTCGGCGCCAAGGGCGGGGCGTTCGAGCGCGCCGCCGAGCGCGCACTGCGCCAATGGCGCTTCGACCCGTCGACGCTGCCGGAACACCCGATGCGGTACACGCAGGCATTCGTGTTCGCGCCGAAGGGCCACGGCGCCGCGCACGAGGAGTGCGTGCAGTCGACCGGGTCGCTGATCTGCCGCGATCCTGCCGAGGGTCGCGCGGCACAGGTGTCCAATATCAACGCATGGCCGCCGAAGACCGGTGGTTAACGCAAGCCTCAGAGGGCTTTAACGATCGTTTAATCAATGCGTCCCTATAGTCGGCCCCACTGTAGTTCTGCTCGACACTCCTAAGTCAGGTCTGGTGACTGGCAGAGTACGGTAATCGGGGCAGTAGCTTTTTGGCCCAAGCGAGGTGTGTTCCCCCAATGGCACCTCCTTGGGCCATTTTCTTTTGTTTTTGCGATCCATCCGGGGTCGCAGGGCCCTCGAGACCGGCGTCGCATTGAAGTCGCAGCCTTCGTTGGAATCCAGAAGTGGCCATCGATGGCTGCACTCTCCGACGACAGCACGCTCCGCGTGCGATGGCGCACCCGTTGGGCTTTCCGGCAACCGCCCCCAACTCCCCGAAACGTCCTCAGCGTCCGGTGTGCTCCGCATCGGCTGGTTCACGCGTTAAAGTAGATACCCATGCGCATTCTGGTCATCGAAGACAACAGCGACATCGCCGCGAACATCGGCGACTTCCTCGCGGACAAGGGGCACGTCGTCGATTTCGCAGGCGACGGCGTCACCGGCTTGCACCTCGCGGTCGTCAACGACTTCGACGTGATCGTGCTCGACCTCGGGCTCCCCGGCATGGACGGCCTCGAGGTCTGCCGCAAGCTGCGCCAGGAAGCGAAGCGCCAGACGCCGGTGCTCATGCTCACCGCGCGCGACTCGCTCGACAACAAGCTCACGGGGTTCGAGTCGGGCGCCGACGACTACATGGTCAAGCCGTTCGCGCTGCAGGAGCTCGCCGCGCGCCTCGAGGTGCTCGGCCGCCGCGGCAAGGGTGGCAAGAGCCGCGTGCTGCAGCTCGCCGATCTCACCTACAACCTCGACACGTTGACGATCAGTCGCGCCGGCAAGCAGATCACGCTCAATCCGATCGGCCTCAAGCTGCTGCAGTCGCTCATGGAAGCGGCGCCGTCGGTGGTGACGCGCCAGGAACTGGAAACGCGCGTCTGGGGCGAGGAACTTCCCGACAGCGATTCGCTGCGCGTGCACATCCATGGGCTGCGTGCCCAGATCGACAAGCCGTTCGACAAGGCGCTGATCCAGACCCGCCACGGCATCGGCTACCGCATGGTCGATCCGGATGCGCTACCGGCGTAGGCTCCGCTCACGCATCATCATTTCATTCGCGCTGTTCGGGCTCGGCCTCACGGCGCTGTTCGCGGTCGCGACCGTATACATGCGCACGCGGCTGGAAGACCAGCTCGTCAACACCACGCTCGAACGCGAGCTGCGCCACTTCGTCGATTTCAAGCGCGACAACCTGTCGCCCGACGCGCAGTTCCCGATGTCGCTGATCCAGCTGCAGATCGTGCGGGCCGGGCGCACGGCGACCGTACCGCTCGCGTGGCAGAGCTTCGAAGCAGGCGTCTACGACATCGAGGACATCGGCCGCGAGGGCAAGACGCGGCCGTACAAGCTCGCGGTCTACAAGGACCACGATTTCTGGGCCTACCTGCGCTTCGACGTCAGCACGCAGAAGCTCGGCGAGCGCCAGCTGCTCACCGTGCTCGCGGCGTCGGTGCTCGCGTTCGCGGTGCTCTCGCTCGTAATCGGCTTCTGGCTGTCGGCGCGCGTGATGAGCCCGGTCATCGAACTCGCGAACCGCGTGCGAGCGATGAGCCGGTCGGGCCGGCCTGAACTCCTCAAGGCGCACTTCGCCGACGACGAAGTCGGCCAGCTCGCCGCCGCGCTCGACGACTATTCCACGCGCCTGACCGAAATGGTCCAGCGCGACCGCGAGTTCAACGCCGACGTCAGCCACGAGCTGCGCACGCCGCTCGCGGTGATCGCGAGCACGACCGAGCTGCTGCAGGGCTCGCCCGACCTCACCGACAAGCTGCGCGAGCGCCTGCGGCGGATCGAGCGCGCGGTGCGCCAGTCGAGCGAACTCATCGATGCGCTGCTGCTGCTGTCGCGACGCGAGCGCCAGGCACCGACCGACGGCGAAACGACGGACGTCGCGAAGGTCGTCGAGCAG
>NZ_DATDMY010000293.1:0-8583 GCF_036518555.1 Dokdonella sp. | reverse complement strand
GGCGCCGGCAGGAAATGCACGCGGAAGCCGGCGCCGCGCGGCAGGCGTTCGACGAAGCTGTACAGCACGCAGGCGCCCGTGCGCTCGGCCAGGCGCGGCAGCAGCACCATCGTCGGTGCCGGCACGCCGAAGAACGGCGCGAGCACGCCTTCGCCGCGGCGCGGCTGCTGGTCGGGCAGGATGCCGACGACGCCGCCCGCGGCGAGGCGCTTGTACAGCGTGCGCACGCCGGCGCCCTCGGCGCGCACCTGCTCGACCGGCAGCGCGCCGCGCGCGCGCAGCAGCAGCGGTTCGAGCACGGCGTGGCGCGGCGCGCGATAGAGGATCGCGAGCGGCGTCTGCGCGGCGAGCCAGTAGTTGAGCAGCTCCCAGCAGCCGAGGTGCGGTGCGGCGACGATGAGGCCGCGGCCGGCCGCGAGCGCCTCGTCGAACAGCGCGCGGCCGCGCACCTCGCGCACGAGCGCGAGCGCGTCGGCGGGGCGAGTGCCCCAGATCCTGGCGACCTCGGCGAGCGCCTTGCCCGTCTCGACGAGGCTCGCGCGCGCGACGCGTTGTCTGTTTTCGGCGCTCTCTCGCGTCATTACGAGGGACAGGTTGCGTTCGGCGATGCGACGGCTGCGGCCGTGGCGCAGCCACGACAGCCGGCCGAGCACGCCGCCGAGCGCGTGCACGAGGCGGAGCGGGCAGAGGCCGACGAGGCGCAACCCGCCGTAGAGCAGCGCAACCGGCCAGGACAAGGGGGGAGACGACATGGCGGCGGCGATTGTAAGGGTGCGGCGGAAGCGATGCGGACCGATTGACCGTCGCCGTGCGCACGGCGAGCATGCAGGGCCTTCCGCGTGAGGCAGTCATGATCGCCCTGATCCAGCGCGTCAGCGAAGCGCGCGTCGACGTCGGCGACGAGACGGTCGGCGCGATCGATGCGGGGCTGCTTGCGCTGGTCGCGGTGCAGCCCGGCGACGGCGAGGCGCAGGCCGAACGGTTGCTCGAGCGCATGCTCGGCTATCGCGTGTTCGCCGACGCGCAGGGGCGCATGAACCGCTCGCTCGCGGACGTCGGCGGCGGTCTGCTGCTGGTGTCGCAGTTCACGCTCGCCGCCGATACGCGTTCAGGCACGCGCCCCGGCTTTTCGACCGCGGCGGCGCCGGCCGACGCGGAACGCTGGTTCGCGCGCCTGGTCGAATTGTCGAAATCGCGCCATCCAAGGGTGGAAACCGGGCGTTTCGGTGCCCATATGAGGGTTCACCTCGTCAACGACGGCCCGGTCACGTTCTGGCTCGAGGCCCGTCCGGAGGCGCCGGAATGATCCACACTGGCGGCGTTTTACGTATCAGGAGTCATGGGCCCGGCCACGCGCGGGCCCACGCGGCCGGAAGCCGCCGGCAGGACGCCGGATCCCGAAGACCCGTGCAGGCGCCCGAGGTGCCTCGCGCCGTCGTCCGGCCGCGCCCTTGACGCGGCTCCTATACTCTTTTTCCTTTGCCGTACAGAATCTTTCCGGAACCGACATGGCCGCAGAGCACAACCAGGAGCAGCAGTCCGAGATCAAGACCCTGATCATCAAGGGCAAGGAGCAGGGCTACCTGACCTACGCCGAAGTCAACGACCACCTGCCCGACGACATCGTCGATCCGGAGCAGATCGAAGACATCATCGGCATGATCAACGACATGGGCATCGAGGTGCACGAGGTCGCGCCCGATACCGAGACGCTGCTGCCGGAGACGCCGGTCGCGACCGACGACGATACCGCGACCGAGGAAGCGGTCGCCGTGCTCAGCGCGGTCGATGCCGAGGTCGGCCGCACCACCGATCCCGTGCGCATGTACATGCGCGAGATGGGCACGGTCGAGCTGCTCACCCGCGAGGGCGAGATCGCGATCGCCAAGCGCATCGAGGAAGGCCTCAACCAGGTGCAGAGCGCGCTGGCGAGCTTCCCATGGTCGATCCAGCTGCTGCTCGAGGAATACGACCAGCACACGGAGGGCAAGAAGCGCCTGTCCGAGGTGCTCGCCGGCTTCGCCGACATGGAACAGCCCGACGTCGTCGTCGCCGAGTCGTCCGAGGACGCGGTCGCGGTCGCCGAAGAGGACGACGAGGGGGAAGCCGGCGGCGACGAGTCCGATCCGGCCGACGTCGGCCTCGACCTCGCCGAGGTCGCGCGCCGCATGGACGAGCTGCGGCAGATCTACGCCAAGTTCCAGAAGACCGCCGACAAGTACGGTACGTCCGACCGCAAGTCGCAGAAGCTGCGCGACGAGATGGCCGAGGCGTTCCTCAAGCTCAAGCTGCCGGCGATCATGATCGACGGCTTCGTCAAGAAGCTGCGCGACGTCGTCAACAACATCCGCAACCACGAACGCGTCATCGGCGAGCTGTGCATCAAGCACGCGCGCATGCCGCGCAAGGATTTCCTCAAGCTGTTCCCGGCCAACGAGACCAACCTCGAGTGGGCGGACGAACTCGCGCGCAAGCGCCAGAAGTGGTCGCCCGCGGTCAAGGTGCAGCGCGACGCGATCGTCGCCGAACAGGAGAAGCTCATCTCGATCGAGCGAGCCCTCTACCTCGGCGTCGCCGACATCAAGGAGATCAACCGCGCGATGTCGATCGGCGAGGCGAAGGCGCGCCGTGCGAAGAAGGAGATGGTCGAGGCGAACCTGCGCCTCGTGATCTCGATCGCGAAGAAGTACACCAACCGCGGCCTGCAGTTCCTCGACCTCATCCAGGAAGGCAACATCGGCCTCATGAAGGCGGTCGACAAGTTCGAATACCGCCGCGGCTACAAGTTCTCGACCTACGCGACCTGGTGGATCCGCCAGGCGATCACGCGTTCGATCGCCGACCAGGCGCGCACGATCCGCATCCCGGTGCACATGATCGAGACGATCAACAAGCTCAATCGCATCAGCCGCCAGATGCTGCAGGAGATGGGGCGCGAACCGACCCCGGACGAGCTCGCGATCAAGATGGAGATGCCCGAGGACAAGATCCGCAAGGTGCTCAAGATCGCCAAGGAACCGATCTCGATGGAAACGCCGATCGGCGACGACGAGGACTCGCACCTCGGCGACTTCATCGAGGATTCGACCATCGTTTCGCCGATCGAGTCGTCGACCAATATCGGTCTGATGGAGACGGTGCGCGACGTGCTCGCGGGCCTCACGCCGCGCGAGGCGAAGGTGCTGCGCATGCGCTTCGGCATCGACATGAACACCGACCACACGCTGGAAGAGGTCGGCAAGCAGTTCGACGTCACGCGCGAGCGCATCCGCCAGATCGAAGCGAAGGCGCTGCGCAAGCTGCGCCATCCGAGCCGCTCGGAGCAGCTGCGCTCGTTCCTCGACATCGACTGAGTCGCGCGCACCGCGCGCACGCCGCTCGAAACGCCCGCGCCACGTCGCGGGCGTTTTCGTTGGCGCACCCTTCGCGCCGGGCGATCGCGCGCCTTCGGGGAGCCGCCGCGGCAACCGCCGCCGCACGACGATCCTGCGGCGTATGTTGCGAAAACTGCGCAAGGCCGCCGCGCCGGGTAGACTCGGGCGCTCGGCCGGGGTGACGACGCCCGCACGCCGACCGGGGCCGTGGGGACCCCGGTTGCGCGCGTTGCCGCCCGCCATGACCCGACCTGCCGGTCGCCATCGTCGTTGCTGGGGAGAATCCATGAAGCGCCATCGTGTCCCGTCGTTCCGTCGTTCCACGCGCGGCCTCGCGCTGTGCGCACTCGCGTTCGCGTGCAGCCAGGCGTTCGCCGCGCAGGTCAGTTCCTCGCTCGCGGTCGAAGCCGACGCATCCGGGCGCGTCGAAGCGCTGATCGTGCTGCCGGACCAGGCCACGCCCGTGCTCGCGCCGCTCGGCGCCGACACCGATTACCTCGTGCGCCGCCGCGCGCTCGTCGATGCGCTGCGCGCGCGCGCGACGACGCAGCAGGCCGACCTCGTCGCCTGGCTGCGCTCGCGCGGCATCGAGCATCGCGCGTACTGGATCTCCAATCTCGTCTGGGCGCGCGTGTCGAGCGAGGATCTCGCCGCGCTCGCGACGCGCACCGATGTCGCGCGCGTCGAGGCGAACCCGCACGTCCGGCAGGCGTTGCCGCTCGATGAGGGCGATGCCGCGCAACCCGACGCGATCGAGGCGATCGAGTACGGCGTCAACAAGATCAATGCGCCCGGCGTCTGGGCCCTCGGCTACACGGGGCAGGGCGTCGTCATCGCGGGCGAGGACACCGGCATCCGCTGGGACCACGCCGCGTTGAAGCCGCATTACCGCGGCTGGAACGGCACGACCGCGGACCACAACTACAACTGGCACGATTCGATCCACGACTCGGTCGGCAACGTGTGTGGCAACGACGCGCCGGCACCGTGCGACGACAACAGCCACGGCACGCACACGGTCGGCACGTTCGTGGGCGACGACGGCGCCGGCAACCAGATCGGCGTCGCGCCCGGCGCGCAGTGGATCGGCTGCCGCAACATGAACGCGGGCGACGGCACGCCCGCGCGCTACATCGAGTGCATGCAGTGGATGCTCGCGCCGACCGATCTCGCCGGGCAGAATCCCGATCCGGACAAGGCGCCCGACGTGGTCAGCAACTCGTGGGGCTGCATCCCGTCGGAAGGCTGCACCACCGGCACCGAGATCAAGACCGCGGTCGACAACGTCGTCGCGGGCGGCATCTTCTTCGCTGCTGCGGCCGCGAACGACGGACCCGGCTGCGGCTCGATCACCGATCCGCCCGCGATCTACGACTCCGCGTTCGTCGTCGGCGCGACCGACAGCCAGGACCGCATGGCGTCGTTCTCGAGCCGCGGTCCGGTCAGCGGCGTCACGCGCATCCGTCCCGATGCGTCGGCGCCCGGCGTGAGCACGCGTTCGGCGACCAATGCGAGCGCGACGAGCTACGGCACCAAGAGCGGCACGAGCATGGCGACGCCGCACGTCGCCGGCGCGGCCGCGCTGCTGATGTCGGTGAATCCCGCGCTCAAGGGCCATCCGGACCAGGTCGGCGACCTGCTGCGCAGCACCGCGGTCACCGCGGGCGTGACCGATCCGTCGAACTCCGGCTGTGGCGGCCTCACGATGGCCGACCACCCCAATTACCAGGTCGGCTGGGGTCGCATCGACGTGCTCGCCGCGGCACAGGCCGCGATGGGCTCGAACCACACGGTCACGCCGAGCGTCGCCGGCGGCAACGGCTCGATCTCGCCGTCGACCGCGCAGTCGGTCGCCGACGGCGCGACGGTCGCGTTCACGCTCACGCCCGCGGCCGACTACCACCTCGTCACGCCGGTCGGCGGCACCTGCGCGGCGGGCTCGCTCGCCGGCGCGGTCTACACGACGGGCGCGATCGGCGCGGACTGCACGGTCGTCGCGAGTTTCGCGATCGACACCTGGACGGTCAGCGCGAGCGCGGGCGCGAACGGGACGATCACGCCCGCGACGCAGGCGATCGACGCGGGCGTGAGCGCGACGTTGACGGTCACGCCCGACGCGGGCTACGTCGTCGCCGGCGTCGTCGGCGACAGCTGCACCGTCACGCCGAGCGGTGCCGGTACCTACGCGACCGATCCGATCCACGCCGACTGTGCGGTCAGCGCGACATTCGCACCCGACGGCAGCGACACGATCTTCGCCGACGGCCTCGACGGCGCCTGATCCGTACGCAGGCGGCGCCGCATCGCGCGGCGCCGCCCTCGCGTCAGTTCACCGTGAACGTGACCGGCACCGCCACGCGCCGGTTCGTGAGGTCGTTGTTCGCGATGCAGACGTTCGCGTGGTATGTGCCCGGCGTGAGCGTCGACGCATCGACGCTCACGCTGACGGCCGTGACCGCGCTGGGCGGGGTGGATCCGCGCGTGATCGAGTAGGCGAGCCACGGCACGTCGTTCGGATACGCGCATACGCCGCCGAGGCGGGCGATCGAGAACGCGGCGAGCTGCGTCTGGGTCGGGTCCGCGCCGATCGCATCGACGAGGGTGAGCGCGCCCGTCGACGGCTCGACCGTGTACATCTGCGCCTCGCCGATGCTGTTGTTGAACGCGGCGTAGTAGAGCTGGCCGGTGTAATCGTCGACGTCGAGGCCTTGGGCGAAGTTCGCGTCGAAGCCGAGCGAGGCGACGACGGCCGCATTGCCGCTCGTCTTGTCGATCGCGACGAAGTCGTCGGCGACGAGGTCCACGCCGAACATGTCGCCCTGGGCGTCGACCGCGATGTCGACGACGAGCGTACCGTCGGCGGGATCGCCGATGCCGCCGATGCGCCCGACCAGGGTCGTCGCGGCCGTGAGCGGGTCGATCGTGTAGAGGAACGAGTCGTAGCCGAATCGGCCGGGTGCGTACGCGACGCCGTAGAGCGTGCCCGTCGATGCGTCCCACGCGAGTCCGCCCCAGTTGATGCCCGCACCGCTCTGCAGCACCGCGGTGCCGATCACGTGGCTGGTGCCGTCGCGCGTGTCGAGCGTGAGCAGGTGCCAGGTGTAGTAGTCGATCGCGTAGAGCCGGGAGAAGTCCTCGTCGACGAACTCGCCCGCGGTGAGGATGAGGTCGCCGACGCCCGCTACGGGCGTGATCGCGTCGGGATGCGTCGCGTCGAGGCTCACGAGCGACGACGTGTCGAAGTCGATCGCGAACGCGGCGACGCCTTCGGCGCGCGGCGCCTGCGCGGGCGTCCGCGGCGGGTGCGACTTGCGCCGCGGTGCGGGCGCGGCCGTCGTCGCCGCGGGATCGCCGAGCGGAACCGTGTAGCGCGAGGCCGGCGGCCGTTGCGCGCCGTTCGCGAACGAACCGATGTTCCAGATCAGCGGCCGGTTGCCGACGTTGCCGATGTCGAGCGTCGCTTCCGTCGATGCGCCCGCGGCGGCGGCGACGTCCAGCCGTGCCGGCGTGACCTCGATCTTCGGCACGCCGACGTCGAGCACGACCTGCGACGTCGCGCTGTAGGCGAGCGGCGTCGTCGGCGAGAACAGGATGGCCCTGCCGGCTGCGACCGAGGCGCTCTTGTACGAATACTGCAGCGCGGCGTCGACGCCCGGGGGCGCGTTGAGGCCGATCGTCGCGGTGATGCCGTCGTTGCGCAGCGGGTCGCCGACGTCGGTGTCCGCATACTGGAACAGGATCTCGTTGCTGCCTTCGCTGAGCACCGCCTCGAACGTCGCGCTGTCCTGCTGGATGCCGCCGATCATGATCGGCAGGTTGAACCACTCGACGACGAAGCGCCGATTCGGCGCGGTGCCGAGCGTCGCGACGTAGATGTCGCCGTCGCCGGGCTGCTGGTAGTAGATGTCGGTCCAGTACGGCAGGATCGCTGCGCCGACGTCGGCGGCGGGCAGCGGTTCGTTCTGCGGCGTGAACCAGCCCGCATCGAGGTCGAACAGGATGCCGCCGTTGTACGCGACGCGCAGGCGATCGGCGGTGAGGCCGTAGTACGTGAACGGGAATCCGACGTCGACTTCCGCGGTGCTGTCGTCGTCCTCGAGCCCGAGCGGCGTGCCGATGCCGGTGATGTCGACGAAGTCGTAGACCGGCTCGCCGTTGCCGGCGCCGTCGAAACCGTCGGCGAAGATGCGCTCGCCCGCGGGCAGGTTGGCAGCGAACGCGTAGCCGGGGTGGACGTCGTAGGCGGTCCAGCGCGTGTCCGGCGCCTGCGATTCGCGGGCGGTGACGATGCGGTTGTACTGGTAGCTCGCGCCCGGCGGCAGCGCGATCGGCACCGCGCTGAGCAGCACGCCGGAGACGTCGTCCGCGAGCGTATGCCAGGCCAGCGTCGTCGGGGAATGGTTGGTCACGACGTAGCAGAAATTGACCGGGTCGAGCCGGGTCACGTCGAGCTGCGTGGCGCCGCCACAGGCGCCCTCGGACAGATCGGTACCGAGCGTCACCGAAAGATCGATCCCGGTACCGCGCGGTGCGGCGGCGCCCGTGGCGCTGACGGTGGCCAACGCGATGCCCAACGCGACCGCGCCGCGCAACCCGGCGCGCTCGTGGATGGAATGCCGCGGTCGTGACGCCCGACGGCTCTGCTGGAAATGCATAAGGGATCCCCTCGATTCGGTCGTGTCCACGCAAGACGGCGGGCGGCGCGAGGCCGCGTGCCGCCGGCGAGCATGGGAGCCGCCGCCGTGGCGCGCATTAGTCGAGCATCAGCAATCCGTTGCTCAACGATGATTGTGGCCGCTCAGGCCGGGCCCGGCGCGATCGCGTCCGCTGCGGCCGCCTCCGCCGCGAGCGCGGGCGACCAGCGCTCCCCCGCGAGGCTGCGCGCGCGTGCGAAGCAGGTTCGCGCGAGCGCGCGATCGCCCGCCCGGGCGGCGACACGCGCGAGCATCAGTGCGCTCGCGAAATCGTGCTCGACATGGGGCGCCAGTACGCTCGCCGTCCGGCGCGCCGCATCGGGGTCGCCGTGCGAAAGCAGGTAGCGCGCGTACGGGATCGCCGCGTCGCGCAGGATCAGCGGGGTCGCGAACGCCTGCGCAAGCTCGAATGCCTGGCCGTACGCGGTTGCCGCCGCTGCCGCGTCGCCGCGCCGCTCGCGCCAGCCCGCGCGCGCGACGAGCGCGTGCACGCGTGCGGGCGCGAGCGCGTTGGC
>NZ_DATDMY010000292.1:0-10101 GCF_036518555.1 Dokdonella sp. | reverse complement strand
GGGGTCGGCCGCCGCGGCTGCGATGCGCGGGGACACGTGCCGGCTGAACTGCATCGCGTAGTCGCCGTGCAGCGGCGAGATGAAGTAGACCACGTTGACCGCGAAGAACAGCGTCACCGGCGACAGCCAGCGCGCGCGCCGGCCTTCGTTGTAGTCGAGCGAAAGCAGGCCTGGCTGGAACAGCAGAGCGAGAAGCGAACGCCAGACGCGGCAGTCGAGGTCGGTGAGGCCGTGCACGAACTCGGCGAGCAGATGGCCGAAGCGCCGGTCCGCAGGTTCGTAGCGCTTCTGGCCGCAATCGCGGCAGTAGCGTCCATCGATCGGGGCGTGGCAGTTGGCGCAGCAATCGGTCATGCGGTCATCGCGCGGGCGCAGGCAAGAGAGCCATACTAACCGGATGAAAGGAGCCGCCATGAGCGACGCAAACGATGCGGGCGTGCCCATACGCGTGAGCGCGATGGATCATCGTCGCTCCGATCGCTGCAGTCGATCTCTTGCCAAGCGGCCGATGCATGCACCCTGACGATTCGACCGACCGCGCGCCGCATTCCACGCCCCTCTGGTCGGGCCGGTGTTACTACGTGACCCGATGGGGATTCATGTCGGCAGGCTATTTCTCGGGCCAGGTGCTGGCCTGCCGAGATCACCTTGGCGTCGGGAAGAGACGACGCGTCGCGTACGCAGAGATTGCGTCGATCCGCGCGAGGCATGTCCTCTTGTGGACGGTCGTGGCCGTCATGACGAGGGATTCCGGGAGCATCTACTTGACTTCGAGGGACGCCGCGTTCTTCGACGTCCTGCGAGACGCATGGAGGCAGTCTCTCGTTCGCGCGGCGAGCGACTCGCGCGCCCGCAGCGAATGGGAATCCGAGCGGTGATCGAACTGCGCGCTACGCCGCACGCTCGCGCGCGAGCGCGATGAGCGCGACGCCGGCGAGGATCACCGCCATCGCGACGATGTCCAGGCCATGCACCGCCTCGCCGCCGAACAGCGCGCCGACGAGCACGGCGACCGGTGGATTCACGTACGCGTAGCTCGTCGCGAGCGCGGGGCGCACGGTGTTGAGCAAGTAGAGGTAGGCGCTGAAGCCGACCAGCGAACCCGCGACGGCGAGGTAGACCAGCGCGAGGTTGGCCGAGAGCGGCGGCGATACCGGCAGGCGCTCGCCGATGACGAGTGCGAACACGAGCAGCGCGGCGCCGCCGGTGAGCATCTGCGCGGCGGTATTCATCGCTGCGGGTGGCATGTCGCGGCGCTTGCTCCAGACCGAGCCGAACGCCCACGAGCCGGCCGCGACGACGAGCGCGATCGCGCCGATCGGCGAACCCGCCATGCTGCCGCCGAGGTTGAGCAGGATCACGCCGGCGAAACCGACGCCGAGGCCGAGCCATTCGAGCCGACGCGGCCAGTGGCCGTACAGGCCGCCGAACATGGCTGCGAACAGCGGCATGCTCGCGACCGCGACTGCGGCGAGACCGGACGCGACGGTCTGTTCCGCATAGCAGACGAGGCCGTTGCCGAAGCCGAGCAGCATGACGCCGGTCGCGGCGGAGTTGAGCCATTGGCGCCGCGTCGGCGCGGCCATGCCGCGCCAGCGCAGGAACGCATAGAGGGCCCCGCCCGCACAGAGGAACCGCACCGCGGCCATCAGGAACGGGGGCCAGCTCGCGACCGCGACACGGATCGCGAGATAGGTCGAACCCCAGACGAAATACAGCGACAGCAACGCAATCGGCACGAGCACCTGCGGACCGAACAGCGAGACGGGAGCGGGCGCGTCGAGGCGACCGCGACCGGACATATCGTTCATGACAGGGCCTTTCGGTGAAGGGTTGCGGGCGCGGCTCAGGGCATGGGCGCGAGGCCGCGGCGCGCGCCCATCCGTTGCACAGCGCGTGGATCGGCCGCGTCGCGCGTTCGGGGAAACGCCACTCAGCGCCGTGGCATAGATATACCGCGTGCGCGGGGGCGCTGCGAGGCCCGCCGCATGGCTATTTCATGGAGCCATCGCGTGCGTCAGGCGCCGGTCGGTGCGCGCTTGCGCGCGGGACCGTCGGCGACCACGGTGAACTCGCCCTCGATGACGCCGCTCGGCGTCGCGGTGCCGGCCGCCGCCGCGGGCCGCGGCGCGCGCAGCGCGCGTACGAGCGCGAACAGGGCGCCGCCGACCACGAGCACGGCCAACGCGAACACACCTACGGCGACGAGCCCGATGACGAGTACGACCGCGATCAGCGCGGCGGCCAGGCGCGCGAGGGGGTGGCGAGATTTCACGAGGCGCAGGCCGGCGTGGAACATGCTTGTACTCCTGGTGGAATTCCGGCCTCGTCCATCCGGGACGCGTCCGGAAGCGCCGACTCCGACAACTATCCGGAATGCGGCTCCGACATCGGCACCGAGCGTTCCCGCGCCATCCGCGGGCCGCGCCGCCGAACACGCAGGCGGTTCGTATGCCAGAATGCGCGCCCGCTGGGCACGCAGCCTCCCCAACATAGGGGGTGGCGGCCCATTACGACAAGTGCTGGAAGGCCATGCATTCCTCTTCGCCGCTGTGCCGGCTCGACGACATCGACGACGGCGGCGCGATCGCGGTGCACGTGGACAGTTCGACCGGCGGCTTCGAGCTCATCGTGCTCCGCCAGGGCGAGCGCGCGTTCGCGTACCACAACGAATGCCCGCACGCGGGGCGCCGCCTCGATTACGCGCCGGGCCGCTTCCTCGTCAACGACGGGCGCCTCGTCTGCGCCGCGCATGGCGCCACGTTCCGCGTCGTCGACGGCGCGTGCCTCGGTGGACCCTGCAGCAACAGCCTCGCCGGCCTCCCGGTCGAGGTCGTCGATGGTGCGGTGCGTTTGCGCTGAACGCGTCAGTAAGCCTGCACCGTCACGTCCTGGCGCGCGATCTGGCCCGATCCGCACGCGAACGTCGGCGAGCTGCCGAGTACGGACCGGGTCGGGATGCGCGAGCCGGTCACCACGGTCGGCGCGCTGAGCACGTCGATGCGATAGCGGCCGATGTCGGACGGCGCGACGGCGTCGAAGCTGAAGCCTGCTTTCGCGTCCGCGGCGATGAATGCCGACTGCCGCGTCTGGAGGTCGACGAGGCGCAACACGGCCGATTGCAGCGGGCGTCCGTCGGCGTCGTAGGCCGTGCCGGTCACGCGGCAACCGTCGGCGTGGGCCGCACCGCTGGACGCGGCGGCGGCGAGAACAACGAAGGCGATTCGAATCATGGTGGCGGCACCTCCGGCATGGGGCGCGTCCGTGCGGGCGTGGTCTCCGGCTCGATCTTACGCCGATGCAGGTTGCCGTTCTTGCGCGACATCCGCGGTCAGTCGGCCGCGTCGCAACCGTCGGCGAAGATCGGGTCGTCCGACAGCGTGAGCGCGACGATCCCCGCATGCGACAGCCCGTTCGCATGCTGGAACGGCCCTCCGACGAACACGTCGTCCTCCGAGACCGCGAGAGAGGTCGCATGGGCATCGAGTTCGACCGCCCACGGCGTCAGCGCCGACGTCCCGAGGTCGAACGCCGCGACGGCTCGCCACGGCTCGTCGGCCATCGTGCTGAAGTAGCCGCCCGCATACAGTCGAGCGTCGGTTGTCGACAGTGCGAGGACGAAGCCTCGCGCGAATGGGTTCCATGCGCGGACGCTCCCGTCCGCGGCATCGATCGCGGCGACTCCGGCGCGGGGCAGGGCGTCTACCTGCGCGAAGTGGCCGCCTGCATACACGGTGTCGCCAGCCACCGCGAGTGCTGCAACCGGGCGATCTGGCGCGGGACTCCACGCGGTGAGCGAGCCGTTCGCCGAGTCGATCGCAGCGAGGCGCGACCGTGACTGGCCCGCGAACGTCGCGAAGCTGCCGCCGATGTACACGCGGGAAGGTGTCGCCGCGATCGCATTGACGAAGGAATCGGCATCGACCGACCACGGCAGCACATTGCCGGATGCGAGGTCGAACGCGGCGAAATTCCGGTGGGCTCCCTGCATCTGGGAGAACGAACCGCCGACGTACAACCGCCCCTCCGCCACCAGCAGCGCATACACGACGCCGGCGACGGACGGATTCCATGCCGACGCCTCGCCCGTGTTGCCGTCGATCGCCGCAAGGCCCTGTCGGGCGTGGCCGGCGATGTTCCAGAAGCTGCCGCCCGCATAGACCGTACCCGCGTGCAACGCCAACGCAGCGACGCGTCTGTCGGCCGATGGATTCCAGGTCGCGTCGACGGCGCCGTCCGCTTCGAGCCGTGCGATGTTGCTTCGCTCGATTCCGGCGACTTCGGTGAATCGACCGCCGATCACGATGCGTCCGTCGGGCTGCACCGCCATCGCGTCGACGGACGCTTCCGTTTCCAACTGCGGTGACGCGTCCAGCGCGGCCGTCGCGGCATCGAGGCGCGCATAGCCGCCGGTCGACTGGCCGCTCGTGCGCGTGAAGGTCCCGCCTAGATGGACATTGCCGGCATCCGGGGCGATCGCGAGGACATCGTCGCCTTGGAGCGATGGATGCCAGTCGACGACGGCGCCGTCGGCGGCGTCGAGTTCGGCGACGCCCGCATGGTATGGACCGCCATCGCTGAAATGGCCGCCGACATAAACATGCGTGCCCGCGACCGCGAGGCTCGAGATGGAGCCGATGGGATCGGGGTTCCACGCGGTCGGCTGATGCGACGCGAGGTCGATCGCGGCCAGTCCCGCGCGCGACTCTCCGTCGAGCGCCAGGAAATCGCCCGCGACGTAGAGCACCTGGCCATCGGTGGCAAGTGCCCGAACGGCAAAGGCCAGATCGCTGAACATCGGCGTCCATGCGTCGACGACTCCGGTCGACGCATCGATCGACGCGAGGAGTCTGTGACTCTGCCCGCCAACTTCTTCGAACAGGCCGCCGACGATGACCTTGCCCCCGGTCACGACGAGTGCATTGACGTTCGAGGTCAGCCCCCCGGCCGATGGGTTCCACGGCAGCGCCGTTCCGGTGGTGCCATTGATCGCGGCGAGATTCGCGCGCGTCTCGCCGCCCATGGCCTGGAACGCTCCGCCCGCGTACACGGTCGCACCGTCGGTCGCGAGCGCGAGCACGAAATTCCCCATCGCACTGGGCATGCCGGGATTCCAGTCGAGGACGGCGCCCGATGTCGAATCGACGGCGGCGATGCTCGCGCGCGGCTGTCCGCCGGCATGGTCGAACCAGCCGCCCACGTAGATCGTCGTGGCCGTCGCGGCGAGCGACATCACGCTCCCGTCCGTGCCGGGGTTCCAGCCGAGGTCGACGCTGCCGTCCGCATTCAAGCGCGCGAGGTTGCTGCGCGCGATGCCGTCCACGGCCGTGAACGACCCGCCGAGCACGAC
Organism: Dokdonella sp.; assembly: GCF_036518555.1. Classification (GTDB taxonomy): domain Bacteria; phylum Pseudomonadota; class Gammaproteobacteria; order Xanthomonadales; family Rhodanobacteraceae; genus Dokdonella_A. Next base: position 4,751 of record NZ_DATDMY010000292.1, on the reverse strand, counting down.
CCGGCCGTCCGCTTGCACGAGGATCGCTCGCACCGTGCCGGCGACATTGCGCACGCCGGCGGGCAGCGGCAGCACGCTCTGAGCGATGGCGCTGCCGGCGAGCAAGGCCAATGCAAGTGCAAGCAGACCCTGCATCGGTTGCAGCCAACGCGGGAATGCATTCGTACACATCGATGTCATCGCTAGAATTACTCGCGCCTCGGCCGGACGATCATATCGAATGATCCGGGCCGCCGTCCTGAAGGGATGGGTCGAGGCGCCGGCGCATTCGCGCATCGCCAGGGGCGCGGGCGGGCCGAGCGCGCGTCCGCAGCGCAGCGTGCGTGCGCGTACGACTTGGCTCATGCGTCGAGCGCGGCGCTGCGGCAGCGCGTTCGGCTCGACCGACCCCGCCCGTACCCGGGTCGATCCGACCCGCGGGATGGCGGGCCGCGCACGGGCGATCGCGGATCAGGCGCGGCCGAACCAGACGTTGACGCCGACGAGCAGGATCAGGAGCATCAGCAGCGTGAGCGGCACGCCGACGCGCAGGAAGTCGCGCGCGCGATAGCCGCCGGGGCCACTGACGATGGTGATCACGGGATTCGCGCTCGGCAGGATGAACGCGTTCGACGTCGACACGGCCACGACGAGCGCATAAAGCGCGGGATTGCCGCCGGAAGCCAGCGCGACGTTGATCGCCATCGGCACCATCATCACGGTCGCGCCGACATTCGACACGACCTGCGCAAGCAGCAGCGTGAGCACCGCGACGACCGCCTGCAGCCCCCACTGCGGCCACTCGCCGAGGTATTTAAGGACTTCCTGCGCGATCCACGCCGCGGCACCCGTCGAGTCCATCGCGGCGCCGAGCGGGATCAGGCACGCGAGCGTGAAGATCGTCTTCCAGTTGATCGCGCCGTACGCCTCGTCCATGTCGAGCACGCCGGTCAGCAGCATGCCGACCGCGCCGACGAGCATCGCGACCGACAGCTTGAGATCGGTGAACAGGCCGAGTCCCATGGCCAGCGCGAAGAACGCGGCGGCATGCCAGATCTTGCTCGGCCGGTGCTCTTCCTTCGGATAGACGGTCACGACGACGAAGTCGCGCGACTCCGCCGTCTGCGTGAGGTCGCGCCAGAAGCTGTGCAGCACGAGCGTGTCGCCCGCGCGCAGCGCGACCTGCCGCAGATCCTCGCGGAACACCTGCTCGCCGCGATTGACCGCGAGCACGGAAATCGCATACGTCTTGCGCAGGCGCAGTTCCCCGACGGTCTTCTTGATCCAGGTCGAGTTGGGCGGGATCACGACCTCCGAAATCCCGGCGCGCGCGGGGTTGAACAGGTCGGCGAAGTTGCGCAGCCGCGACTGCACATGGCACAGCTGCACGTTAGCGAAGTCGTTCACCGCATCGCGTTTGCCGAGCACGCCGAGCACGCTGCCGACCCAGATCATCTGGTCCGCCGGCGGCGCCAGGCGCGCCTCGCTGCCCGTCTTCAGCGCGAGGATGAGCGGCGCGCCTCGCAGTTGCTCGACCTCGGCGACACTCATGCCGACCAGCGGGCTGTCCGTCGTCACGGTGAGCTCGAGCACCTCGCCGTCGATGCCGTACGTCTCCGCGAAGTAGGTCTCGGTGCGACCGGGCGTGACCTTCTGCCGCTCCTCGTCGCCGGGCAGCAGGCGGCGCGTGAACAACGCGAAAAAAGCGAGACCGCCGAGCAGCAACGGCACCCCGACCGGGGTGATCGCGAACAACGTGAAGGTCTGGATCGTCTGCGCGCCGGGCGGCAGGTTGCGATTCGCGCTCGCGATGAGGTCGTTGAGCAGGATCAGTGGCGAGTTGGAGATCATCGTCGTGTTCGTGCCGCACAGGATCATGCACGCCATCGGCAGCAACAGCCGCTTCAGCGGCAGGCCGGTTCGTGCACTCACGCGACTGACCACGGGCAGGAACAGCGCCGACAGCGCCTGGCTCTGGATCACCGACGACATCGCGCCGACCATCCCGTTGACGAGCAGCGACACGCGCGACTCGACGCCGCCGGCGAGGCGGACGATGAACGAGGCGGCCTTGTTGAGCACCCCGGTGCGGTCGAGTCCGGCGCCCATGATCATGACCGCGATCAGCGAGATGACCGCGTTGCCGGCGAAACCGTCGAACAGCTGGTCGACCGGCAGCAAGCGCGTGATGCCGATCACCACGATCACCAGCAGCGCGACGACGTCGGCGCGGATCCATTCGAGCACCAGCATCAGCATCGTGAACGCGAGCAGCGCGAACACGAGCGCCATGTTGGTGGTGAGGGTCAGTCCGGCGTCCATTCGGGGCTGCAATCACTCGATCTGCGTATGGCCGCACATCCTGCCGCGTGGCGCACGCGTGCGCCCGCTCCCGGCGACGGATCGGCGACGCCACGCCCGTGCGCCGCAGCGGCATCGGCGCCCGTGGTCGGTCCCGGTTCAATCACGCCCGGATTCGTTCATGCACGAAATCCCATACGCCATGGCCGAGCCGCAACCCGCGGCGTTCGAAGTGCGTTTCGATGCGCCACGGCGGGCGGGCGGCCGGATCGGCATGTGCCACATCGACGCGCCAGTCCGGTGCGGCCGCGAGCACGTCCCGCATGTGCCCGGCATAGTCGGCCCAGTCGGTCGCCAAATGCAAGCGGCCACCCACGGCAACGCGGCTCGCGAGCAGTGCGAGGAACTCCGGCTGCACGAGGCGCCGCTTGTTGTGGCGCTTCTTGTGCCAGGGATCGGGGAAGAAGATGCGCACCTCGGCGAGCGCGCCCGGGGCGATCTCGCGCTCGAGCACCTCGACCGCGTCGTGGTTGTACAGGCGCACGTTGGCGGCGCCGGCTTCGGCGAGCGCGTTCATGAGCCGGCCGACGCCGGGCCGGTGCACTTCGACCCCGAGGAAGTCGCGGTCGGGTTCGGCCGAGGCGGAATGCAGCAGCTGCTCTCCATTGCCGAAGCCGATCTCCATCACGAGCGGCGAGCGCCGCCCGAAGACCGCGGCGAAATCTCGCGGCGCGCCGTCGCCTGCGACGTCGATGCCGTACCGCGCCCAGTGTTCCTCGAACGCGCGCTGCTGTGCGGGCGTGAAGCGACCCTGGCGCAGTACGAAGCTGCGGATGCGGCGAGCGCGGATTCCCGATTCATCCATGCGCACGACCGCACGTGTCGTTCGTGGGGATGGCGGGCCGGGATCGCCGCCGTTGGCTGCCCGCGATCGTCGGCGATCGCACTAGACGATCCCTTCGAGCGGGCTGGACGCGGACGCGAACCGCTTGCGCGGGATGCGTCCGGCGCGGAAGGCCGCGCGTCCGGCCTCGACTGCGAGCTTCATCGCGTGCGCCATCAGTACGGGGTCCTTCGCGCCGGCGATCGCGGTGTTCATGAGTACGCCGTCGCAGCCGAGTTCCATCGCGATCGACGCGTCCGACGCCGTGCCGACGCCCGCGTCGACGATGATCGGCACTTTCGCGTTGTCGACGATCTCGAGCAGGTTCCAGCGGTTCTGCACCCCCAGGCCGGAGCCGATCGGCGCCGCGAGCGGCATCACCGCGACGCACCCGATTTCCTCGAGGCGGCGCGCGAGGATCGGGTCGTCGCTCGTGTAGACCATGACGTGGAAGCCGTCGCGCACGAGCGTCTCGGCAGCGACGAGCGTCTGCACGACGTCCGGGAACAGCGTCCTCTGGTCGCCCAGCACTTCGAGCTTGACCAACGTGTGGCCGTCGAGCAGCTCGCGCGCGAGGCGGCAGGTTCGAACGGCCTCATCGGCGCTGTAGCAGCCCGCGGTGTTGGGCAGGATCGTGTAGCGGTCCGGCGGCAAGACGTCGAGCAGGTTCGGCGCGTCGCGGTCCTGGCCGATGTTCGTGCGCCGGATCGCGACCGTGACGATTTCGGCGCCGGCGGCCTCGGTCGCGCGTCGCGTCTCGTCGAGGTCCTTGAACTTGCCGGTGCCGGTGAGCAGGCGCGAGCGATAGGTCTTGCCCGCAATGACGAGCGCGTCGGTGGCGAGCGGGGATTCGGCGAGGGCATTCATGGCGGTGGAACCGGTGCGGTCGAACATCCGGTCATTTTCGCCGATTCGGAGCGCGCCTGCTCGTTCGCGGGAAACGCGCGTCGCTCGCGCGCGCGTCAGCCGCCACCGATCGCGTGCACGATCTCGATGCGATCGCCCTCGGCGAGGCGATGTTCCGCGTGACGGCTGCGCGGAACGATGTCCCGATTCACTTCGACCGCGACGCGTCGCGCCGCGTGGCCCGACGACTCGAGCAGCTCGGCGAGCGTGCAGCGCTCATCGACCCGGCGAGCTTCGCCATTGAGATAAACGTTCATGAGGGCCGATTGTATCGGCGTGTCGTACCCGCGCGGGCGTCGATGCGGTGCGAACTTCGCCATGAAAAGGAGACGCCGCGCAACCTGCGCGGCGTCTCCTGCCTGCGAGACCGATCAGCGGCGCCGATCGTCGTCCTTCTTGTCGCTGTCGCGATCGTTCTGGCGCCGTTCCTGCGGCTGCGTGCGCTGCACCGGGGCCGGTTGACGCGTTTCGCGCTGCGCGGGCGCCTGGCGCGTCTGCGGTGCCTCGCGCACCTCGCGCTGCGGCGGTGCCTGGCGCATCTGCGGGGCCTCGCGTGTTTCGCGCTGCGGCGGCGCCTGGCGCATCTGCGGGGCCTCGCGGGTTTCGCGCTGCGGCGGTGCCTGGCGCATCTGCGGGGCTTCGCGCGTTTCGCGCTGCGGCGGCGCCTGGCGCATCTGCGGGG
>NZ_DATDMY010000291.1:0-12873 GCF_036518555.1 Dokdonella sp. | reverse complement strand
TCCTGCTGTCGGGCTTCATGTTCCCGTTCGCAGGCATGCCGAAGTTCGCGCAATGGCTCGCCGAAGTGCTGCCCCTCACGCATTTCCTGCGCCTGATCCGCGGCGTGATGCTGCGCGGCGCGGGACTGGTCGAGATGTGGGCCGACGTGGTCGCGCTGATCGCGTTCACCGCGGTGATGATGGGCGCGTCGATCCTGCGCTTCCAGAAACGGCTGGACTGATCCGCTCGCGCCGCGACGGCTCGCGCTGCGTGCCCGGCGCAAGCGCGCGAGGATCGCGAGCAGGCGCGACGCGAGCGGCGCGTCACGGCTCGAAGCCGTCGTCGAACAGGTCCTCGGCCAAGAACTCGCTCGTGTCGCCGTCGGCGTCGGTGGCCGACAACACGAGTGCCTGCCCGTGCAGGTCCGCCGCCGGGAACTCGATGCTCCGCGCCGCCTGCGCGTCGGCCACGGCGTACGCGTCGGATACGGCGATACCCGCCGCCTGGCCGCGCCGTCCCCAGCCGACGTCGATGCGCAGGGGATAGTTCGCATTCGCCGGCGCCGCGTCGACGCGATACCGAAGGCGGATGGTGGCGCCCGCGTCGAGGTAGGCGACGTCCTCGATCACGGGTGCGTTGAGTTGCCGGTTGCCGCCTTCGTCGGCGTCCGCGGGGTCGTTCGCGGTCGCCCCGTCGGCATTGCTCGTCGGCGACAGGTCGATGCCGATGCGATTGCCGATGAACGCGTTGCCGAGCACCGGCGCTCCCGTGCACGTGGCGATCTGCACGCCGGCCGCCGCGCCGTAGGCGACGAGATTGCCTTCGCCCGCGGCGTCGCCGCCGATCGCGACGCCGCAATGGCCGCCGCGGAACACCGAAATCGTCGATTGCGGCTGTGACGGCGAGGCCGGGTAGGCGCCGTTCGGCCGTGCCAGCGTGCCGCTCCAGTCCGTGCCGAAGACGTTGCCGACGATGCGCACCGGCGCCGTACCCGCCGCGAGCGCGGCGCCGGTGACGTAGAGCGCATGGATCTCGTTGCCGCCGAAGACGTTGCGCTGCCCGGGCAGCGCGCCGCCGACGCGCGTACCGGCGGCGGGGTCGTTCATGTACGCGCCGTAGCCCTGTCCCGCGATGACCGATGCGCCGTCGGCGGCGAGCCCGATCAGGTTGCCTTCGTAGGTGCTTGGCGACGAGGTCGTCCCGGTTTCGTCCCAGACGCCGATGTACGCATTGCCGGCGATCACGTTGCGTGCGGCGGGCGCGACGCCACCGACGGCCGTGCTGCCGCGCAGGTGGATCCCGATCGCGCCCGGCGCCGACACCGCCTGCATGCCCGTGATGTCCGTGCCGATGAAGCAGCCTTCGATGCGATGGCCGCCCGGGGCATACAGTTCGAGGTTCGCGTGGAACGCGTTGATCGCCAGCCCGCGCACGTGGAGCGCGCCACCGGCGGACAAGCCCGATCCGCTCGGGCCGCCGTCGCCGTGCAACTCGACCCTGAGCACGGCATCGCTGCCGCCTTCGGTCGGCGCGAGCGTGTTCGGCGAGGCGCCCGGCTGGGTGTAGGCATCGATGTCGAGTGGCACCGTGATGAAGGGGAGGTCGGTCGCGGGCGCGATGCGCCAGTGGTGCGTGGCGGCGACGAAGCCGGCATCGCTGTCCGGTATGTCGAACGCGATGAGGTCGCCGCCGGAGCCTGCGTTGGCGCGCGCTATCGCGCCGCGCAACGAGCAGTCGGCGACGGCCACGGTGCAAGCGTCGAGTGCGTCGTCGCTGGTGGTGTCGACGACGTACGTCGCCGCGACGGCGTTCCCGGCGGCGATGAGGCCGGCGAGGCGGAGGATGGTTTTCACGGCGGGTCTCCGGTAGGGCGGGTGTCGCCCGTCACCGAGGCGTACGACGTCGGCGTGACGACCTGACACCCGCGGGCCCGTCACTCGCGATAGGCGAAGTGCCCCTCTTCGATGCGCAGGATCGTGCCGTCGCTCGCGACCAGCGTGCCTTCGAAGCCGACCTCGACGGCAAGGGGAGAGCGCTGGAGCACGCGCACGTCGACGACGACGTCGGCACCGAGCACGCCGCCGGCGAGGTAGCGGGTCGCATCGAGGTTGGCGAGCTGGACGGCGCCTGCGGCGACGTTCCCGCCCTTGATGAGGTATCGCCCCGGGCGGTCGACGCCGGCGAGGTTGAGGTTGAACGTCTGCTCGTCGCGATCCTTCGCACCGAACGATCCGGACAGCATGAGCATGCGGTCGAATCCGGGCGGATCCACGATGGCCGTGATCGCGCGATCGGCATGCCACGCGCGCCCGTCGACGCGGAGCGCGAGCACGTTCGCACGGATGGATGTCGACGCGTGCGTCGCGACCGTCGCGCCGACAGCCTGCGGACCGCCGGCCGCGACGGGTGCAGGGCCGCGCCCGCACGCGGCGAGTGCGACGACGACGCCCATGACCATCGCCCGACCGGCGAGCGTCGAGCCGTTCGCACGCAGACCGCACGGCGCGCTCATGGCGAGCCGTCGAAGGCATTGGCGAAGATGCGGTCGCCCTGCTGCAGCACGCGCATGACCGAGCCGTAGCGGGACTGGCCGTCGTCGCTCGCGTAGGCGTAGCCGGCGAACAGCAGCTTGCCGTCCGGCGTGAGCGCGAGCGTGTCGGCGCGGTTGTCGCGATCGCTGCCGCCGATCGTATAGCCGTAGCCCATGCGTCCCGGCAGGCTCGCCGCGAGGCTGCCGAACGAATCATCCGGAGTAAGGTCGGCGTTCACGCGCATGAGCATCGCGTCGCCGTAGGTCCAGTCGCCGGCCGCATAGCCGCCGCCGAGCACCGCCTTGCCGTCCGCCTGCACGACGATCGCGCCGGCGTAGGCACCCGGGCTCTGCCACGGATCGCCGGGGATCTCCATGCCGTAGGTCGCGGTCGTGATCGCGTCGCGCGTGACGCGCGCGGCAAGGATCGCGGGGAAGCTGCGATCGGCATTGGCGACGAAGCCGGCGACGACGATCGATTCGTTGCCCGCATCGCCGGACGTCGGCGCGGAAGCGATCGCGTTGACCTCGACCGCGAGCCCGGGCCCGAAGCCGATCAGCGAGCGGCTCTGGTTGCCGTACGCGCCACTCGCGCCCCAGGCCCATGCGCCGCCGAAATTGCCGATGCGGGTGTGCTTGATCACGCCGGTATCGCCGCAGCCGCGGATTGCGATCGGGATCGCGGTGGACACGCCAGCAGCGAAACCGGTCAGGTCGGCGACATCGATGTCCGCATCGTTCGGGCACAGGTCGGTGTCGATGCGCAGCATCCGCCATTCGCCGCTGTAGCCGTCGCCCGCACCGCCGACGACGTTGCCGCAGCCGGCCAGGCCGGAAGGGCACAGGTATCCATCCAGGCTCAGGATCGCCGCGCCGAGCGTATGCGGTCCGGCGAGGCCGTCGCGGATGTTGCCGGCGACGACGAGCACCGTGCTCGCGCTGCCCGTACCGGCGAGGTCGACGTCGAGCAACGCGATCGCCTTGCCGGCGTCCGAAGGCACGCCGCCGCGATGCAGGCGCGTGAGGCCTCCGACGCCGAACGTCGTATCGGGTTCGCCGCCGGGCGCGAGCGCCCACACCGCCATGTCGCTGCTGCCGTCCGGATTGTCGATCGTGCCGACGACGACGACGCGCCCGTCGGGCAGCAGGACGGCATCGCTCGCGCGCCAGTCGTAGTCCTCGCCGACGTAGACGAGCGCGCGTCCGCCGATGCCGTAGCTCGTGTCCCAGCTGCCGTCGGCGCCGATCCGAACCGCGACCGGCACGGACTCCGTGCTGATCGGCACGTCGTACGGCGTCGCGGCATTGGCGAGCACGATCGAGCGACCGTCGCCGAGCGGCAGCACCTTGAGCGGGCTCACCTGGGCCCACGCGAGCGCGCCCGGCGTCTGCGCCGGATCGCGCGAAGCGATCGCGTAGAGCATCCGCCCGCCGTCGCCGAAAGTCGCGTCCAGTTCCCCGCCTGCGTGCGCGGCCGTCGCTGCCAGCAGGCAGCACGTCCATCCCATCCCGGATTTCGTGAGCATCGATCCACTCCTCGGCGCGAGATGCGCCCTCCAGCCTCGACCTACGCCGTCGACGGGCGGACCTGACACGCGCGCGTCGGCTAGACTGCTGCGGACGCATCGCGGAGGCACGGGACATGGGGGAGGGCGGTGCCGACGTCACCGGTCTGCTGCGGCGCTGGGGCGAGGGCGACACGCAGGCGCTCGACGACCTGTTGCCGGACGTGTGGGACGACCTGCGGCGCATCGCCGCGTCCGAACTGCGTTCGAACGCAGGGCACGGCACGCTGCAACCGACCGCGTTGATCAACGACGTGTTCGTGCGCCTGCTCGGCGCCGACCGCGTGCGCATCACCGATCGCCGCCACCTGTTCACCACGGCAGCGAAACTCATGCGCCAGGTGCTCATCGATCGCGCGCGTGCACAGCATCGCGAGAAGCGCGGCGGCGGCCATTGGCAGCGCGTCGACCTGGTCGAGGCGATCGCGCTGCCGATCGAGCCCGGCACCGACGTGGCCGCGCTGGCGCAGGCGCTGGATGCGCTCGCGCAACTCGATCCGCGCATGGCCGAGGTCGTCGAGCTGCGCAGCTTCGCGGGCCTCGAGGTCACCGAGGTGGCCCACCTGCTCGGCGTCGACGAACGCACCGTCTATCGCGACTGGGCGATGGCTCGCGCATGGTTGCGCCAGCATCTGGGCGCCTAAGCGCGCAGCGCGTGTCGGGTACGCGCCCCGACGACGTACGCACTGCATGACGCACGGGTGAAGGTCGATCATGCAAGGCGCGCGCTTCCAGCGACTCAAGGCGGAATTCAACGATCTGATCGGGCAGCCCTCGGACGCGCGCGCTGCGCGCCTCGCGCAACTCGCCGCGGCCGACCCGGATTTCGCCGCCGAACTCGCGCGCTGGATGGCCGCGCTCGACGAAACCGATCTCGCACCCGCCGGCGATCCGCTGGTCGGTCGCACGGTCGGTGCCTACGTGCTCGAGCGGCGCCTCGGCGCCGGCGGGATGGGCGTCGTGTACGCCGCCTCGCGCCGCGACGGCGCGATCGAGCAACGCGTCGCGCTGAAACTGACCGGACGCCTGCACCTGTCCGGGCCCGTCCAGCAGCGCATCGAACGGGAGCGTGCGTTCCTGGCGCGCCTTTCGCACCCGCACGTCGCGCGCATCCTCGATGCGGGAACGAGCCCGGAACTCGGCCACTGGTTCGCGATGGAACTCGTCGAGGGCACCGATCTCGCCACCCACGCGGACACGGCGCGCCTCGACGTGAACGAGCGCCTGCGGCTCTGGCTGCAATTGGCCGATGCGGTCGCCTACGTGCACCGGCACGCGATCGTCCATCGCGACCTCAAGCCCGGCAATGTCCTCGTCGATGCCGCCGGCGACGTGAAGCTGCTCGATTTCGGCATCGCCAAGCTGCTCTCGGCCGACGACCGAGCGACGGCGACGGTCGGATTTACCGCGCGCTATGCGTCGCCGGAGCAGTTGCGCGGCGAATCCGCGACGACGGCGACCGACGTCTACGCGCTCGGCCTGCTGCTGTACGAATTGTTGGCCGGCCCGTTTCCGTTTGGCCGCATGGACGGCTCCGCCCGCCCGCGCGCCGAAGCACCGTTGCTGCGCGATCGCGCGGGCGCATCGGCGGACGACCTGGCCCATGTCGCGGCTGCACGGAGCACCACGCCGAACGCGCTGCGTCGGCGCCTGCGTGGCGAGCTCGAGGCAATCGTCGCACGCGCGTTGCGCACCGACGCCGCGGAGCGCTACGGCTCGGTCGGCGAGTTCGCCGCGGACGTCCGTCGCCACCTCGCCGGCGAGCCCGTCGACGCGCTGCCGCGATCGTTCGCATATCGGGCGCGCGTGTTCGTGCGTCGCCACCGGGCCGCGGTCGGCGGCGCGGCGTTGGCGGTAGCGGGCATGCTCGCCGGGCTCGCCGTCGCCGTGCACCAGCGTGACCAGGCGCTGCTAGAGCGCGACCGCGCCGAGCGGCAGAACGCGCTGCTCGTTTCGCTGCTCGACGCGGCCGATCCCTACGACCTGCGCGGTTCGAGCCTGACCGTGGCGGACATGCTCGACGCGGCGTCGGCGCGCACGCGCGCCCAGGCGGGGCTCGATCCGCGCCTGCGCGCGCAGCTGCTGGATGCGATCGGCCATGGCCTGTTCGCGCTGGGTCGCAGCCGCGACGCTGCCGTCGCCTTCGCAGCGGCGCTGCATGCGTTGCCGGCCGAGGTGGCGCCAACGGACCCGCTGCGCGTGCGCCTGTCCCTGCGCGACGTGGCGAGCCGCTTCGAGCTCGATCCGACCACACCCGCGCTCGCGTCGCTGGCCGCCCTGTGGCCTTCGATCGCGCGTCAGGATGCGTCACTGCGCATCGAGGCGCTCGGGATTCGAGCGCACGTGCAGCGCACGCTCGGCGCACCCGAGGCGGCGCTCGCGGACGTCGAGGCCGCGCTCGCGCTGTACGCGGTCGCCCGCAGCGACGGCAATGCCGACGAGCGCCTCGCGCTGCGCCTCAAGCGCATGGACCTGTTGTCGACCCTGCACCGCGACGATGAGGCGCTCGCCGAGGCCGATGCCCTTTGGAGCGAGGCGTCGGCGTTGCCGGAAGGCTTCGACGGCATGCGTGTCTGGGTCGGCCGCCAGCGCGCGAGTGCGCTCGCGATGGCCGGGCGTGCCGACGACGCGGAACGGCTGCTCGCCGCGCTCGCGCCCGCGGCGGAGCGATCGTACGGCGCGGGCAGCACGCGCCTCGCGGCGTTCCATTCGAGCCTCGAACTCGCGCAGCGCAAGCGCGGTCACGCACGTTCCGCGGCAGGCAGCGCGGCGCGTGCCGGCGCGATCTATGCGACGAACCTTCCGGACTCGGTCTACCACGCGTACGCGCTTCGCATCGAGGGCGACGACCTGCGCGTCGTCGGCGAGTACGCGGCGGCCGACGAGCGGTTTGCCCGCGCGGCCGCGATCTACGCCAGGCTCGGCGGCAACGCTGCGGAGGATCTCGCGTGGTGCGCGATCGAGCGCGCCTTCACCGCGCTCGAGGCGACGCGATCGACCGGCGCCTACGCCGCGCTCGTGCGCATCGGCGAGGATTACCTCTCGGATGCCGGCAATGCCCGCTACCGCGGCACTGTGGAGCAGGTACTCGTCGAGGCCGCGCTCGACATCGGCGACACGGCGGGCGCGCAGCGACGGCTCGCGGCGTCCGCGGCGGCGCGACCGGCCGCGGCCGAGGATCGCATCGCGGCCGCGATCGGGGCGTTGCGCCTGGCGCGATCGCAGGGCGACCGTGCGGGTGCGGCGGCCGCGATCGCCGCGGGCCGCCGTGACCTCGGTGAGGCTGTCAACCGGGTCGTCGTCGCGACCTTCCTGACGCTGCTCGTCGACGAAGCCGGCGCCGGGAACGAGCGCGCCGCCCGCTGCGCGCTCGCCCGCGACGCCTGGCTCGAGGTGGATCCGGAGGGGACGGCGTGGCGCGTCCAGCTCAGGGACGTGCCGGCCTGTGCCGCGTTCGACGCCATCGTGCGGGGCTGAGGCGGCGGCGCCGTGCGACGCCTGCGACCGGCGCGCGCGGCGTGCGCGTCGCTAGAGCGCGCGGTGCATCACGAAGACGTCGGTCGGCCCGAGGCGTGCATGGCGGAACGCACCGGGCACGCGGCCGACGATCGCGAAGCCGTGCCGTTGCCAGAGTCGCACGGCGGCATCGTTGCTGCTGACGACGAAGTTGTACTGCATCGCGCGAAAGCCCGCGCGGCGCGCCTGCTCGAGCGAATGCCCGCACATCGCCGAAGCGATGCCCTGGCCGCGCGCATGGGGCGCGACCATGTAGCCGCAGTTGGCGACATGGTCGCCGAGGCCGGGCTGGTTCGGCCGCAACATGTAGACGCCGAGCACCTCGCCGTCGCGCTCGGCGACGAAGCAGCGGCTCGGCGGCGTGGTCCACAGCGCGCGCGCCTGCGCTTCGTCGATGTCGGGCGGGTAGCTGTAGGTATCGCCGCCGGCGACGACGTCGCGGAAGATCGGCCACGCGCGCGCGAAACCGTCCACGCCGATTTCGCGGATGGCGAGCGCGGCGTTCACGCGGCGCTGGCGGCGAGTCCGTCGTCGACCTTCACGCGGCCGCGCAGCGAGTTGGTCAGTGCCTCGGTGACGACGATGTCGACGAAGCGACCGATCAGCCGCGCGGGCGCCGGGAAGTTCACCGAACGCATGTTCTCGGTCTTGCCGGTGAGCTCGTTCGGGTTCTTGCGCGACGGGCCCTCGACGAGCACGCGCTGCACGCTGCCGACCATCGCGTCGCTGATCGCTTTCGCGTTCGCGTTGATCGCCGCCTGCAGCCGTTCGAGCCGCGCATGCTTGACCGCGTCGGGCGTGTCGTCGGCGAGGTTCGCCGCGGGCGTGCCCGGGCGCCTCGAATAGATGAACGAAAAGCTCTGGTCGAAGCCGACGTCATCGATGAGTTTCATCGTCCTGTCGAAGTCGGCATCGGTCTCGCCCGGGAAGCCGACGATGAAATCCGACGAGATACAGATGTCGGGCCGCACGGCGCGCAGCTTGCGGATCTTCTGCTTGAACTCGAGCGCCGTGTAGCCGCGCTTCATCGCGGCGAGGATGCGGTCCGAACCGGACTGCACCGGCAGATGCAGGAAATTCGCCAGCTGCGGCACGTTCGCATACGCGTCGATGAGCGAGTCGGAGAACTCGAGCGGATGCGACGTCGTGAAGCGGATGCGGCCGATGCCGTCGATTTCGGCGATCGCGTGGATGAGCAGGCCGAGGTCGGCGATCGAGCCGTCGTGCATCGCGCCGCGGTAAGCGTTGACGTTCTGGCCGAGCAGGTTCACTTCGCGCACGCCTTGTTCGGCGAGCGACGCGATCTCCGCGACGACGTCGTCGAACGGCCGGCTGATTTCCTCGCCGCGCGTGTATGGCACGACGCAGAACGAGCAGTACTTCGAGCAGCCTTCCATGATCGAGACGAACGCGCTCGGCCCTTCCGCGCGCGGTTCGGGCAACTGGTCGAACTTCTCGATCTCGGGAAACGAGATGTCGACCTGCGGCCGGCCGGTCGCACGGCGCGCCTCGATGAGCTCGGGCAGGCGGTGCAGCGTCTGCGGCCCGAACACGAGGTCGACGAACGGCGCGCGCTTGACGATCGCATCGCCCTCCTGGCTCGCGACGCAGCCGCCGACGCCGATCAGCACCGGCTTGCCGTCCTGCTTGTGCTGCTTCCAGCGGCCGAGCTGGCTGAACACCTTCTCCTGCGCTTTCTCGCGGATGGAGCAGGTATTGACGAGGATGACGTCCGCCTCCGCCTCGTCCTGGGTCAGCTCGAGGCCGTGCGACGCGCGCAGTACGTCGGCCATCTTGGCCGAGTCGTACTCGTTCATCTGGCAACCGTGGGTCTTGATGTAGAGCTTGCCGGTCATGTGTCGGAGGCAGGTACGTCGTGGACCGGGCAGTTTAGCATTTCCGCGCAAGGGCTTAGCCCCCGGGGAACCCGCGGGCGGGCGCCGCGGTCGTATGGGCTTCCGTTTGTTGCGATGCGTCACGATTCGCGCTTGGCAACGTGAACAATGCAGCGGAAACTCTTGAGCCGGATAGGTTTGAATATGGCCATGCCGTCATTCCGCGTTCCCGCCCTCGCTTACGGGTTGTTGCTCCTGCTGCTGTGTCCGGCAGGCGGGCGTGCGAGCGTGCTGTTCAAGTGCGACACGAACGACGGCAGCATCGCGTACACGAGCACGACGAAGGGGTATTCGAACTGCAAGGCGATCGCGGCGTTCGCCGATACGCCGAAGGCCGCGGCGCCCGTACCCGTGGCGCCCGCACCGGCGGCGCGCGCGGCCGCGAAGCCCGCGGCTCCAGCGGGCTGGACCTACGAGGAGAACGCGGCGGATTTTTCCACCGTCGATGCCGCGGTCGCGAGCGAACCGGCGTCGATCGTGCGCGCGGACTTCCGCCGGGTCGCGGCCGACGCCGCGAGCAGCGCACCGGTCTACGAGCCGCAGGACTTCTCCACCGTGCTCGCCGACGTCGCCAGCAGCGCGACGACGGTAGGCAACCCGCTGTTCATCGCGGCGCCGTACCGGCCGGTGCGGCCGGGTACGCGGGCGGTCGCACCGGCCGCAACGCCGACCGCGAGCGTCGCCGCGGCCGCCGTGCCACGCGTGCTGCGCGGCGCGGTCTACCGCGTGCAGCGCAACAACGGCATCACCGAGTACACGAACATCAAGCCGAGCGGCGGCGCGTTCGCGGTGCTGTTCACCTACATCGCGACCTGCGTCGCGTGCGACATCCACTCCAAGATCGACTTCGCCCGAACGGCGTTGCATCTCGATGCGTACAAGGCGGAAATCGCCGCGGCGGCGGCCGAGTTCGGACTCGACAGCGCGCTGCTGCACGCAGTCATCCACGCGGAATCGGCATACAACCCGATGGCGCTGTCGAGCAAGGGCGCGCAGGGGCTCATGCAGCTGATGCCCGACACCGCGACCGACATGGGCGTGGCCGATGCGTTCGACGCGAGCCAGAACATCCGCGGCGGTGCGCGCTATCTCGCGATGCTGCTCAAGAACTTCAACGGCGATGCGCGCCTCGCGACCGCGGCCTACAATGCGGGGCCCGGCGCCGTGCAGAAGTATCGCGGCGTGCCGCCCTACGACGAGACGCAGGTGTACGTCGACCGCGTCGCGACCTTGCGCGACCGCTACGCGAAGGCGCTGTGACGCCCAGGGCCCAGCGTCCGACGTTCAACTGACGCCGTCGAGCCGGCTCCGCGGCGTCGGCGGAGATCGCGCCGAAGACTGCGGGCCGCAGCGCGCAGCCGGCTTCCCGCTCTCGCCTCGCGCTACGCGCCGGTCGTGCTCGGCGCCGGTCGCTGCACGAGCACGAGGTCGACCGCGAACGGCATGTTGCCGCGCAGTCCTTCCACGCGCACCTTCGTGCCCGGTGCGAACGCCGCCTCGCGCGTGAGCAGGTCGCCCTGGTCCGCGATCGCGACGCCGTCCACTTTCAGCAGCAGGTCGCCGGGCTGCAGGTTCGCCTGCGCGGCCGGGCTCTCGGGCAGCACGCGCACGACGAGCACGCCCGGCTGGCGGCCGGTCGCGCCGGTCGCGGGCGGGATGTCGGTGTACTCGGCACCGATCCAGCCGCGAATCACGTGGCCGTGCTTGATGATCTGGTCGAGCACGGTCTTCGCGGTCGTGACCGGAATCGCGAAGCCGATGCCTTCGGGCATCTGCGCGCGGCCGAGGCCGGTCGAGATCGGCTGGTTGTAGACCGCGGTGTTGATGCCGATCAGTTCGCCGAGCGCATTGATCAGCGCGCCGCCCGAGTTGCCGGCGTTGATCGCGGCGTCGGTCTGGATGAAGTCTTCGTACGCGGACAGGTTCAGCTGGCGCCCGGTCGCGCTCACGATGCCCATCGTCACGGTCTTGCCGAAGCCGGCCGGGTTTCCGATCGCGAGCACGACGTCGCCGACGGTCGGCGCGGCATCTTCCGCGACCTCGATCGCGGGCAGGCCGTTCGCATCGATCTTGAGCACGGCGAGGTCGGTTTCGGTGTCGGTACCCGTGACTTGCGCCTGCGCGACGCGGCCATCGTCGAGCAGCACCTGGATGTCGTCGGCGCCGGTGATGACATGGTTGTTCGTGAGCACGTAGCCGTCGGCGCTGAAGATCACGCCTGAGCCGAGGCTCTGGTCGCGGCGCTGGATCAGCGGCCCGGTCACGTAACCGAGCAGGCGCTGGTTGATCGGATCCGGTACCGGATAGGCGCGACGCAGCGTCGTGATGCGGTTCGCGTAGATGTTCACCACCGAAGGCGAGGCGCGACCGACCGCGTCGGCGTAGGAAACGGGGCCACGCCGTTCGTAGGCGGTCTCGGCGCCGGACCTGACGCCGGAGGTGCCGCGCAGGCGCTCGACGAGGCCCGGCGCGAACACGCTCAGCACGAACGCCGCGGCGAGGCCGACCACGGCGCTGCGCATGACGAAGACGGCGATGTCGTGGTAGCGGCGGCTCTGCATGAAGTTCCGTGGCCGCGGTGCGGCGATTCGCCGGCACCGCTTTGATTGTGCGGTGCGGGGGCGTTCGTTAAACTACCACGATTTTGGGGCCCGGCCCGCGGGCCGGGCGTGCCACTGGTTTTTCGCGACGGCGCGCACGCGCGCGGCGAGGCGTGGCGCGAAGCCGGCGCGGCCGGTCATCGGGCGGGCTAAGCGGTTCCCGCGTTTTTTTCAGCTTTGCAGCGGAGTGCTGATGGCAAACGATGCTGTGGTGGACAAGGGGCGCCGTCGATTCCTGACTGCGACGACATCGGTCGTCGGCGGTGCGGGCGTCGCGTTGGCCGCGATTCCCTTCGTCAAGTCGTGGACGCCGAGCGAGAAGGCGAAGTCGGCGGGTGCGCCGGTGCTCGCCGACATCGGCAAGATCGAGCCGGGCCAGAAGGTCACGTTCGAGTGGCGCGGCCTGCCCGTGTTCGTGGTGAACCGCACGAAGGCGCAGCTCGACACGCTGACGTCGGTCGATGCGCGCCTGCGCGACCCGAAGTCGGAGAACGCCGCGCAGCAGCCCGAGTACGCGAAGAACGAGTACCGCTCGATCAAGCCCGAATGGCTCGTCGTGACCGGCATATGCACGCACCTCGGCTGCGTGCCCGACTTCTTCCCGGAACTCAAGCCCGAGCCGTTCGATCCGCAGTGGAAGGGCGGCTTCTACTGCCCCTGCCACAAGTCGCGCTACGACATGGCCGGCCGCGTCTACGACGGCGTGCCTGCGCCGGCGAACCTCGCGGTGCCGAAGTACCACTTCGTCGACGACACGCACATCCTGATCGGCGTCGATCCGGACAAG